>DASYUW010000285.1:0-4102 GCA_036000845.1 Burkholderiales bacterium
CCAGCGTCAGGTCGAGAAACGCGTCCACGCCGTCCTTGCCCTCAGTGCGGCCGATCTCCGCCACTGTCATGCCCTCGAATCGCTTGAGTTCCGGCGAACGAACTTCGTGCAGCGTGATGCGTTCCCAGTTGCCGAAGCCCATCGGGTTCTTCAGCTCTTCGCGGAACTGGTTGCGGAAGGCCGGGTCGCGGTAAACCGTCTTCTGCGCCGGTTTCGATGTGTCCGCGAATACGCGCTTCCACGACGGAAACGCCGCAAACGAAAACGGGCTGCGCATGTCGATCTCGCGGGTAAGCGGCAGCGGCGAGGTCTGCGGCCTCGCGCCCTTGGCGATCATCGGCGCGGCACGCTTCAGGGTGTCGCGCACCGCTTCCGGGATATCATCGCGGTCAAACAGCGCGATGAAGGTCACCGGCCGGCCGCTTTCGTCGAGCAGGAAGTCGAGCGTCTCGCACTGGTCTTCCTCGAGCACGCCGATCTGCCGGGTCAACGCCACTTCGATCGCGCCCTTGTTCTTTTCCCTGAGCACGTTCGCGTAGGCCTTCAGTTCGGCGCGGTCGGCGTTGCGGCATGCCAGCGGCCGCCCGCCGAAGCCGAGATGCTGGTTAAGGATCGTGCTGGAAAATCCAAATGCGCCGGCGTCCATCGCCCCGGCGAGCAGCGCGCGGATCTGCGCGGTTTCCTGAGTGGTCGCCGCCCGTTCCATCGACGCTTCGCCCATGACGTAGTGCCTGAACGGCGTCAGGGGTGCCAGGAAGCCGAGGTTCACCGACGGCTTGCGGCGCGCCGCGGCGTCCATGTACTCGGGGAAGGTCTCCCAGTCCCAGGTGATGCCTTGTGAGAGCACCTCGAAGGGAATGGCCTCGACGTTGACGAGATCGCGCATCGCCACTTCGCGCGACCCGGGCCGGCAGGGCGCGATGCCCACGCCGCAGTTGCCCATCACCACGCTGGTCACGCCGTGCCAGGACGACGGCGTCACCGCGCCGTCCCAGCAGATCTGCGCGTCGTAATGCGTGTGCGGATCGATGAATCCCGGCGAGACGACACAGTCCGAGGCGTCGATGATCTGTCGCGCGCTTCCGTCAACGCGGCCGATCTCGACGATCTTCCCGCCCGCGACGGCGACGTCCGCATGCCGGCCCGGCGTGCCGGTGCCGTCGATGACCAGGCCGTTCCTGATCAGCAGGTCGTACGCCACAGATGTTCCTTTAATCTTCGAGAATAAGGCAGGTATTACCGGTCAGTCTGCATTTTCTTTTGACGGCAATAATGCGACATTCCCGGCGCCTACCGGGTCCCTACTCTAATTCGCCTCGACATACTTCACCAAATGTTTCTCTCCCTTCCTTCCGCAACCCGCTCAACGCATCATGCGACGCGCCAGGCCGTTCCTGCCCTCCGCACGGAAGGCGCAAGCTTTTGAATCGGGGTACGTTTGTCCGGCTGCGAAGGCTGTAACACGAATCGCCACCCACGTCGGGTAGCATTGCGAGGTGCATCGAAGAAAAGGATCGTCCGGACGACTACAACCGGAGGCATTCATGAATATCCGCATTGCCACCTTCAACATGGAGAACCTCTTCACCCGGCCCGCGGCGATGGCGGAAGGAGCGGGCGCCGCCGGGCAGGAGGCAATCAACGATCACGCGGAGCTGAACCTGATCGTCAGCAAACCCGATTACGACGACAGCGACAAGGCACGGCTCATCGAGCTCGACCAGAAGTACGGCTTCAGCGCACTGAACACGCCGGCTAATGCACTCGTCGTGCTGAACAAGATTCGCGATTCTCTGTTTTCCCGCTCCCAGGCGGGCGTCGTAACAGTCGTCGCCTCCGGCCGCGGCGCCTGGACGGGCTGGTTTTCCCTCAGGACAGATGACGTGGCATGGGAAGCCATCTTCAACACCGGACGCGTGGTGGCGACGATCGATGCGGATATCCAGATTTGTATCGAAGTGGAGAACCGCCCGACGCTCCTCCGTTTCAACGAGCAGGTGCTCGACGCGCAGTTCCACAAGGCCTACCCCCACGTAATGGTGATCGATGGCAACGACGATCGCGGCATCGACGTCGGCATCATGAGCCGGCACCCGATCCGCTCGGTCAGGAGCCATGTCGACGACCTGAACCCCAATGGCCAGCGCACGTTTTCGAGGGATTGTCCGGAATACCTGATCGAACTCCCGGGCGGGCAGACAATCGTCATCCTGCCGAACCATTTCAAGTCCAAACGCGGCGGCAATACGCCTGCGATGCAGAATCGCAGGAAAGCCCAGGCCGATCGGGCTCATGCCATCGCCCTGCAAGGATTGGCGCAGACCCCTTTCGTGATGATCGCCGGAGACTTGAACGACACTCCGGACACCCCGCTCTTTGCATCCCTTTTTGAAGATGGATTCGTGGACGTGAGCGATCACCCCTCTTACCCCACGGATCGGCCGGGCACTTTCAACACAGGCACCGCCGCCAACAAGCTCGACTACCTGATCATGTCACCCGAACTGAGGACGAAACTCTTTCACACCGAGATCGAACGTCGCGGCTCGTACCATCCGCATACCTGGGAAGCTTTTGATACCGTGAACAGCAAGGCCGACGAAGCCTCCGACCACCACCTGGTCTGGGGCGATTTTTCGTTTTAGCGCGTACAGGTCGCCTCGGGATCAAGTCGAGAGATCAAGTCGAGGGTCAGGCCTATACTTTATAGTCAACAGGTTCCGCGACTTTCCAGCGCCTGCTTGCGAAGCATCCCCCCTCGTACTCCCTCGCACCTCGTCCCTCGCCCTTGGCGGGGTTAAATCGCCTCCACAAACCTCATCAGCGCCTCCCTATCCGCCTTGCTCATGTTGCGATAGGCCTCGCGCGACACTTCCCCTTCGCCCCCGTGCCAGAGAATCGCCTCAGTGACATTGCGGGCGCGGCCGTCGTGCAGCATCGCGGTGCTGCCGCTCACGGTCTGCGACAGACCCAGCCCCCATAGCGGCGGGGTGCGCCAATCGCGCGGGCCGGCCTTGAAGTCGGGCCGGCCGTCGGCGAGTTCCTCGCCCATGTCGTGAAGCAGCAGGTCGGTGTAGGCGCGGAAAGTCTGGTTCGCCAGTTGCGGCATGGGCGTAAATCTATCGGCGGTCTTCATCTCGGGTACGTGGCACACCGCGCATTTCGCTTCAGCGAACAGTTTCTCGCCGCGCCGCACTTCGGGATCGGCCATGTTGCGACGCGCAGGCACCGCCAGACCGCGCAGCCAGATTTCCACGGTTTCGATCTCGTGGCCGATGATCTCAGGGACGTTGCCCGGCAAATGGCGCGCGCAAATTTCCTGTACCGGCGGACAGTTCTGCTCGGGAAACAACGGCGATGCCACCCCCATGTCGCCGAGCGCGGCGCTGGCGGTCTGTTGCTTCAGGCTCGGTTGGTTTGCCTTCCAGCCGAAACGGCCGAGGGCCATGCAACTGTTCACGGCATCCCAGACGTAATTGGGACGACCATCGAAACCCAGCGCTTTCTGGCGCCGCGCCAGGGCCAGCAATGTCCCTTCGGGCACGGCTTCGAGAAGACCCATGCCGACCATCGGCTGGGCGATGCGCACTGACGTCAAGATTTCCGCGCCAAGAGAACCGAAGTTGAGTTTCTCGATGCGCAGTCTGGGCTTGCGCAGCACGGCACTTTCCCCGTCTGCGAACGATTCCGCGCGTTCTTCCCAGTCCAGGTACAGGTCGGCCTCCGGCGGCACCGCTGCGCCGGCATAGGCAAGATCGACGTTGCGGCCGTCGAGCGAACGGTTCTGCAACTGATCGCCGTAATGCGGGTGCGGCTTCGGGCCACCGTGCTCGTCCTCGCCGGGAATGCTGATCCGCACCAGCATGGACAGCAACTGCTCATTGCGTGACGCCGGCGGGCTGCCGCGCCCGACGTTGACATGACAGGCGCTGCAGCGATCGGCAATGAAGGTCGGGCCGAGCCCCCAATCTCCGTTAAGCGAGTTGACCGACGCCCACTGCCGGTGAAAGACGCTACGCCCCGCCATGAAGAGCTGCCGCTGCTTGTTGTTGAGCACCGGCGCAGGTTCGGAATACGCCGCCTTGTCGAAGCGCTCGATGGT
>DASYUW010000286.1:0-7621 GCA_036000845.1 Burkholderiales bacterium
CCGCTCTGGATCCTGGATGAGCCCTTCATTGCGCTGGACGCGGCTTCGGTGGGGCGGCTGGCGAGGACGATCACGGAGCAGTTGCAGCGCGGCGGCATGGTGATGTTTACCACCCACCAGGAGGTCGAGCTTCCCGGCACGTCAATGCGCACCCTCGAGCTGGGGGCGAGCTAGTTGAAGGGACCCCTGATCGCCGCCTGCCGTGCGGTGGTGGCGCGCGATTTGTTGATCGCTTTGCGCTATCGCAGCGACGTCCTGACCACATTTTTCTTTTTCGTCATCGTGGTCAGCCTGTTCCCGCTGGGTGTCGGACCCGAGCCGGACACGCTGCGCGAGATCGCGCCGGGGGTGGTCTGGGTCGCGGCGCTGCTGGCCGCGATGTTGTCGCTGGCGCGCATGTTCGGTACGGACTACGCGGACGGCACCCTCGAGCAACTGCTGTTGACGCCGCAGCCGTTGGTGGTGCTGGTGATGGCGAAAGTTGCGGCACACTGGTTGACGACCGGTTTGCCACTGGTGCTGATCGCGCCGGTGCTGGGTTTGCAGTTCGACCTGCCTGCCGATTCGTTGGCGACATTGTTGTTGTCGCTGCTGATCGGCACGCCGGTATTGTCGCTGATCGGTGCGGTGGGAGCGGCGTTGACCCTGGGTGTTCGCGGCGGCACGGCCCTGACTTCACTGCTGGTGTTGCCGCTGTATGTGCCGGTGCTGATATTCGGCGCTGGCGCGGTGGTCGCCACCGCGAACGGGACGGGCGCGGCCGGGCATCTGTCGCTGCTCGGGGCGATGCTGATGATCGCGCTGGTATTCGCGCCCTGGGCGACCGCGCTGGCTTTGAGGATTTCGCTGGAGTAAGCGAAAAACGTGTACGAAGACCTCACCACCAAGGCACCAAGACACCAAGGAAACCAAAACTCTGTCTTGCCTGTCCTTCAGGCTTTCTTGGTGCCTTGGTGTCTTGGTGGTTGGCATTATGGATATTTGCGGTGAGATTATTTTAGGAGACGATACTACTTGAACATCTGGCAATTCTCTTCTCCGCAGACTTTCTACCCCCTGGCCGGAAAAATGGTGCCGTGGTTCATGGTGTCGGCCGCCGTTCTGGGGGTGGCCGGGCTTTATATCGCTTTTTTCGTCGCGCCTGCCGATTTCCAGCAGGGCGAGGCGTACCGGATCATCTTCATTCACGTGCCGGCGGCGTGGATGTCGATGTTCATCTATGTGGTGATGGCGTTCTGGGCTGGAATCGGGCTCGCGTTCAATACGCGGCTGTCATCGATGATGGCGCACGCGCTCGCGCCCACCGGTGCATTGATGACCTTCATCGCGCTTTGGACGGGCTCGCTATGGGGCAAGCCAACCTGGGGTACCTGGTGGGTCTGGGATGCCAGGCTGACTTCGGAACTGATCCTGTTGTTTTTGTATATCGGATACATGTCGCTGGCCGCGGCGATAGACGATCAGCGCCGGGCAGACAAGGCTTCCGCCGTCCTGGCGCTGGTCGGGGTGGTCAACATCCCGATCATCTATTTTTCGGTGCAGTGGTGGAACACGCTGCACCAGGGCGCATCGGTGAGCATCAGCCGTGCCCCCAGCATGGCAGCCACCATGCTGATCGGCATGCTGGTGATGGTCTTCGCGTTCTGGGCCTATGCGATCGCGGCGGCGCTGATGCGGGCGCGGATCGTGATCCTGGAACGCGAACGCAATTCCGCTTGGATAAAGGAGTTTAAAGAATCTTGAACCACGGAGGACACAGAGGACACGGAGAAAGACCTAGGACCAAAAAACAAACGGGAGTTAAAACCTTGCGAGACTGGTCTACCATTGGGACCCCCGATTTCCATATCGCGCTTGTTTTTTTGCTTTTCCTCCGTGTCCTCCGTGGTGAAAGCTCTTGTTTATTTGGCGAGGTGAGAAATGCATTGGGGTAGTGTTTCCGAGTTTTTCGCCATGGGCGGATACGCTCTGTACGTCTGGGGCTCGTATCTGGTGACCGTGGTCGTCATCGCGGTGGAAGTCACGACGTTGGTTCGCCGTGGCCGAACTCTGTGGGCCCGCGCAGGTCGAATTGCAGGATCCGAATCCGACTGATCGTTCATGAAGCCCCGCCACAAGCGCATTGCATTGATCGCCGCCGGCCTTGCGGCATTGGGAATCGCGCTGGCGCTGATTCTGCAGGCGTTCCAGAGTAATCTGGTGTTCTTCTTTACGCCCACGCAGGTGGCCGCCCGCGAAGCTCCGCAAAACCGGAGCTTTCGAATCGGTGGGCTGGTGGAACGGGGCAGCGTGCAGCGCCAGCCTGACGGCGTGACGGTGCGCTTCGTGGTCACGGATACCGCGAAGAGCACTCCGGTGGTCTACTCCGGTATCCTTCCCGATCTGTTCCGCGAGGGCAAGGGCGTGGTGGCGCAGGGCAAGCTCGGCGCGGACGGGGTGTTCAGCGCCTCCGAAGTGCTGGCGAAGCACGACGAGAACTACATGCCGCCCGAGGCGGCCGACGCGGTCGAGCGCGCGCACAAGGCGATGCAGGAATCGAAGAAGACGCTGGTGGAGAAAAAATGAAAATTCAGGCACGAGGCGCGAGGTACGAGCCGCGAGGCACCAGGCAAGAGGTTGAAGGCGCCGATCATTCGCGGAATCGATTCAATACCCGGATCGCCACGAGGGTGTGGTGTTGTCAGAATAACGTTGTTCCTGTTTTTCCCTCGCGCCTCGTGCCTCGCGCCCCTCACCTTACCAAACCATGATTCCGGAACTCGGACAGTTCGCACTCATCATCGCGCTCTGCATCGCCCTCGTACAGGGGGTGTTGCCGATCGTCGGCGCGGCGCGCGGAGATGTGACGTGGATGAACGTGGCCCGCCCCGCAGCGCAAGGCCAGTTCGTATTTGTGGCCATCGCTTTCGGATGCCTGGCGTATTCGTTCGTCACCAACGATTTCTCGGTTCTCAACGTGGTCAACAACTCGAATTCCAGCCTGCCGTGGTACTACCGCCTTGCTGCAACCTGGGGAAGTCACGAAGGCTCGTTGCTATTGTGGGTGCTGATGCTCGCGGTGTGGATGCTGGCGGTGACGCTGTTCAGCCGCCATCTGCCCCTTGAAATGGTCTCACGCATCCTCGGCGTGATGGCGCTGATATCGGTCGGCTTCCTTCTGTTCATGCTGCTTACCTCGAACCCGTTCGAGCGCCTGCTGCCTGCCGCGCCCGACGGGCGCGACCTGAATCCACTGCTGCAGGACCCCGGAATGGTGATTCACCCGCCGATGCTGTACATGGGTTACGTGGGCTTTTCGGTTGCCTTTGCCTTTGCCGTCGCTGCGTTGCTCGGGGGCCAGCTCGATGCAACCTGGGCAAGGTGGTCGCGCCCCTGGACCACCATGGCCTGGGTGTTCCTTACGACCGGCATCGCATTGGGAAGCGGGTGGGCGTACTACGAACTCGGGTGGGGCGGATGGTGGTTCTGGGACCCTGTGGAGAACGCATCCTTCATGCCCTGGCTGTTGGGAACGGCGTTGATTCATTCGCTTGCCGTCACCGAGAAGCGCGGCGGCTTCAAAGTCTGGACGGTGCTGCTGGCGATCGTGACCTTTTCCCTGTCGCTGCTGGGCACGTTCCTGGTGCGTTCGGGCGTGCTCACTTCGGTGCACGCCTTTGCCACCGATCCGGCACGCGGCGTTTTCATCCTCGGTTTTCTGGTGGTGGTGATCGGCGCGTCGCTCACGCTGTTTGCCTGGCGGGCACCCAAAGTCGGTCTCGGCGGCAAGTTCGATTTCGTTTCGCGCGAATCGGCACTGCTGGCCAACAATCTGCTGCTGATCGTGGCGGCCGCGTCGGTGCTGCTGGGTACGCTTTATCCGCTGTTCCTAGATGCTCTCGGACTGGGCAAGATTTCGGTCGGCCCGCCTTACTTCGATGCCGTGTTCGTTCCGCTGATGGCGCCGGCGATCTTCCTGATGGGCGTGGGCCCGCTGGCGAAATGGAAGCAGGCTGAACTGCCCGATCTCGCGCATCGCCTCAAGTGGGCGATGGCGGTCGCGCTCGTCACCGCGCTGCTGCTTCCGTTCACAATGGGCAAATGGACACCGATGATCGCATTCGGCCTGCTGCTGGCACTATGGGTAGTGATCTCCGGCTTCGTCAACCTGTGGCAGCGCGTGTCGCAGTTGCGCACCGCCAACGGGTTCGGCACGGGCGCGCAATTGAGGGGCCTGCCGCGCGGTTATTACGGAATGCTGCTGGCACACGCGGGAGTGGCGGTGCTCATTGCCGGGGTCACGCTGGTGAAGGGTTACGAGGTCGAAAGAGACGTGCGCATGCAGACCGGCGACACCGTCGAGGTCGGCGGATACACGTTCCGGCTCGATGGCCTCGTGCAGGTGCCCGGGCCGAACTACGAGGCTACCCGCGGCCTCGTTTCGGTGATGAAGAACGGCAAGAGCGTTCGCACCATGTTCCCCGAAAAACGTTTCTACCACGTGCAGCAGATGCCGATGACCGAGGCAGCAATCGATACCGGATTCACTCGCGATCTTTACGTCTCGCTCGGCGAACCGGTTGGCAACAATGCCTGGGTCGTACGCATTTACCACAAGCCGTTCATTGACTGGATCTGGGGCGGCGCGTTCCTGATGGCACTTGGCGGAATTCTGGCCATCACCGACCGCCGTTACCGGCTGGCGAGGCGGGCAGAACAACAAATACCCGCGGCGGCGGCGGCGGTGACTGCATAAGAACCGGAGTAGTGTCCTGATGATCGTCACTCGCGGGTCGCGAAACAGGGATCCTGCGATATTCACGGTCTGCAAGCTATCACCATCACATGAAACGCTTCCTTTTCCCGCTCGGAATCTTTCTGGTTCTTTCAGTCTTCCTTGCAGTCGGTCTGAAGCTGGACCCGCGCGAAGTGCCTTCGCCGCTGATCGACAAGGAGGCGCCGCCATTCCGCCTGGCCCGGTTGCAGGATCCCGGCAAGACGTTTGCTCCCAGGGATCTCAAGGGCAAGGTGTGGATCTTCAACGTCTGGGCCTCATGGTGTGTCGCCTGTCTGCAGGAGCATCCGCTGCTGGTGGAACTGTCGCGGCAGAACCTGGTGCCGATCTACGGTCTCAATTACAAGGACGGTCGCGACAACGCGTTGAAATGGCTGGACACGCACGGCAACCCGTACACGCTGTCGGCCATGGATGCGGATGGGCGCGTGGGCATCGACTACGGCGTTTACGGCGTGCCGGAAACCTATGTCATCGACAAGAACGGTGTGATCCGCTTCAAGCAGATCGGACCGGTGACGCCGAAAGTGCTCGAGGAAAAGATCCTGCCGCTGGTGAGAGAGTTGCAGGGATGAGGCGCATGATTGCTGTCCTGCTGATGGTGCTGGCGCTTCCGGTATATGCCGACGAGGCGGCACCGGCGGCGCAGGACCCGGTACTGGAACAGCGGATGATGCGTCTGACCGCGGAGTTGCGCTGTCTGGTGTGCCAGAACCAATCGCTGGCAGATTCGCACGCCGATCTGGCGATCGATCTCAAGAACCAGGTGCGCAGCCAAATGCTGGCGGGCAAGAGCGATGCCGAAATCCGCGAGTTCATGGTAGCGCGCTACGGCGACTTCGTCCTCTACAAGCCTCCGCTCAAATCCACCACGGCGTTGCTGTGGGCCGGGCCGTTCATGCTGCTGGCCGCCGGCGGCTTGGCACTGGGGTTCTACCTGCGGCGCCGGCGCGAACGCCTCACCGAAAGTGAACTGACGCCCGAGCAACATGCCCTCGCCGAAGCGCTGCTGCGTGCGGGGCGGGAGGGCGAGAGCCGATGACAGCCTTCATCGTCAGCGCCACAGTCCTGCTGCTGCTGGCGGTCGCGATCGTGCTGCGACCGCTGCTCAAGGGAGGTACCGGAACAGGGGTCGCGCGTGATAAGGCGAATTTCGATATCTATCGCGACCAGTTTGCCGAACTCGAAAACGATCTCAGGTCTGGTGTGTTGGGCGCCGAACAGTTCGACCGGGCGAAAGCCGACCTCGAGCGCCGCGTGCTTGAGGAAGCGGCGAGGCCCGCCGAAGGCGTGACGGTCGCGCGCCGCGGGCGCGCTGCGCCGATCGCAGTCGGCGTGCTGCTTCCTGTGACCGCCGTGCTACTGTATCTGCAGTTCGGCAGCCTGGAAGGGCTCAGCGTCACGCCGCACTCGGCGCGGGATGTTTCATCCGTCACCAGCGAACAGTTCCTGGACATGACCGATAAACTGGCTGCGCGCATGCGCGAGAACCCGGACGACGCCGAAGGCTGGATGATGCTCGGCCGCGCGTACCGGGGGCTGGAGCGCTTCCAGGAAGCGGCCGATGCGCTCGGAAAAGCGGTGGCGCTCAACCCCGGCAATGCGGACCTGCTCGCGGATCTGGCTGAAGCGCTGGCGCTCAGGAACGGTCGCACGCTGGCAGGTGAGCCGACCAGGCTGCTCGATCGCGCGCTCAAGCTCGATCCGGACAACGACAAGGTGCTGGCGCTTTCCGGCAGCGCCGCATTCGAGCGCAAGGACTACAAGGCGGCAATCCGCCACTGGGAAACCCTGCTGAAGCGACCGGGCGTGAGCGGCGAGCTGGCGCAGGCGCTCAGTGCCGGGATCGCCGAGGCACGGGCGCTGTCGACAGGAAAGAAGACCGTTGCGGCGAAACCCGTGCCGGGGCGAGTCAGCGGCACCGTCACGCTCGACTCCGCGTTGCGGGCGCGGGCAGCACCGGAGGATACCGTGTTCGTGTACGCGCGTGCCGCGCAGGGACCGCGCATGCCGCTGGCGATCGTGAAAGTGCCGGTGAAGGATCTGCCGTACAAATTTTCGCTCGACGATTCGATGGCGATGATGCCGGAGATGAAACTGTCGGCTTTCGACGAGGTCATCGTCGGCGCGCGGGTGTCGAAGTCAGGCAGCGCCAAGCCGATGGCGGGTGATCTGGAAGGCGCGAGCGCCACGGTAAACCCGGGCGCAGACGGAGTTACGGTTGTAATCAACCAGGTGATCAGATAAGGCAATGCGAACGGCGCAACTGCTGACGGCGATTGCGATGGTTCTGGCCGGTGCGGCGATCCCCACGCTTGCGCAGGCGCCGGACAAGGTCCAACTTAAACCGGAAGTCGAAGAGTTCATCGACCAGATTGCGAAGCAGCATCAGTTCGAGGAGGTGGCACTGCGCCGGGTGTTCGCGCAACTGAAGGCGCACGACGATGTGGTCAAGGCGATCAGCGCCCCGGCCACGGCGAAACCCTGGCACGAGTTCAGGAACATGTTCGTCACGCCGTTGCGCATCAACGGTGGCGTCGAATTCTGGCAGCAGCACGCAGACCTGTTGGCGCGTGCCCGCGATGTCTATGGCGTGCCCGAGGAGATCGTCGTCTCGATCATCGGCGTGGAGACCATCTATGGACGGCGGCTGGGGTCGTTCCGAGTGATCGATGCGCTCTATACCCTCGGCTTCGAGATGACCGAACGCGCGACCTTCTTCCGCGGCGAGATGGAGCAGTTCCTGCTGCT
The DNA here is from genome assembly GCA_036000845.1 of Burkholderiales bacterium. Classification (GTDB taxonomy): domain Bacteria; phylum Pseudomonadota; class Gammaproteobacteria; order Burkholderiales; family JACQAP01; genus JACQAP01. The sequence goes on from DASYUW010000286.1 coordinate 7,526, forward strand.
CGCGCGCGAAAACACGCTCGATCCGCTGGAAGTGAAGGGGTCGTTTGCCGGCGCGATGGGCATGCCGCAGTTCATTCCCACCAGTTACCGCAAGTA
>DASYUW010000287.1:0-13393 GCA_036000845.1 Burkholderiales bacterium
TGTCCCGCTGATTCCTGGCTGAAAACCCGACGAGAATCGGCGCCATGCGGTGTTACGAGTCCTCGCCGTGGGGCCCGCCACTGTCAAGGACTCGCGCCTTGCCTGACGCCGATTTCGCGGGTTTTCCGATCGATGATGGATTGCTGTTAAATGGATCATGGGACTGGCTGCGAAGCTTGGAGACTTTTCCTACGAATTAGCGGAACAGGACACTAGAGCGTTGTGAATTGAGCAAGAAACTCAAACTCCCTATCACCTCACTACTTCGTCACCGATGCGTGAGGATGTTATGGCACTGGCCGCTTTGTTCTCTGCGCCAATCGAGCGCAAGACCCCCAGACGCCCGATGAGCGGCAGTTTCAGCGCAAGGGTAAATGGATCGAATCCGAAGGTGAGACCCAGGACATTGACCTCGAACCCCTCGACTCTGCTCACCAACACGCCGAAAACGCCGAACAGCGACAACTGGAAGCCGTTTCCGCTGGGCGCGGTTGACGTCCACCGGCGTCCGAGATAATCCTTGCCGATGGCGGTTGGCGGCAGGTCCAGCTCGAGCTCGGGGACTGACCGGGCGATGTGAGCGACAAAAGTGTTTGAGTTGGGTCCGGGCCAGGCGACGTATTGTCCGGCGTAGGGATATTCGCGAATCGACTTTTCGATGCGGTCGATCAGCACGCTGACATCGTCGCCGCGTCTTTCGGCCAGTAGCTCGACCACGTTTCCGAACCAGGGCTGGTCTGGCGCGCGCTTTCGCATCGCCACCGCCGAGCCGCGCCGGCGCAAGTGCCAGTAGGTCACTTCGTAGACCGTGTAGCTTCTCGCGCAGGCCGGCTTCACCGCGATCCAGGTGTGCACGCCGAAATAGCGTCGCCACCCCAGACAACGGGCGCAGTACACCTGGATGACCGGCTCGGGAGTCGTCGCCGGGTCGGGCGCGAAGGCGGCCTGCTCGCGACGCGCGCTGCGCCGATCACGCAGTCCCTCGACCCCCTGCGCAACGAAGGCTGCAATCGGGCCGACGGATAAACTCCTGATGTCGCGGAAAATGCTCATGTTCCGTCCATTGAGTATGCAGTTTCGATTCCAATGGTATGAGCGCAAGTTGGCGTCAATTAGAGTCGGTCAGGGTGCAACAGTGGTTCCTTTGGCTTACTTCCGTGTTGATGTGTATGCGAAAAGGATTTCCGTACCCGTCGAGCGCCGATCGATGTAGGTGATCCGCTACGGCGGTTTGGAAACCGCAACCGCTCGTGTAGCGAAACGTCGCATTCGAGCAGCGGCACTGGTGGTGCGGTTTTTAACAGTCGAGTGCCGAACGCCATCCGGTACTTTACGTTGGATAGTTTCCGCGGCAGGGCGGCGCCGTTTACAGCGCACTTGCCGCGCCTTGGCGCAATGCGCGTCGCGGCATCTGGTCAGAGCTTCCCTCAACCAACGCCAAGCAGCTCCACTTCAAAAATCAACGTCGCATTCGGCGGGATGACGCCGCCGGCGCCGCGCGCGCCATAGCCAAGCGCCGACGGAATCGTGAGCTTGCGCTTGCCCCCCACTTTCATGCCCTGCACCCCTTCATCCCATCCGCGGATGACCCGGCCCTGGCCCAGCCCGAATACGAAAGGGTCACTGCGATCCTTGCTGGAATCGAACTTGGTTCCGTCGGTGAGCCAGCCGGTGTAGTGCACGGTGACGCGCTTGCCCGCAGTGGCGGCAACACCTTCGCCGATAGTGATCTCGTCGATTCCGAGACCGCTGGCATTTTGCGTGGTGGGCATGAGACCCTCGATGAATGCAATGAGAGGCGGCATTGTAGCTGGAACGCGACAGGCGGGAATTCCACGACGAGCGCAGCGACGCCAGAGTGACTTCAGAGTCCCGACGCTGCGCCGCCCCGCGTGTTCGGCTGCGTCAGGGGGCGCGGGAGGCCGTGTATGCGGCGATCGCGACCATGTCTTCCTCGCTCAACTGAGCCACTACCGCCTTCATCAGTTCTGCCCAAGGACCGTTGCGAACGCCGTGGCGGATGTCGTAGAGCTGGCGCACGACGTAGCTTGGAGAGCGGCCCGCGAGCGCCGGCACCGGACCGAGTCCCCTCAGGTCGGCACCATGGCAGATCGCACACGGAGTGGTCTTGCCTGCTCCGCCGCTGGTGACCAATGTCTCACCCTTCCTGATGCTGGCGGCCGGCACGTAGGCGACGAAGCCGGAAGCGGCGTCGCGCAGCTCGGTCCGTTCCAGATCCTCCGGCATCTCGATGATGCGCTGGCCGATCGGCTCGGTCGCGCCGGCCTCCGAGGCAACCAGCATCCAGCCCGCGACATGCGTTTTCGGCACGGTGTTGGTTTCGATCACCCTGATCCACGGCTTCGGTCGCAGTGTGGAAAAGTACTCTGCCGCGGCCTTCAGGTCGACGTCGCCTACGGCCTTCGCGACCGCGATCATCAGGTTGACGGGCAGGCTCGCCGGCTCCGAACTCTTCCTCGCGCCGCTCCTGAAATCGGCAACCTGCTGCACGATGTACTCGGCAGGTAGGCCTGCGAGACTGGAATTCTCGGGACGGCCCAGCCCGTTCGGCAGATGGCAGTAACCGCATGCGAACACCCCCGGTTTCGTGCCGTGCCGCACGACTTCGGGCATCGGCGGGTGGTCGTCGGGATGCCAATCCGGCACGGTGAAGAGATCTCGTATCTGTGTCAGTGTGAACGCCACGCTGCTGCCGGGAACGCGCCTCAACGTGCCGTCGTCCGGCGCCGGCTGGGTACCGGGGGGATTGACGGCGAACGCCCAGGGCGGCGGGGCCTTGTCCGCGCCTGCGGCCGTTCCATTCAGGCAAGCGAGCATCAGGATGGCGAAGAAAGTCCTCATGATTCCTCCTGGTTTTTATTGCTCGAATGATATACCCGGAAGTGGGCCGGTCGCTCTCTGGCGCCGACGCGGTACTCCGTGTAGATTCGGCGCATTGCCATCGACAACACTTCGTCATGACCGCTGCCGCCTTGCCGTTGCTGTCTCCGCTCGAAATACGCGTGCTCGGCGTGCTGGTGGAAAAGCAGCTAACCACTCCTGACTACTACCCGCTTTCGCTCAACGCACTCGTCGCCGGCTGCAATCAGAAGTCGAGCCGCGATCCGGTGATGAGCATCGGCGAGCAAGAGGCGCAGAACGCTCTCGACGCGCTCAAGGAACGGAAACTGGTGACCAACAGTTGGGGCGCATCGCGGCGGGTGATGCGCTATTCCCACAATTTCCCGCAAGTGCTGGATACCGATCCGGGCACCACGGCGTTGCTGGCGACGCTCATGTTACGCGGACCTCAGACGCCGGGGGAATTGCGGATCGCCTGCGAGCGTATGTACCACTTTGCGGACCTGTCGAGCGTGGAGGCCTACCTGGAGGCGATCGCGGGGCGTGCCGCAGGCGCGCTGGTGGTGAAGCTGCCCAAACAGCCGGGCGCGCGCGAGCATCGCTGGGGGCAACTGCTCGGCGGTCCGGCGGACGCCCCGACCGATCCCCCCGCGATGCACGCGGGTGCGGCCACCATAGCAGGCAGCGGGTTCGAGTCCGAAGTGGCGCGGCTGCGCGATGAAGTGGCTGAACTCCGGGCAATGGTGGAACGGCTGAGGGAAGAGATCAAGAAGTGAGTGTTCCCGCATGAACGACGAAATCCATTCGCTTGCACGACCGTCTTCGGAGAAGGAGTTGTTTGTCGCCTTCACGTTGCTCGCATTGCAGGGCTTCGGCGGCGTTCTGGCGGTGGCGCAGCGGGTGCTGTGCGAACAGAAACGCTGGCTCACCAAGGAGCAGTTCGTGGAAATCCTCGCGTTCGGACAGGTGCTACCCGGACCCAATGTGTGCAATGTGGCGCTGATGGTCGGCGACCGCTTTTTCGGCTGGCGCGGCGCATTCGCGGCGTTGGCGGGGATGATGACGGTGCCGTTGCTCATCGTGCTGGCAATCACGGCGGTGTATTCACAGTACGCGTCGAACCCCGTCGTGGCCGGCGCACTCAAGGGCATGGGTGCGGTGGCGGCGGGGCTCATCGTGGGAACGGCGCTGAAGCTCATGAGTGCGTTACGCGCCAACCCGACGGGTATTCCTGCTTGCGCGGTGCTGCTGATGTCGGCGTTCGTGGCTGTGGCGATCCTGCGCTGGCCGTTGGTGTGGGCGCTGCTCGGGCTCGGCACGGTCGCGTGCCTGCTTGCCTGGTGGCGCTTGCGTGCCGGCACTGCAGCCGCAGCGGACGGCGGGTGACCGGCGCGATGCCGCCTTCAGTCGATTTGCTGGCGTTGTTCGGCCACTTTCTCCTGTTGTCGCTGCTGGCGATCGGCGGCGCGATCACCGTCGCCCCGGACATGCACCGGGTGATGGTCGGCGAGATGGGGCTGCTGAGCGATGCGCAGTTCAACGCCTCGATCGCGATCGCACAGGCATCGCCGGGACCCAACGTGTTGTTCGTCGCGGTGATGGGTTACCAGGCGGCCGGCCTGCCGGGGGCGGCGCTCACGCTCGCCGGCATCATGCTGCCATCGACGACCCTGGCGCTCGGGGCCGCGCGCTGGAGTCATGCGCGGCGAGACTGGCGCGCGGTGCGCGCGTTCAAGGCCGGCATGGCGCCGATCGTGATCGCGTTGATGTTCGCCACCGGCTGGATCCTCAGCGCGGAAACGCCTGGCTGGCGCCATGTGCTGCTCACCGGCGCGGCCGCGGTTCTGGTCTGGCGCACCCGGCTGCATCTGCTGGTGATGATCGCGGTCGGAGCGATCGTCGGCGGACTGGGATGGGTCTGAGAGCAAGGATGAAGGATGAAGGATGAAGGAGGAAGGAGGAAGGAGGAAGAACGGCAAGTGCTTGGTGCTCGGTGCTCGGTGCCCGGGAAGGGCAGGGATGAAGGATGAAGAAGGAAAGGTGAAAGACAAAGTGCTTAGGCGCGGCGAATGCGCGGTGCTGCGGCGAGGATGAGATTCGAGGCGCTGCGAGCCAGGAAACGCGGCACACCAGCGGCATAATACGGCAGTCGATTACCGGAATTCAGCGGCTGAATCGGTGTAAATTAGGCTTTCGATCTCGTTCCAATTCGAGGGCGCGTCAGGTGAAATTTCTGCAAGCGATCGAGACGTTTCTGGAATCCATCTGGGGATTTCTGAAAATCTTTGCGCAGGGTCTGCAGCCCTCGAGCGGAAAAAGCGTTGCAGCGGTGATCATCGCCAGCGTGGCCGGGGCAATGATAGCGTGGCTTGGCGCGCGGTTCTTCTACCTCAGGCGCGTTCGCCCTCGGACAGCGAAAGACGATCCCGCCGCCGCAGGGGCGAGTGCCGAGAAAGCGGGCCTGTCCAACGAACAGTACCATCTCCTTTTCGACTACAACCCGGTCCCGACCTTCGTGTGCGAAACGCGCAGGTGGGGTTGCCTCGAAGTGAACGAGGCCGCAGTGAACGGCTATGGCTACTCGCGCGAAGAATTCCTCAAGATCAGGTTCACGGACCTGAGCCCGGCGGAGGAGATGGAGCGGCTGTCGACCACGCTTGTGAATCTTGGCGCCAGTGCGAACGATCTGGGGGTATGGCGCCACCGTAAGAAAGACGGCACACCCATCGAAATCGAACTCGTCACTTTCCGGGTGCATTTTGCCAGGCGGCAGGCCCGGGTTCTGATCGCGCGGGACGTCAGCAGCCGCAGGAAAATCGAAGACATGCTGTTGAAGGGCGTCGAGCGCCTCAGGCTCGTGTCAAGGGCGACCAACGACGCATTGTTGGAGTGGGACCTCGCCACCGACCAAGTGTGGAGGAACGACAGCTATCAGCGCCTGTTCGGGTATCGCAGCGATGAGCTCCAGCCGAAAATGGAATCGTGGTTCGAGCACGTCCACGCCGACGATCGCCTGCGGGTGCAGCAACGCCTGCTCGGTGTCATCAATTCCAGCCAGCACCTCTGGAACGACGAGTTCCGTCTGACGCGACACGATCAGACGATTGCGCATGTCCACGCGCGGGGATTCGTCCATCGCGATAACGCCGGGGCCGCGCTCAAGATGCTTGGGGTCTTGCAGGACATTACCGCCCGCAAGGAGTCTGAAGAGCGCACCCGCTTCCTTGCGGACCACGACGAGTTGACCGGCCTGCCCAATCGCAGCCTTTTCAAACAATCATTGGCGCAGGCGGTCCAACGCGCCGGACGCAGCGGCAAATTCCTGTCGGTCCTGTTCCTCGATCTGGATCGCTTCAAGAACATCAATGACAGCCTGGGGCACGAAACCGGCGACCAGGTGCTGCGCGCGGTCGCGCAGCGGCTCTCCGGATGCGTGCGGCAAGTGGACGTCGTTTCCCGTTTCGGGGGAGATGAATTCGCGGTGCTCATCGAAGGGTTGACGGCGGAGGACCAGGCCGGCGCCGTCGCCCGCAAGATCGTCGACGCGCTGGCCAAGCCGCTGATCCTGGCGGGACGGCAGTATCGCCCGGGGGCGAGCATCGGCATCAGCACCTACCCTTCAGACGGCCGCGACGTTCTTTCGCTGCAGAAGAACGCGGACATCGCGATGTACCGGGCAAAGGAGGAAGGACGGGGAACATTCAAGTTCTACTCCGAGCAGTTGAACACCCACTCGATCCAGCGCCTGGAATTCGAATCGAACCTGAACGGCGCGTTGAACAACAGGGAGTTCGTGCTGTATTACCAGCCGAAGGTCGATCTGGCGAGCGGGCGTATCGCCGGCGTGGAGGCGCTGATCCGCTGGGTCAGCCCGCAGTTCGGATTCGTGTCGCCGGCGGAATTCATCGCCATCGCCGAGGAGACCGGATTGATCGTCCCGATGGGGCGATGGGTGGTGCAGACCGCCTGCGTGCAGAACCGTGCCTGGCAGAAGGGCGGGCTGCCGCCGCTGCGCATCGCAGTCAACATTTCCGCCCGCCAGATGGCAGACAAGGGCCTGGTCGATTTCATCGTCGATTCGATGACGCGCACCGGCCTGACCGCGGAGTCGCTGGAGCTGGAGATCACCGAAAGCGCGGTCATGAGCAACCAGGACCACGCGGAGAAAATGCTCAATCAGTTGAAGGCGATCGGATTCCATCTGACCATGGACGACTTCGGTACCGGCTATTCGTCGCTGGCCTATCTCAAGCGTTTCCCGTTCGACAGCGTGAAAATCGACCAGTCCTTCGTCCGGGGCATTCCCGCCAACCGGGACGATTGCGCCATCGTCGAAGCCATCATCGCCATGGCCCACAGCCTGGAGCTGAAGGTCGTGGCCGAGGGCGTGGAAACTCAGGAGCAGTCCGAGTTCCTGCGCAAACTCGGCTGCGACCAGATCCAAGGCTACGTCTTCAGCAAACCCATTCCCTCCGCGGAAATTGTCGGCCTGCTGTACAAGACCATGACCCGGAGCGCTACGGTTCAGGCGGGAAGCTGAAGAGCAAGGATGAAGGATGAAGGATGAAGGATGAAGGGCCAGCCAGCGCCCAAACGCCGCGAGTTTTTTCTTGTCCGTCGCGCGTGATGTTTCTCAATTCGTAAGCGTTGCTAGGAACTCCAGCAGCACGGCGTTGACCTCGGCCGGGCGTTCCTGCTGAATCCAGTGTCCGGCTCCGTCGATAATCCTGCAGATACGCAGGTCTCCACCCAGCGCTTCATGTAATCCACCAGGTTCACGTCCGGAACGAACCTGAGCACCCCGTCGCGGCTGCCGGCGATGAAGCACGCGGGACGCGTGATGCGCGCGCCGGTCAACTCGGTCAGGCGCTCCCAGTCTCGCTCCTGGTTGCGGTAACGGTTGAGCGGACCGCGGAATCCGGATTTCTCGAACTGCGACACGTAGTAATCGAGGTCTTCCTCGGTCAACCACGCGGGCAGCACCGGCGGGTCGGGGAGGTCGTCCAGCATCCTCGCGTCGGCCGGCTTGTCGCTTCGGAACATTCCACTGGGCGCATCGCCCGACCCGGAGTAGTAGATCTTGCGCAGCGCCGTGCGAATGTCGGCCTCGAACTCCGCCTCGGCCTTCCCGGGTTCCTGGAAATACAGTTGATAGAAAAAACGGTTTGCGTAGATCTGGCGCCACAGTGCAATCGAGGAAGTCTTGCCGCGCGGCGAGTAAGGCACGCTCAACGCCGCCACGGCGCGCACTCGCCCGGGATTGAGAGCAGTCGTGTTCCAGACGATGGGTGCGCCCCAGTCGTGGCCGATCAGGATGGCCCGCTTTTCCCCGAAATGATCGATGAGCCCGAGTACGTCGCCGATCAGGCTCTCCATGTCGTAGGCTTCGAGCGCCGCTGGCGCGTCGCTGCCGCCGTAGCCACGCACGTCGGGAATCACGACGCGGTAGCCGGCCGCGCGCACCGGCGCGATCTGGTGGCGCCACGAGTACCAGGACTCCGGCCAGCCGTGCACCATGATTGCGAGCGGTCCGTCTCCCTCGACGACGCAGCGCAGGGACACGCCATTGGTTTCGATCATTTCGAAAGTGTGGCTCGGGGGCATGTCGGTTCCAGGCAGGGCGACAATACGAATGGTAAATGGCGCAAGATCGACGAGGAATGAGAAAATCAGGCCCGAAATGCCCATCACTCAGCAGGAAAGGCCCGGACATGGGAAACAGCCGCGACAAGGCGGTACCGACTTTGCAAATCGAGAATGATCGCGTCATCGTAACCGAGTGGCGGTTCGCTCCCGGGGCGGAAACCGGCTGGCATCGGCACGGGCACGACTACGTCGTCGTGCCGCAGACGACTGGAACGCTGCTCCTCGAAGAACACCGGGGCAACCGGGAGGCGCAACTGAAGGCGGGCGTGTCCTACTTCCGCAACGTCGGCGTGGAGCACAATGTCGTCAACACCAATGATTTCGAGTTCGTGTTCGTGGAAGTCGAAATCAAAAAAGCGGTGACTAGTGACAGCAAGAGCAAGGACAAAGGGTGAAGGGGGACTTGTACAGGGCGCTCATACTGCGGCGACGCGGTAACCGACCCGCGGGAAGTGCACGCAGACGGTTCCAACGCGCGGATTCTCGCGCAGGATCGCGATGCAATCGCGGTCCACCAGCCGCACCGTGCCGTGCACCGGCGGTTCCCCGCTGTTTACGTCCGGAACCACGCTCACTCTTGCGCCAGGCTCCAGTTTTTGCGGATCTTTCGGATCACCCTGTTCCGGTGTCGCAGGTTCGTTCGAGCGTGCAATCTCGATCGCTTCGGTGGAGCTCATCGGCGCGGGATTGCCGTGGCCGATGGCCTTGACGCGCTGTTCCCACGCCTCGAGTGCGGGAAACTCGGAGAACAGCGCCGGGCCGCCCTGCCAGCGCGCACGAACAAACCACACCAGGTAGTAGCCTACCGCGTCGGGAAGGCCCGGTTGCTCACCCAGAATGAACCTGCGCCCGGTCGCGAGGCGCTGATCGAGCCAGCCGAACTGTGCGCGCAGTTGCGCGACGAAGTGAGTCAGGTCCGTCTTCAGCTTTTGCAGATCGCCGCCCGGTCCGAGGAACAGGCGCACCCGGTCTGCGGCGAAATCTCCCGGCAGCTGATCTGCGTTCGCGCCCAGCGACAGCCGCACCGCCAGATCGAACAATCCGTCGGCCCAGCGATTGAGCCCCCACGGTATGCCGTCGGCGCCACCGGGGAAAAACGTCGGCTCGGGGAAACGCCGCTGTAATTCCCTCAGGATGCACTGACTGTCACAGTAGATGTCGGCGGCGATCTGCATCACCGGCGTGCGCCGGTAGCCGCCGGTGAGCGGCATCACGTCGGGCTTGGGCGGGAGGCGCGGAATCTCCACGGAGCGCCAGGCAAGCCGCTTGATGCCGAGCGCGACCCGGACTTTTTCGGAAACCGGCGACTGCGGGTAATGGTGGAGAATGATCTCTGTCATTCGGGTGCAAGCCTCAGGCTTGTAGCATATTGTAGGCTTACGTTTGGCAGGACAAAAAGTAACATTGCGACGGAAAGACGTGACCGATAACCAGTCGATGAACAAGCCGGAGCGTCGCGAGATCAGACGCGCAGTGACGGCAGCGGTCGTGGGTAATGTGCTGGAATGGTACGACTTCGCGATCTATGCCTACATGGCGACGGTGATCGCGAGGAAGTTCTTTCCGTCGGGGAACGAGGTCACGGCGCTGCTCTCGACGTTCGCCGCGTTCGGCGTGGGCTTTGTCGTGCGACCGCTAGGCGGCATCTTGATCGGGCGGCTCGGCGATCTCAAGGGGAGGAAGACGGCGCTGCTTCTCACCATCGCGCTGATGGCGGCAGGCACGGTGCTGATCGGGCTCATCCCAAGCTACGAGTCAATCGGCCCGGCCGCGCCGATCCTGATCGTGATCGCCCGCATGCTGCAGGGTTTCTCCGCCGGCGGCGAATGGGGCGGCTCGACCGCGTTTATAGTGGAGTGGGCCCCCGAAAACCAGCGTGGCTTCTACGGTAGCCTTCAGCAATGCAGCGTCGCCGGCGGACTGCTTCTCGGCTCCGCCGTTGCAGCGTTGGTGTCTACCGTGCTACCGGCCCAGACGGTGGATGACTGGGCCTGGCGCATTCCTTTCCTGCTCGGCGGCCTGCTCGGACCGGTGGGGTTGTACATGCGCAGGAACATCGGTGAGACGCCCGCGTTCAGGCGCGTCGCGCAGGAAACGACGCCGGCAGCGACCAGCGACGCCACCGCGCCAGCATGGCTTGCGGCGCGTGCGTTCGGCCTTACCATCCTGTGGTCGGTGTCCTATTACATCGTGCTTGCATACATGCCGACTTTCCTGCAAAAGCACGTCATGCTCGGTCGCAGCGAGGCGTTGTGGGCGACCACGGCCGGGTTGTTCGCGCTGGTGACGACAATCCCGCTCTCGGGTTTGCTTTCGGATCGATTCGGCCGCAAGCCGCTGATGCTGGCCGCCTGCATGGTCTTCATGGTGCTGCCCTATCCGCTCTTCCATCTGATGCTGGCCGGAGCGTCGCTGGGAACGATCATCGCGATTCAGGTCGCCCTGGCGCTGGGAATAGCACTGTATTCGGGTCCGGGTCCGGCAGCGATCGCGGAGATCTTTCCGACCAGGGGACGATCCACGTGGATGTCAACCGGCTACAGCCTGTCGGTAGCAATGTTCGGCGGCTTCGCTCCGTTCGTCGCAACCTGGCTGATCGAGGAAACCGGAAGTTTGCTTTCCCCGGCCTACTACGTTATGGCGGCTGCGGCTGCAAGCACCATTGTTGTTCTCCGCCTCGAAGAAAGCGCTCATAAACCCCTGGGCTGACCGGGCTCGCGGCGACGGCTAAACTAACCCAGCCAATCTCTCAACGAGCGAGGCAGTCCCGGGCGTGTACATTGCACTCAGGACGATACCGCGGAGGCGACCATGAGAACGCAGGAGGGTGTGCTCGAACCCTGGCAGTGGCCGGAACGGCAGTGGCGGGCGATCGTCAATCGTGTCCGCGCTGGAAAGACCTACCGGCCGAAAGCGTGGAAGGACAATGCGCGCTGCGCGGTGGCGCTTTCGTTCGACTCGGATCACGAGACCAGCGAGCTGCGCGACGGCGGCAAGTCGATCGGGCGCCTGTGCTGGGGGCAGTATGGCAATCGCGTGGGAATGCCGCGGATACTGAAGTTGCTTGAAAAGTACGACGTCAGGGCAAGCTTTTACGTGCCTGCGGTGACCGCTCTGCTGCATCCGGAAGAGCAGCGCCGCGTCGTAGCGGAGGGTCACGAAATCGGAATCCACGGGTGGATTCATGAGCTGAACTCGATTCTGCCATACGAAGCGGAACGCGACCTGATGCTGCGCTCGGCAGACGAACTGGAAAAAATTGCCGGTGTGCGACCGTTGGGGATGCGCACGCCGTCGTGGGACTTCAGCCAGCACACGCTCGGCATCGCGCGCGAGATGGGGTTGCTCTACGACTCCTCGCTCATGGCCGACGAGGACTGCTACGAGCTGCTGCTGGACGGTGAGCCGACCGGCGTGATCGAGCTTCCGGTCGAATGGGTTCGTGACGACGCCGTCTATTTCATGATGAATCGCTTCCAGTCCTTGCGACCTTACACTCCGCCGCAAGATGTGCTCGACATATTCCGCCGCGAGCTCGACGCGGCTTACGAGGAAGGCGGCGTGTTTCAACTTACGCTGCATCCGCACATCATCGGCTACCGGTCGCGGATATGGATCGTCGAGGAAATCATCCGCCATGCGCAGTCGCGGAGGAACGTCTGGTTCGCGACGCATGCGGAGGTCGTACAGTGGGCCACCAAGCACGCGGCTTAATCAGACGGTCGTGACGAGATGGGGCAGCAGCTCCTCGACCACTCAAAGCGGCACGTCGCTTGCCCGCATGCCTTGAGTGGTCGAGCGCAGGTCCTGTCTTTCGTGGGCATTGGGCACGCGGCACTTTCTTGTCATCCCGCTATCGTTACGCCGCCGTCGGCGACAATCGTCTGTCCGGTGATGAACGCCGCGGCGGGCGAAGCCAAAAATGCGGCGATGCCGCCGATATCATCGGGCTCGCCTATGCGGCCCAGCGGTGTAGGCGTTTCGTAATGGCGCAGCGTCTCCGGGTTTTCCCACAAGGCACGGGCGAAGTCGGTCTTGACAAGCCCGGGGGCGATGCAGTTGATTCGGACGTTGTGACGGCCCCACTCGACCGCCAGATTACGCGCGAGTTGCATGTCCGCCGCCTTCGAGATCGCGTAGGCGCCGAGCACGCCGGTGCCCTTGAGCCCGCCGATGGACGACACGATGATCACCACGCCGTCCTTCCTCTCCGCCATTTCCGGTAGGACCAGATTGGCCAGCCAGTGATTGGACACGACGTTGTTCTGAAGGATCTTGTTGAAGGCGTCGTCGGACATCTGCGCCATCGGTCCGTAGTAGGGATTGCTTGCGGCATTGCGGACCAGCACGTCGATCCTGCCCCAGTGCCTGCGCGTTTCCTTGACCAGATTCTCGAGTTGCCCCTTGTCGCCGATGTTGGCGGGGATCGCGACGGCTTCACCCCCGGCAGTCCGGATCGCCTGCGCCACTTCCTCGCAGGCGGGCGCCTTGCGGCTGGAGACCACGACCCGCGCGCCCGCCGCGGCGAGATGCTCGGCGATGGAGCGGCCGATGCCGCGGCTGGAACCGGTGACGATCGCGACTTTTCCGCTGAGGTCGAAGGATTTCATATTAGGGGTACGGGCAGAAGCGAAGGTTTCGGTTGAAATGGTTCAGGCCATTCCATCGTCCCTCTTCCCTCGATCCTCGCCCCTGTTATTGCTCTTCGATCAGCTTCTTCAGGGTTTGCAGGCCCAATGGGTACACCCTGTTGAACGCGGCGAGCACCGTCGCGTCGTCCTGACCGGGCGGCGGATCATCGGTCCAGTAGGCGAGGCGCCTGAACCGCGCTTTCCATTCGACGCGGCTCCTGCCGTTGCCGGCATCCTTCACGGTCATGGTGGGG
>DASYUW010000288.1:0-7039 GCA_036000845.1 Burkholderiales bacterium
ATGTCGAAGGCGGAATTGTTGATTGCAAACGACCCGACCGTGCAGAACAGCAGGATCACGGGCATCAGCACCGCACGCGGAACCTTGAGCACCTGTTTGTAGCTCTTGATCGCCAGCACGCCGAGCGGCAGCATCAGCAGATTGGCCAGGAAGAACACGATGAATACCGCATAGATGTTCTGCGGATCGTTGATGAATATCATCGGGCCTGGATTCATGTTCTTCAGGTACAGCACGCCGATGGCGATGGCGGTAATGGAATCGCCGGGAATCCCGAATACCAGCGCGGGAATCCACGCGCCGGACAGTGCGCTGTTGTTCGCCGCCCCGCTCTCGATCACGCCTTCGACGTGTCCGGTGCCGAACTTCTCCGGCTGCTTCGAGAATTTCTTGGACATCGCATACGACATCCAGGCCGCGATGTCAGCGCCCGCGCCCGGAAGCGCGCCGATCAGCGTGCCCAGCGCGCTGCCGCGCAGGGTCTGCACCGGATATTGGCGCACCAGCGCCCACTGCCCCTTGAAGATGTTCCCGAACTTTTCCTGCGCAAGGTGCAGCGGCCGCTCGACTGATGTCACATAGCGCAGGACTTCGGACACGGCGAACAACCCCACCATCATCGGAATCAGGCTGATACCGCCCATCAGATTCGGTTCGTCGAAACTGAAGCGGGGAAACGCGGCCGGGTTCTCCATACCGACGGCAGCTGTCAGCAAGCCGATCAGCAGAGATACGAATGCCTTGAGCACGTTGTCCGACGCGATGAAGATCGCGCAGGTCAATCCCAGCAGCACCAGCCAGAAGTATTCGAAGGAACTGAAATTCAAGGCGACGTCGGCGAGGGTTGGAGCCGCGGTTACGAGTACGATGGTGCCGAAGATTCCCCCTATCACCGAAAACACCAGTCCCGCGCCGAGCACCCTCTCCGCCTGGCCTTTTCGCGTCATGGCGTAAGCTTCATCGCAGTAAGCGGCCGACGCCGGCGTGCCGGGGATCCGCAACAGCGCGCCGGGAATGTCGCCCGAGAAGATCGCCATTGCGGTTGCCGTGACGATCGCCGCGACCGCAGGTACCGGCGGCATGAAGAATGTGACCGGCACAAGCAGCGCCGTCGCCATGGTGGCGGTGAGCCCGGGGATTGCGCCGACGAACAGCCCATACAGCGCCGACGCCCCAATCACCAGCAGAACATAGGGTTCGAATACCAGCCCGAAAGCCTGGACTATATGTTCCATGTCCTTACCAAGCCAACGACTGAAGCAGGCCCCATGGCAAAGGCACACCCAGGCCCTTGTAGAAGATGAAATGGATCACCACTGACACGCCGAGTGCGATCACCGGCACCGCCCAGGCGCGAACACCCAGAACCGCGAGCAGCGCGCCGAGCAGCAACGGTGCGCAGACGAAGAAACCAACTGTCTCGACCAGGAGGCAGTACGCCAGAAGGCCCAGCGTGACGACCGCGAAGCCCGCCACCTGGCGCGGCGCGCGAATCCAGTCCGGCAGCTCGATCCAAGGCGTGCCCGCCTTGCGGCGCGCCGCCTGAATGACGAAGATCGCGCCGCAGATAGCCAGCCCGGCCGCGATGAGTTGCGGGAACAGCGCGGGTCCGACCTGATCGCCGGGCATTGATGGGAATTTCCGCGCATTCCAGAAAATCGCGCCTGCAAAAGCGATCAGGCCCGCGCCGACGACGAAGTCGTTGAATTTCATGGTCAGGCGCGAGGCACTAGGTGCGAGGCTGGAGGCAATGCGCGAAGAGCGGACAATTCAACACCGCGATTGAAGGATTTTTCTCGATTACGTCGGGCAGGAACACCTCGTTCTCTCGCTTCTCGCTTCTCGCTTCTCGCTTCTCGCCTCGTGCCTCTCGCCTCGTGCCTGATCTATTGCGTCATTCCGAATTTCTTCATGAGCATGCCGTTCTCGGCGTCCGTCTTCTGCATCAACGCAGCGAATTCCTGCGGCGGAAGATAGCGCATCCCGAATCCGCGTGCGGTCATGAATTCCCGATACTCCTTGCTATCGTAGGCCTTCTTGACTGCGGCGATCAGCCGTTCCTCGACCGCCTTCGGCAGGTCTTTCGGCGCGGCGATCCCGCGCCAGACACCGCTCAGCCACTTGCTGCCCGCTGCCGCCTTCAGCGTAGGCACATTGGGAAAAAGCTGGGACGGCGCTTCGGACATGATGGCAAGGCTGCGGACCCTTCCCGCTTCGATCAATGCACGGCCTTCGGGATGGGAGCCGCTCACGATTTCCACGCCGCCAGCCGCGAGTTCCTGCAACCCAGCCGCGTTGCTAACGCTCGGCACCCAAGGCACGGAGGCCGGATCGATCTTCAGGTCGGCCAGCATGCCGTACAGGGACAGATGCCATGATCCTCCCCGGGCGGTGCCGGAAGCCTTAAGTTTGCCCGGGTTCTTGCGTATCGCGTCGAGCAAGTCCGGCAATGTCTTGTACGGGGAATTGGCATTAACCTGGATCGCCGCCGGATCGACGTTGATCAGCCCGATTGGCGTGAAGCTTGCGCCATTGAGCTGGGTCAGTCCCTGATGATGCATCTGGGTGATCTCGAAAGTGATCAGGCCGAACGTATAACCGTCGGGCGCGGCTGTGGCAATCGCCTGGTGTCCCACCACGCCGCTGCCCCCGGTGCGATTAACCACGTTCACCGGCTGGCCGAAATCCTTCTCCAGCAGGGAGGCCAGCATCCGCGCCACCGCGTCGGTTCCCCCGCCTGCGCCCCATGGCACGATCAGGGTGACCGGCCGCGATGGATAGTCGGCGGCGGGAACCGTGTTTGCGGCAACTGCCAGGGCCGTTGCAGCAACGACAGTCAGGATCTTCTTCATTTTCTCCTCGCGAGATCTGCATGGCGCACAAGCTCGCTCCGGCGGAAAGCAACTCGCCGGTGGATGCTTCGCACCTGATTATTCTGATGGAACACCCGAATCGCGCCGCAGCGCGGCGATGCACCGGTTTTGCCGGCGCCCTTCGTTCAGGATGGACGGAATTCTATTTGCAAAAGAGGCGACGCGCACCAAAAAAAGACTCTTCAGACTCTTTTGTGGGTTTCGAACGACTCACCAATTACACATCCACCGCCAAGGACGCCAGGGACGCCAAGGAAAAGCAATAGCGTGAACGCGAGGCTGAGTTAGGGTAACGGACCCGTCACAACGCAGATGCTTGCACGGGGTTTGAACACTCAGCTGATTCTTGCATCCGGATTTCCCTGGCGTCCTTGGCGTCCTTTACGGTTAACGCTTGGTCGTAGGGGTTAGAGGCGACGAATGCTTTCGCCAGGCGATGAATTCGTCGACACCCGAGCGCGCTCATCTACCTCACGAATGTCCGAACAAACCAAAAAAGGCGCAATCGCCGTGCGGACTTACTTGACGCGCACCAGCTTCAGGTCCTCTTCCCTCTGGGAAATCAGCCGGATGAAGCTGCGAATCTGCGGATAGACGAGCTCGCGGAACTTGCGTCCGCTGAAGATGCCGTAATGGCCCACACCTTTCGCCAGCAGATGCCTGCGCTTGTCCGCGGGGATGCTGCGGCACAGGGTGTGCGCAGCTTCGGTCTGGCCATTGCCGGAAATGTCGTCCAGCTCGCCTTCGATGGTGAATAACGCGGTCTTTCTGATCGCCTCGGGTTTCACCGGCACGCCGCGTACCGTCATCCTGCCCTTCGGCAACTGGAACTCCTGGAACACCGCCTTGACGGTGTCGAGGTAGTATTCGGCGGGCATGTCCAGCACCGCATTGTATTCGTCGTAGAACTGCCGATGCGCCTCAGCGCTCTCGCCATCGCCGCGGATCAGATGGTCGTAGAACTGCTTGTGCGCATCCAGGTGACGGTCCGGATTCATGGCAAGGAAACTGGCGTGTTGCAGGAAGCCCGGATACACCTTGCGCATGAAGCCCGGATAGTTCGGCGGCACGCGCATGATTACTTTGTCTGCAAACCATGAGTGCTGGCGCCCCGAGGCAAAATCGTTCACCGCGGTCGGATTGCGGCGGGTATCGATCGGCCCGCCCATCATGATCATCGCCTTTGGCACCGCCAGTTCGTTCTCCGCCGCCATCAGCGACACCGCTGCCAGCACCGGCACGGTCGGCTGGCATACCGACATCACGTTGAGGTCCGGCGATAGGTGCCGAATGAACTCCCTGATGTAGTCCACGTAATCGTCGAGGTGGAACGGCCCCTTCGACAGCGGCACCATCCTGGCGTCCACCCACTCGGTGACCCACACGTCGTGGTCTGGAAGCGCGGTGCGCACCGTGTCGCGCAGCAACGTGGCGAAGTGCCCGGAAAGAGGAGCGACGATCAGCAACCTCGGCTGCTCGATGGCAATGTCTTTCCTGAAGTGCAGCAGCTGGCAAAATGGTTTGTCTACGGCCACCTCGCGGGTAACCGCGACGCGCTCGCTGGCGACCATCGTGTCGTCTACCCGCCACTGCGGTTTCGGATAACGCCGCATCAGCCGCACGAATACTTCGCTGTTGGCAGCGATGGTGCGGGAAACCGGGGTATATGCGAGCGGGCTGAAGGGACTGGTGAAGAGATGTTTGACAGTGTCCGCGAGGAGGACCGTGGGCGCCATCACCGTCTTTTGAAACTCGTGCAGTTGATAGATCATCCTGCCTCGCTGAGAGGTTTGCCTCGGGCAGCCGGATTTCTCCATGTGAAATGCCGTGCCTGCAGCCTGCCGCGGAATGTAAAGACTATGTCACGGAGCGTCAAGAAGGCCGTCACATTGGAAGTTCCCGTCTAGAGCGGCCCGAGCGGCGGATCCTGCATCGCCGCCACCTGTTCCCTGAGCTGCAATATCTGGTCCTGCCAGTATTTCGCGGTATGGAACCAGGGGAAGGCCGCCGGGAAGGCCGGGTCGTTCCAGCGGCGCGCCAGCCACGCCGAGTAATGGATCAGTCGCAGCGTGCGCAGTGCCTCGAGTAAATGCAGTTCGCGGCGATCGAAATCGAAGAAATCCTCATAGCCGCGAAGGACATCGGAGAGCTGCCTGGTCATTGCCGCCCGGTCTCCGGAAAGCAGCATCCACAGGTCCTGCATAGCCGGCCCCATGCGGGCATCGTCGAAATCCACGAAATGCGGCCCCTCATCGGTCCACAAGACATTGCCCGGATGGCAGTCGCCGTGCAGTCGGATCGAAGGCACCGAATCGGCGCGCTCGAAGCAGCCGCGCACACCGGCGAGCGCTTGGTCGATAACGCTCGCGTACGCCGCACGCAGGTCAGCGGGCACGAAATCGTTGCCCAGCAGATACTCGCGCGGCTCTTCTCCGAAGGTGGCGATATCCAGTGCGGGTCGATGTACGAACGGCGAGAGCGCTCCCACCGCATGGATGCGGCCGATGAAGCGGCCGAGCCACTCGAGCGTGTCGGGATCTTCCAGTTCCGGGGCACGCCCGCCGCGACGCGGATACAGCGCGAAACGAAATCCCTGAAAAACGTGCAAAGTGCGCGTGTCCACTGCAATCGGCGGCACTGCGGGAATCTCGCGTTCTGCCAGTGCCGCGGTGAACGCGTGCTCCTCGAGAATCTGCGCATCGCTCCAGCGCGCCGGCCGGTAGAACTTCGCGACCAGGGGTTTGTCGTCTTCGATGCCGATCTGATAAACCCGGTTCTCATAGCTGTTCAGCGCCAGCAGCCTGCCGTCGCAGAGAAAGGCCACAGATTCGACCGCGTTCAGCATCAGGTCGGGCGTCAACCCGGCATACGGAGGTGTCGTTTCGCTCATGCCGGGACGATACGCGAAGTCGCAGACCTGCAAAACCCAGAATCTCACCCCGAAGGCACGAAGAACACGTAGACACACGAAGAAAAACGACGCGATGGGTGTTTTCTTGCTCCGTTCAAGCTACCCGGTTACATCGAACCTGAAGAAGGAAAGTTGCGACCGAAACCCAAGGAACACAAATATTCACAGGGGAACCCTGAACCTGAATTTGAACTCTTTGTGTTCCTTCGTGTTCTTCGTGTCTTCGTGGTGAGACTTGCGGTTTCTTCGTGGTAAGACTTGGGGTCTCTCACGCAGCGAAGGTGACGTGCGAAGGCGCTTTCGTTAGAGTGGCAGCCGGCACCGATATAAAGCGTGCTCAAGGAGATCAAGTTGAAGTCCGTTACCTGCAAATTCCTGCTGACTGCGGCGCTTGCATGCCTGTGGGCCGTACCCGTGATCGCCAACGACGAGAGCATCAAGGCAAAAATACCGGCGCTCGTCAGCGAGCACATCACCATCCCTTCCGACACGCCGGGAATCCAGCTCTATATCCGCAACAAGCATCCGAAAGAACTCACTCTGTCCCCGAACCGGATCCTGCTGTACGTGCATGGGGCCACCTATCCTTCCGAAACCGCATTTGATTTGCAGCTCGACGGCATGTCGTGGATGGATTACATCGCCGCGCACGGCTGGGACGTCTACCTGGTGGATTTGCGCGGCTACGGACTTTCGACGCGCCCGCCGGAGATGGACCGGCCGCCGCAGGAAAACCCCCCGATCGTCAGCACCGACGTGGCGGTACGCGACGTGGCAACCGCGGCGGAGTTCATCCGCAAGCGCCGCGGGGTGGCGAAAATCAATCTGCTCGGCTGGTCGTGGGGCACGTCGATCATGGGTGCGTATGCCGCAGCCAACAACGACAAAGTCAACAAGCTGGTGCTGTATGCACCGCTGTGGCTGCGCAACACGCCAAGCCTGATCGGCGGCGACGGGCCGCTGGGCGCATATCGCGCGGTAACGAAGGAAAACGCCAGAAAGCGCTGGCTTACCGGCGTTCCGGAGGACAAACACGCGGACCTCATTCCGGCGGGCTGGTTCGAAGCCTGGGCGGAAGCAACCTGGGGAACCGATCCGAAGGCGAAGGAATCCGGACAATTGCGCGCGCCCTATGGCGTGATTCAGGATGTGCGGGACTACTGGGCCTCCGGCAAACCCTATTACGATCCCGCGAACATCCGGGTGCCTACGCTGGTGATCAAGGCGGAGTGGGACCAGGACACGCCGGCCTACA
>DASYUW010000289.1:0-15123 GCA_036000845.1 Burkholderiales bacterium
GCGCACCATCGGTCCAGGTTATGTCGGTGTTGGGACTGTCGCAGCGATCCAGCGATCCTCCGGAAACGCCCGCGAGTTCAAAACAAGTCTGTAAACGGCCAATCGCGATTTCCGATCGAGGGCCTGGCCTCAGCGAAACGAACAATTGGTCGATGGTCGCGTCGCCGGCGCGCAACCCATCAGTATCAGGGATGGTCGTGAAGATTTTGAAATACTTGTGGTTGTCATGCGTCGAATAGCGGCCTGCCACGCGTAACCTAGCGGAAACCGCATCCGTTGGCGTCCACTCCAGGCCGGCACGTACACGCCCGAGCAACCGGTCAGTGGAGTCCTCGGAGCCATCGCGATCCGTGCGTTGAGAACCGTAATATCCCACGCGAACGTCGCCCACAACCGCCAGATCGTCTGCAACGTCTATCGCACACAGCGCCGCGTCCGGAGCCAGCAGCATTGCGAAAGTCGCGATCAGGCAACGCCGGCGGGACGAGTGAGACAAGCTATTCCGACTCGCCGTAAGAGAAGTCATCGAACGCTGTCACGCTGTCCGCCTTGGTCCAGACTCCCACTTGTCCGGCACCGGCGATGTGACCGTCGCGAACGTCGATGTAGGTCTTGCCATTGAGGAGAACCTTGATCTGCTCGCCTTCGAACTCGACCCTGAGCACGTTCCATTGACCGGCAGGTACCGGCGCGTCGGCGTACTGGATGGCCCGCCGCAATCCCAGCCACATGTAGTAAAGAGAGACGTTGTTCTCCATCGCATTGGCGCGCGCCACGTAATACGACCGCGGGCCGGTGAAACGCCAGACGACACCGCCGGCCTGATCCTCGCGTCCGGCGATCGACTGGAATTTCACTTCCACAAAGCCGTTCACTAATGACGTATCGTTCTTCGCGCACCACGGAAACGTACCTTGTCCCGATTGCCTGAGAACATTCGGCTTGCTTGGAGCCGTCTCGTCAGGTTCCACCAGCCATTTCGGATCGCCCCGTCCGCTCACTCCGCATTGCCAGCCGGCTGGCGCGACGCCGACAACCAGGGTATCGAAGCTCTCCGAGGCTGCCTGTGACAATGAACAGTTGGCAACCATCGCCACCGCAACAAGAAGCCGTTTCATGCGCCCCCTCAATCCAGGTGTTGCGTGTCGAGCGCGGTGCGCAGCGTGCGCGCGAGCTGCGCGGTCGGCCCAATTCCCCAGTAGTGCAGGAACACCATGCGCGGGTTTTCGAAGGTCATGTGGTTGTGGATCGCGACAATATTGATGCCGCCGGCGCGCAAAGCCTTCAGCACGGTTTGTACCTCGGACTCGAGCATCGCGAAATCGCCATCCACCACAGCAAGCTCGTCGCTGCCGGCAAAAGCGGCCCAGGTATTGACCCCCATCTCCTTGCCGACTTTGTGCCCGCCCATGTCGATGGTGCGGCCGATCACGATCTTGTACACGCCGTCCTTGAGAGCGCCCTGTGTGCCGACGATCTCGGCGATGCGCTTGCCGTCGAGCGACGTCTGCGCGGGGTCGATCTCAGCGTAAGGCAGCTTCGGTTTATCCCGGATGACGACTTTCAGTTTGTCGAAAACCTTACCGACTGCTCCCGCGAGCCTTTCCTCTTCCCCCATCCCGCCGATGTGCATGAACATTACTTTCGGGTTGTCCCACAGAAAGTGGTTGTGGAGCGCGGTGACTTCGAGGCCGTTGTCGAGTGCCACGCTCATCACCGGATTGACCTCGGATTCCAGCAGCACGATGTCGCCCATCACCATGGTGTGATCGCCGGCGCGGGTGAATGCAGCCCAGGCAGTCAAACCCAGCTCGGGGTTCATGCGCACGCCCGTCACTGTTGCCCTGATGTCGGTACGCGGGAACGTGACTTTGAACACGCCCTCCGTGTCGTTGAGTTTGCCTTTGAGCCCGGTCAACGCCTCGATCCCGGCAAGGTCAAGGTCCGCCGCCGTCACTGGCAGAGCCACCGCGACCGCCACTATCAAGCAGGCGCACTTCAGCCATGTCTTCATTCCAACCTCCACAACCGGATAAAACTTTCAACGGCTTCCGCTCACGCGCTGACCTGTGACCATGTCGATGTCGAGTTCGACGACCTTGCCTTTGTCGGCAATCAAGACCACCGCAACCGGGTGCTTCCCGAGCACCGCAGGCGTAACCGAAAACACCGTTCCTTTATGTCGCTTCTGTGCTATCGCAACGATGTCCGCGAGTGTGAAATGTGAGACCGACATGAGCATCAAATGCTCCGAGGCGCGCGCAACGTGAGGGATGTCCTTGAACACCTCAGCCTGCGGCTTCCACGCCGGTTGCTCCGGGCTGCCGCTGAATTCCTTCAGCACGTTGTGTTCCGCGTCCACCGCCAGCCCTTTCTCCGCGGTATACACGGAGAGCGAAAGCTTGTGATTGTCGTCGAACTCGAACTTGGCCGAGATAGCTGCTTCGTCGCCCTTGCCGACCTGGCGCAGGCCTTCCAGCAGCGAGATCTTGCTGCCCGGCAACGCCTGCACCAGCGCCGCTGTTTCCTGATCGTCATAGGCCTTCGCGTTTGCGGTCGGCACCGTTACGACGATTGGGGACGCGAGTAAAGCCAGCACGGCGAACCGCGCTACCAAGGATTGCGTATCGATTTGCATGTCCAGTCTCCTGATGAAGTTGTTGCCCCGCCTCGTTTTGGAAGCAATTAGGACAATGGTTGAAATTTCACTACTCTTCTGTTTTAAATGATGTTTTGAATCAATTCGAAACTTAATTCAGATCAACTTTGTTATGAATAGTACTCCTCTGTTATATTAGCGACAACCATGAACGCATCAAACCCCAACCCGTTGACCGACGGCTCCGTAACGAATGCCCAACGCCCAGCCTGGTTGTTATTCGTGCTTACCGTACAGGGGCAGCAGAGCGCCTTACGTATGCGGGTGTGGCGAGCATTGAAGGCGCTCGGCGTTGCAGTTCTGCGCGACGGCGTCTATTTGTTGCCGAACCGCCCGGCGTTCTTCGAATCGCTGCGCGCGATCGAGAAAGAGGTTGCTGCCGCGGATGGTGGCGTGCAGCTTCTGGAACTGGACGCGCGTGACCCACAACAGCAGCAAGAGTTCGAAGCGCTGTTCGACCGCACCGCCGACCATGAAAACCTGCTCGGGGAAATCCGCGACACACGCAAGAAGCTGTCGAAGATGGATGCCGGTGCAGTCAGCACTGCGGCCGGCCGGTTGCGTCGTGAAGTAGAAAATCTCGTCGCCTTGGATTTTTTCCCCGGAAGCGCGACATCACAAACCACGCTGGCTCTCGAAGATTTCCTCGCCGATGCCAACGCCGTTCTGTCCCCCGACGAACCACAACCGGTCGAGGGGCGTGTTCGCAAACTCGATGTAGCCGAGTACCGCGGTCGCACCTGGGCTACGCGCAAGCGCCCGTGGGCCGACCGCCTGGCAAGCGCCTGGCTGATCCGGCGCTTCATCGATCCGGGAGCACGCATTCTCTGGCTCGACAAGCCGGGCGACTGCCCGGAGGACGCGCTCGGCTTTGATTTCGACGGCGCCACGTTCACGCATGTCGGCAGCCGGGTGACGTTCGAAGTTCTGGCAGCGAGTTTCGATCTCGATAATGATCCCGGCGTGGAAAAAATCGGCGCGCTGATCCATTACCTCGATGTTGGAGGCGTGCCGGTGCCCGAGGCAGCCGGTTTCGAAGCCATCCTCCGTGGCGCCCGGGCGACATTCACCGACGACGATGAACTGTTGCGCGAGGCCGAGAAGCTGTTGAACTTGCTCTATGGCACGTTCGCCCATCAGCCCTGACGCCGCGCCGGCTGCGGTCTCCTTCCGCGAAGCCCTGCTCTACTGGCTGAAGCTCGGTTTCATCAGTTTTGGCGGGCCCGCCGGACAGATCGCCGTCATGCACCAGGAACTGGTCGACCGTCGCCGCTGGATTTCGGAGCGGCGTTTTCTGCATGCGCTCAACTACTGCATGCTGCTGCCCGGGCCGGAAGCGCAGCAGCTTGCCACTTACATCGGCTGGATGATGCACGGCATCCGCGGCGGCATCGCCGCCGGCGCGTTGTTCGTGTTGCCATCACTCTTTATCCTGATCGCGCTGTCGTGGATCTACATGGCGTGGGGAAGCACGCCGCTGGTGGCCGGATTCCTTTACGGAATCAAACCCGCGGTCACCGCGATCGTGCTCTACGCCGCGTGGCGCATCGGCGCGCGCGCGCTGAGGAACGAAACGCTGTGGGCAATCAGCGCCGCGGCGTTCATCGCGATCAACTTCTTCAATGTGCCATTTCCCGCGATCGTACTGGCCGCAGGCGTCATCGGCTTGATCGGGGGGCACATTGCGCCGCAGAAGTTCGCGACCGGCGGGGCACACGCCGACGCGAACAAGGACTATGGCCCGGCGTTGATCGACGACCACACTCCGACTCCGGCGCATGCGCAATTTCGCTGGGGCGGGATCGCGCGCGTGATCACGGTCGGGCTTGCGCTCTGGGTCGTCTCGCTGGGCGGGATCGCACTCCTGTTCGGCTGGGACGGCACGCTGAGCGCAATGGGCTGGTTCTTCACCAAGGCGGCGCTGCTCACATTCGGCGGCGCCTACGCGGTGCTGCCCTACGTGGTGCAGGGCGCGGTCCAGCATTTCCAGTGGCTGACGCCGGTGCAGATAATCGACGGCCTGGCGCTGGGCGAAACCACTCCGGGCCCGCTGATCATGGTGGTGGCCTTCGTCGGCTTCGTGGGCGCGTGGATACACACCGTATTCGGCTCAGAGTCGCTGGTTCTGGCGGGCATCGCCGGCGCGGTGGTGGCCACCTGGTTCACCTTCCTGCCGTCGTTCGTGTTCATTTTCGCCGGCGCGCCGGTGATCGAGACCACCCACCGCCAGCCGCATCTCACAGCGCCGCTGACCGGGATCACCGCCGCAGTAGTCGGCGTCATCGCCAATCTCGCTGTGTTCTTCGCGGTACACGTATTCTGGCCCGACGGGCTGCACGACCACCTGGAATGGCCGGCGCTGCTGATCGCGCTCGGTGCAGTGGTCGCGCTGTTCCGCTACAACGCCGGCATCATTCCGGTGATTGGCGCGTGCGCCGCGGCCGGGCTGGCGGTGCAGGCCGCACGAACACTACTCTAGCAATGGGAGGCGCGAATGAAATGGATCACGCGTGAACGCCCGAAGATTGACCGCATCGCCTGTCCCTGGCTGATCGCGCGCTTCGTCGATCGCGAACCCGAGTTCCTGTTTGTGCCGGCGGGGGACGTCGTGCGCATCGCGGCCGAGACCGGCGCCATTTCTTACGATGTTCCGGGCGTCGAACTTACTCATGTCGGCGAGCTGTGCAGCTTCGATGCTTTTCTTTCCAAATATCATCTGGTCGATCCCGCACTGGCGCAGCTCGCCGTCATCGTTCGCGGCGCCGATACCGCGCGACTCGATCTCGCGCCGCAGGCTGCCGGACTGCTCGCCGTCTCGCTGGGCCTGTCGAACATGTTCCAGGACGACCAGGAAATGCTCGGTCACGGGATGGTGATCTACGATGCGCTATACAGGTGGTGCCGCACTTGCCAGTCTGAAACCCACGGCTGGCCTCCGAAGACACCGTAAGAGCGGTGACGCAAAGTACGCAAAGGAAAAAAGAGAGAACGCAAAGAACTGCGCAGACGAGGCAAGAGCGCCCAGACTCTTGCAATCAACATTCACCGCCTTTCTTCATCCTTTGCCTCCGGCGTAACCTTGATCCGAGCTTCGCACGGCTAAAGGTTAGCCTGCGCCGCAACAAGCCCTCCGGGCGTGTTGTCGCCTTCATCCTTCATCCTTGCCTTTCAGGTATCGTCCATCGCCAGTTCCAGGGGCAAGTGGCTGACGTCTCCCCAGGACTCGATGGTCCAGACGCTGTCGCGGTGGCGCAGTATGTTGACTGACGCGTTGTAGATCGGGAAATCCCGTGGAACGTTCGGCGGCATTCCAGTGGCGTGGCGGTAAGCTGCATCCAGCACCCCGCCATGGGTGACCAGCAGAAGCCGGCTGCCGGCATGGACCCGCATCAGTTCGTCGATCAGTCCGACCACCCGTCGCGAAAACTCGTCGAGTGTTTCTCCGCCTTCGAGTGCCGCCTCCGGGTTGCGTGCCTTGAACGCGCCCCAGGCGTGCGGCTGCCGGATCGCCGCTTCCTCGCCGGTCAATCCCTGCAGCACGCCCAGATGGCGTTCGCGCAGACGGGCGTCGCGAACAAGGGTCTGCTCGGAATGGCGGACGATGGGGCGTGCGGTCTGCAGCGCCCGTTCTAAATCGCTCGACAGGATGGCGTCGAAGGCTTCGCCGCCCAGCCGCTCACCAATTGCCGCGGCCTGCGCCAGGCCGGGTGCGCTCAACGGAATATCGAGATGGCCCTGGATCCGGCCTGCGGCGTTCCATTGCGTTTCCCCGTGGCGAACCAGGGTCAGTACGGTATCGCTCATCGCGGCGGAAACTCCCGGTAACGCGGCAATGCGTCGGTGATTTCGAACCACGGCGCCTTCGAGCCCACGAACACATGCATCGCCGGCCTCACACCCGGATCGGTGTCGAGGCATCCCAGCGGCAATCCGTACACGTCGCGGCGGGAATCGAAGCGACTGAGCAACGGCGACCCGCAGCGGCTGCAGAAGCCGCGATGATTGCCCGGTGAAGATTCGAACCAGGTTATCAGGTCCTCGCCGCTTACCCAGCGGAAATCCTTCGCCCGGATCCCGGCGCGGGAGCGGAACGCCGCGCCGTGCGCCTTGCGGCACATCGAACAATGGCAATTCATCGCCCCGTTGAGCGGTCCGTCGATTTCGTAGCGCCCGCTCCCGCACAGGCAGCTTCCCTTCAGCATGACCAAGCCTCCTTGTAATTCAGCCGACACGGCACAATAGTCCTTTCAGATACTCGCCTTCGGGAAAAGCCAGCAAGACCGGATGATCAGGCGTGGCGTGGAACTGTCCGATCATCTGCGCATCGGCGCCCGCGTCGAGCGCCGCGCCGGCGACGATCTTGCGGAACAGATCGGCGGAGACACCGCCCGAGCACGAGAACGTCGCCAGCAAGCCGCCGGGACGCAGCAGTTTGAAGGCGAGCAGGTTGATATCCTTGTAGCCGCGTGCTGCGCGTTCCGCGGTTGCCGATGTGGGTGCAAACTTGGGCGGATCGAGGATGATCAGGTCGAACTGTCGTCCTTGATCGCGCAGCTTTCGCAGCAACTGGAACACGTCGGCTTCGATCCACTCGCAGCGGTCCTCCGGCAGGGCGTTCATGCGCACGTGTTCCTGCGCGAGCTGCAGCGCGTCTGCGGAGGAGTCTACGGAGGCCACCGATTTCGCGCCTTTCGCCAGCGCATGCACGGTGAAACCGCCGGTATAGCAGAAGCAATTCAACACATCCCGGGCGGCCGCGAGCTTGCCGACGAAGCGCCGGTTGTCGCGCTGGTCGAGATAGAAGCCGGTTTTGTGGCCGCGCGCGACATCGACCCTGAATCTCGCGCCGTTTTCCAGGATTTCCACCCGAGGCGGGTCGAGTGTGCCGCGCACGACCCCGGTGCGGTGCTCCAGTCCTTCCAGTTCGAGCACGTCCGCATCGGAGCGTTCGTAAAGGGCGCGCGCGCCGGTCAGTTCATCCAGTGCTGCCGTAATCGGGTCGCGCCAGCGATGGCAGCCGGCGCTCGAAATCTGCATGACCGTCACGTCGGCGTAGCGGTCCACGATCAGTCCCGGGAGGCCATCCGACTCGCCGTGGACCAGGCGCACTGCCCCGCCCGCCTCCGTGTCGAGCAGCGCCTCGCGCATCTGGATCGCCGTTGCGATCCTTTCCCGGAAAAACCCTGCGTCGATGCGCGTGTCCTCGTGCCAGTCCCAGACGCGCGCCGAAATCTGCGATGCCGGGTTGTAGGCGGCAAGAGCGAGAAAGCGCCCGTCCTGTGCGACGATGCGCACGGTATCGCCCGCCCCGGGAGAGCCCTCCACGCGCGCGATCGCGCCGGAGAAAACCCATGGATGCCGGCGCAGGAGAGATTTCTCGCGACCAGGCTTCAGTATGAGTTTGTGCATACTTCAAAAAGAAACCTGAACCACGGAGGACACAGAGGACACGGAGGAAGGGCAAGAGCAAAAAAGCATTCGAAAGTTGAAACCCGGTATTGGTGGTCACTTCGGCACCGGACCTGTTTTTAACTCCCGCATGTTTTTCCTCGTTTTTGGTTTTCCTCCGTGTCCTCTGTGTCCTCCGTGGTTCAAGGTTTAGAGGTCTTTCGTTTCGCTCTCGGGTGCGCTTGGTCGTAGACCTTCGCAAGGTACTGAAAATCCAAATGCGTGTACACCTGGGTGGTAGAGATGCTGGAGTGGCCCAGCATTTCCTGCACCGCGCGAAGGTCACCGCTGGATTGCAGCACGTGCGAGGCGAAAGAGTGGCGCAGCATGTGCGGATGAACGTGACCGGGGAGCCCCTGCTTGATGCTCCAAGTTTTCAGGCGTTGCTGGATTGCGCGCGGCGTGATGGCGCCGCCGTGCTGGCTGACGAACAGTGCAGTCTCGTCCTGTTTCGCCAGCAACTCCCTTACAGTCAACCATGCTTTCAAGGCCCGCAACGCGTGGCTGCCGACCGGCACGACTCTGGTCTTGTTGCCTTTGCCAATCACGCGCACGGTTGCATCCGCGAAACTGACGTCGCCCGACTTGAGCGAAGTCAGCTCCGAAAGCCGCAGCCCCGAGGAGTAGAACATCTCGAAAATTGCCCGGTCACGTACCGCCAGCTTGTCGTCGTCGGCAATGCTGACAAGGCGCGTGGCTTCGTCGGGCGACAGCGCCTTGGGCAGCGACTTCGGCGACTTTGGCGGCCGTACGCCGGTGCAGGGATTGCGGCTGAACCCGTGATCGCGCGCGAGATAGTTGAAGAAACCACGCCAGGCAGACAACAGGCGCGCCAGCGATTTGCCGCCAAGCCCGCGCCCGTGCAGTTGGGCTACGAAGCGGCGGATCTGGTGGATCTGCAGTTCCGCGAGCGGCGTCGTCCCCGCCAGCTCGAGCAGCGCACGCACGTCGCGCGCGTACGCATCGGCGGTGTGGCGCGATAGACGCCGTTCCTGCCGCAACTGCGACAGGAAACCGACAAGGTACGGATGTTCGGGCTCGGCGGCCGCGGGTGGGGACGGGGATACTGTTGCGCCGGTCATCTAGTGTCCTATTCCGCTAATTCGTCGGACAAGTCTCCAATCTTCGCAGCCAGTCCTATGATTTATTCGACAGCAATCCATCATCGGTCGGAAAACCCGCGAAATCGGCGTCAGGCAAGGCGCGAGTCCTTGACAGTGGAAGGCCCACGGCGAGGACTCGTAACACAGCATGGCGCCGATTCTCGTCGGGTTTTCGGCCACGAATTAACGGAACAGGACACTAGAGATATCTGCCCAGCCCAGTGCTGAGCAGCTCACCGAGACGCTTCAGGTACAGCGTGCCCATTTCTGGGTAAAAGCGCTGTGGGTCTTCGCTGGCGAGTATCAACAGGCCGAACACTTTTTCTGCCCGCAGCGGCACGTAGGCGAGCGACTTTACGATGGTTTCTGCTTCGCCGAACCACTGTCCGGTTTCGAACATCGGTTTGCCGCTGCAATACGGATGATTGAGGCTTTCGGCGAAAACCCGCACTTCCTGGCTGGCCGGTCCGAACTCGGCGACAGGCGGATGATCCGCTTCGCTCCAAAGGCGAATGCTCACGTGCGGCACGGCAAAGTCTTCGCGCAGGTTGTAGTAGATCACCCGCAACATCGCCTCGAGATCCGGCGCCTTGATTAGCTCTATCGCTGCGCGATGCACCCGCTCGCCGAGCGCGTCGTTTTCCTCGCCGAATTGCACCAGTCCCCGCAGCTTTGTCTCGAGGATCCTGGCTTTCTCACGCAGGTTGACGATCTGCCGCTCGGAAAGCGGTATCGCCCTGCCGCCATGCGGGTGCGGAACGTGGATTTCCGCCAGCACATCGGCATGCTCTTCGAAGAATTCCGGGTGATCCTGCAGGTAGCGGGCAACGTCTTCTGGTTTCATTCCGGGTCTTTCCTTACAGGATGATCTCACCTTCGTAAACGGTCTCAGCAGGCCCGGTCATCATCACCGTATGGCCTTCTCCCTGCCACTCAATTTCGAGCTTGCCGCCGTGGGTCTGTACTTCCACCGGGGAGTCGAGCAGACCGCGCGCGATCCCCACCGCGACTGCGGCGCAGGCGCCGGTGCCGCAGGCGAGCGTTTCCCCGCTTCCGCGCTCGAAAACCCGCAGCCTGATGCGGCGCCGGTCGTCGATCTGCATGTAGCCCGCATTCACCCTCTGCGGAAAGCGTGGATGCTTTTCGATTAGCGGCCCCTCGGTCAGCAGCGGCGCGGCCTCGACGTCGGCCACGACCTGGACCGCATGTGGATTGCCCATGGACACTGCGCCGATTTCGATCGGCCGGCCGCCGACTTCAAGTGCATACATTAGCGCGCGGCGATCGGCCACGAACGGAATCTTCGCCGGATCGAACTCCGGCGCCCCCATCGCCACGGTTACCCGACCGTCTTTTTCGAGCCGCGGCTCGATTACGCCCGAACCGGTCTCCACCCGGATCGCGGACTTGCCGGACAGACCCTTGTCGTGCACGTAGCGCACGAAGCAGCGTGCGCCGTTGCCGCACTGATTCACCTCGCCGCCGTCGGCGTTGAAGATGCGGTAATAGAAGTCGGTTCCGGGCGTTCGCGCCGGCTCGATCACCAGCAACTGGTCGAATCCGACCCCGAAGTTGCGATGCGCCAGCTTGCGGATCGCTTCCGGTCCAAGGCGCAGCGGTTGGCGGGTGGCATCGATGACCACGAAGTCGTTCCCGGCGCCCTGCATTTTGGTGAACTTGACTCGCACGAGGCTAGAGGGGTTTCGCCATCACGTAATCGTCCATGTAGAAACCGCCGCCGATGTCCGTCTTGACCGTGTCGATCACTTCAAATCCGAGGCGCCGGT
Source organism: Burkholderiales bacterium (assembly GCA_036000845.1). GTDB lineage: Bacteria > Pseudomonadota > Gammaproteobacteria > Burkholderiales > JACQAP01 > JACQAP01. The sequence goes on from DASYUW010000289.1 coordinate 10,998, forward strand.
ATACCGTTATCGAGTCGAAGTTGTTCCTGTTGACCTGCAGGTACACACGATCGCAGCCTTGCGCGCGAGCGGCCCGCTCGACGTGCCGGACCAGCGCCGCTCCGCAACCCCTGCCGCGGAACAGGCCGTGCATGTACAGCTTGTCGAGCTTCATAGCGCGTTGCGCGCCGTCTGCCTCGTAAGAGGCAAATCCGCCGAGTTTTCCATTTACCAAGAGCTTGACCCACCTGGCCGCACCGTTCTCGATCTCGGCGCGAATCGTATCAGGCGAGTAGCGCTGCTCGAGCATGTATTCTATCTGCTTGACCGTGATGATACCGGGATAGTGCTGGTGCCAGATCTCGCGCACCAGCACGGTGAGCGGTTCGATGTCCGCCGCCGCGAGCGGAAGAATGCTGCAGTCGTCCGGCACCGCGCGCATCACGATCCAGTAACGCTGGAAGCGGTCCGGGCGCGTTGGTTCATCTCAATAGATCCTCGGTTCGCCTTCCGGGCGTGTCTTGAACCGCTTGTGCACCCAGTAATACTGCTCGGGCATTTCCAGGACCCGCTCTTCGATGAACGCATTCATGCGGCGCGTGTCGGCCTCCACGCTTTCGCCGGGAAAATTCTCCCAGGCCGGATACATGCGCAACACGTAGCCCTCACCGCCGGGCAACTGGCGCACCACCACCGGCACAATGACGGCGTTGCCAAGCCGGGCAAGCCGCGACAGCGCCGTGACGGTCGCCGCCTGAACGCCGAAGAACGGCACGAATATGGCGTCGCGTGGACCGAGATCGAGGTCGGGCGAAAGTTGCAGGAGCAGACCGTCCTTGAAGCCGCGCAGCAACGTCTTGACGCCCTCCTGACGCGCTACCATGCGCGTGCCGGGAAAGCGGCTGCGCACGCGCACGAGGAATTCGTCGAAGACGCGGTTCTTCTGGCGGCTGTAAACCGCCATGCCTTTGCAGTCCATCGACATGCGCAGCCCCTCCATCTCGATGCCGACGAAATGCGGAACCAGGAGGATGATGCGCCGGTTGCCTTGGGTGCGCGCGTGCTCCTGGCCTTCGATGCGCACAATGCGCCGGATGCGTTCTTCGGAACTCCACCAGACGATCCCTGCCTCGAAAAAACTTCTGCCGATGGCGCGGAAATGAGCCCGCAACACCGCCTCGCGGCGTGCTCTGTCCCATCCCGGAAAACATAACGCCAGGTTGGTTCGCGCCACTTTCCGCCGCTCACGACCGAAGGCCATGAATGCGAGACCGGCAACCGCCCCGATCCGCGCCAATACTGCGAGGGGCAGAAAGTGCAGCAGCCAAAACGCACCGATGGCGAGGCGGGTCAACATCAGCCCTGTGCACCTTTCACAGCAGTGGTTGCGTCGGGAGGCGGGGCACCGGCCGGCGCCTTGTAACGGTTATAGCTCCACAAGTACTGCGCGGGGCAGCGGCGGACCCGCTGCTCGATCGCTGCATTGAGGCGACGCACGCCCTGCCGCCCCGAAAGGTCGCCTTCCACGAGCGTGAAGTCGAGCGCATAACCGCGGCCTTTCGACAGCCGTTCCGCGGCGGTCATGATGACCGCAGCGCCGGTGGCTTCGACGAGCCGCCCGACCAGGGTCATCGTGAACGCAGGGCGCCCGAAAAATTCCGCCCACACACCTTCGCCGACACCGGGCACCTGATCGGGCAGAATGCCGACCGCTTCGTTTCGCCTGAGAGCCTTGAGAAGTCGGCGCACGCCGCTGAGACTGACCGGTGCCAGGTGCACGCTGTCGCGTCCGCGCCCGACTTCGATGAGCGCCTGCAGGCTTTGTATTTTCGGCGGCCGGTACAGCACGGTGATCGGATTGCGTTGTGCGAGCCACAAGGCGGCAACGTCGAAACAGCCGAGATGCGGCGTCAGGTAGATGATTCCCTTGCCGCGCCGTTCCGCTTCCTCGACAAGCGGTAGCGACTGAACGGACACGACCAACTTGTGCGCCTCAGACGCCGGGCGGAACCACACGGGCATGAGCTCGGTTCCGGCCTTGCCGGACTCGGCAATGTTCTCGTGGAGCAGGCGCTGGTACTCGGCTTCATCGCGCCAGACGCCGCTCTGCAGCAGGTTCTCGCGCAGACGCGCGGCGTACGAGGGAGAGAGGAGATAGACGATCCAACCGATTGCGGCGCCTGCCGAGTGAATCCAGGACAGCGGCGCCCTGGAAAGCAGCCGCATCAACCTTATGAGCATGAACTTATTCGGTTTTCGCTTTGTTCTTTTGGCGTGTTTTTGCTATCCTGACCCACTTCCCGGATCGAATGCAAAGCTTACGAATGAGCGACTTCCTGTTTACGTCCGAGTCGGTATCCGAAGGCCATCCCGACAAAGTAGCCGACCAGATTTCCGATGCGGTTCTGGATGCCATCTTAACCCAGGACAAGTTCGCCCGCGTCGCAGCGGAGACGCTGGTCAATACCGGTCTGGTGGTGATGGCCGGCGAGATCACCACCAATGCGGTAGTGGATTTCCAGCAGGTCGGGCGCGATACCATCAAGCGTATCGGCTACGACAACACCGACTACGGCATCGACTACAAGGGATGCGCGGTGCTTGTGGCGTACGACAAGCAAAGCCCCGACATCAAGCAGGGCGTGGACAAGGCCCACGACGATCCGCTCAATCAGGGAGCCGGCGACCAGGGCCTGATGTTCGGGTACGCCTGCGACGAAACCCCGGCGCTGATGCCGCAGGCGATCCATCTTGCGCACCGCCTCGTGGAGCGCCAGTCGGAGTTGCGCCGCGACGGCCGCCTGCCGTGGCTGCGTCCGGACGCCAAGTCCCAAGTGACAATCCGCTACATGAACGGCAAGCCCGATTCGATCGAAACCGTCGTTCTGTCAACGCAGCACTCCCCCGACGTTTCGCTCGAGGATATCCGCGAGGCGGTGGTGGAAAACATCATCAAGCCGGTGCTCCCCAGGAATCTGGTCAAGGGCAAGATCAACTATCTGGTGAACCCGACCGGCCGCTTCGTGGTCGGCGGACCGCAGGGGGATTGCGGACTAACCGGTCGCAAGATCATCGTGGACACCTATGGCGGTGCCGCTCACCACGGCGGCGGCGCCTTTTCCGGCAAGGATCCTTCGAAGGTCGACCGCTCGGCGGCCTATGCGGCGCGTTACGTTGCCAAAAACATCGTCGCGGCGGGACTGGCCAGCAAATGCGAAGTTCAGGTGTCCTATGCGATCGGCGTGGCAAAACCTACCAGCGTGATGGTCACCACCTTCGGCACCGGGAAAATTTCCGACGACAGGATCGGTCAATTGATCGACAAGCATTTCGACCTGCGTCCCAGAGGGATCATCCAGATGCTCGATCTGCTGCGCCCGATCTACGAAAAGACCGCTGCCTACGGGCATTTCGGTCGGGATGAGCCGGAGTTCACTTGGGAGAATCTGGACAAGGTGGAAGCCCTGAAAGCCGATGCAGGGCTGAAACAGACTGCTGCAGCCTGACCGGCCGCACCAGGAGCGTTGACGCAGAGGCGCGGAGGAGAAACAGAGGACGCAGAGAAAGGTTAGAACGGGATTGATAAAGTGGGGATCGCATATTGCGGTCCCTTTTGCTTCTTGGCGTTGTGGATAGTGGCCCGACGCGGCCTGACGGCCGCCACAAAAGCGTTGACGCAAAGGACGCAAAGGAACGCGAAGGAAAGCAAGACGGAAAATTGAAGGGAGAGCCGGGTCACGGATTCTCATATTTTCATTGGCAGCCTCCGATTGCAGTCGCTGTGCTAGCGAAACCCGGTCGCCCGAACATCTTCCCCCCTTTCAGGGCTTCCTTTGCGTACTTTGCGCCTCTGCGTCGAATGCCCTACTTGCGGCCCACGGGGCCGCTTTTCAGGATGCCCCAGCCGGCCTATAATTCGCCCCTGCTGAGGAGCGTTGCGACCTGACCACCAAAAGGATCGTATCCCCCACGGCAGTTGTCGGGTCCTTAAAGTCCTTTTGGTGGTCAGGCCAGGCTCAGCAAGGAAATAACGGCGCTCACAAACCTTTGATTGGTTTGGAGCGCCGTTGTCATTTCGGCGCTCCGTTTTGACTGGGAGAGTGTCGATGTCTGCCGTTCCGAATTCCATGAAGTCCGCCGATTTCCA
>DASYUW010000290.1:0-21598 GCA_036000845.1 Burkholderiales bacterium
GGCCACCAGCTTCGCGATCGAGGGCGTGGCGGGCGACATTGCCCGCAAAGTGACGGCGGGCTTCGAAGCCTACCGGGGCCAACCGGGCGTCGAGATGGGGCCCAAGACCTACAAGTGGTTCCGCGAGCACGCGCACTACGATGATCTTCATCCCAAGATCGCGCTGGAGATCGTCAAGCGCTACGCCACCACCGAGAAGATGCAGACGCGCGCCATGCTTGCCGCAAAGCGCAGCATTCAACTCTTGCACAATGCGCTGTTGACCGGGTATCAGGCCTATTCGCCCGCTCAGGCTTCTGACGAGAACATTGACGCGGACAAACGCGCGACAGACCGGCGCGCGCAGCAACTGCGGCTCGCCTTTCCCGACAGGCGTTTCCGCGAACGCCGCGGTTTCACGGACCGCAAGGTGGCATAGTCTGAGTTGCGTCCCGGCTACCCCGCCAGGAAACAAAAAAGGGCCAGCGTCTGCCGGCCCTTTTTCTTTGCCGGCTGCAATCAGTGTTTCAGCGCCTGCATGAGCTTGTCGAAGTTGTCGTTTCGCACCATGAAGTGAACCGGCATTGATTGCGTCGAGGCACGTTCCACGATCCCCAGGATCACGACGGAGAGATCCATTTCATTCTTTTTTTCCATCAAATCATCGCTGAAGTCCACGACATGACGCATTCCGCCCAGACGGACGATGAATTCGTGGATGCCCTGGCCGGCCTGATAGTGGATCTCCGCGTCGGTCAGCGATGTACTCAGCCGCTCAATCACGGACGCTGCCTTGAAATCTGATTTCAATCGATGCTCCTTCTCTCTTCCAGCTCGCGCAATAATACTGCCCGCATCCCAGAATGACGCAAATGGTTCGCGACTGACATCCAGTGACGACGGTTCCGCGACGCAAGGTGCCGACGAACCAATGGGTTGGCTCAACGCACGACGTGACGCAGGAACCGTTCCCGCATAAGCTCCCGGCACCAAACAGGCGCGGCAGGCAGGCGGGCATTCCGACGGCGGGCTCCCCACATTCCCGTATTCGCAGAATTCGGTCAAATTCCGCCTGATTTCGGCTCGCTCCATCTGCCGAAAACCGTCATCCTACGACTTGTTACCCTGGATTTTTGCTAGAATTCGGCCCTTCGAAAAGGGCTGTTAGCTCAGCTGGTAGAGCAGTGGACTCTTAATCCAACGGTCGAAGGTTCGAATCCTTCACGGCCCACCAGAAAATACTAGGGGGCGGCGATCGCCGCCCCCTTCGTCTTCCGACCTTGACGTCAAGGCCTATCTAGAGGCTGCCCAGGTAGTGGGCCAACGCCTCGATCTGCTCGTCGCTCAGGTTCTTAGCGGCCGGCGCCATCACGCCGTTGTCGTTGGTGCGCAAGCCGTCGCGATAATCCCTGAGTTGCTTGACGATGTAGGGATACTTCTGGCGCGACACCCGCGGGAATTCATTCAGGCCCTTGAAGCCGGCCTGATGGCAGGCCGTGCACTGCACTTCCTGCGCGATTTTTTTGCCCGGCTCGACCTTGGCGGGATCCGCATTGAACTTGCTGCGGACAAGGCTTTGCGCGGAAAAATACTCGGCAAGTTCCTGCATGTCCTGATCCGACAACACCCCGATCGAAGGGGACATCATCGAGTTCTTGCGCCGTCCTTCCTTGAAATCCTTCATCTGGCGATAGAGGTATTCCCTGGTCTGGCCGGCAAGGCTGGGATACGCGCTGGACGTCGAGTTTCCATCGGTGCCGTGGCAGTGTGCACAGGAATCCGACTTCGCGGCCGTTGCGGCGTCCATCACTGCCAACGACGGCAGGATCAGCGTCAGGGCGAAAATTAACAACTTCAGTTTCATTTCTTTGCCTTCTGAATCGGATGAAATCGAGACCAGCCGTGGTAGAGAAAGTCACGGCCGGATCGGCAGCCCGAACCCGTGCCGGTTCGTGTCGATCGATTGCCCAGGAATAAATTTGGCGCCGCAATTATAGGGCATCCGCGCGGAATGCCTGCCCCGTAGGTGTAGACTTGCCGCCAGTTTTGAGAGCGCTACGGGGTGGCGGGCGATGGCGGCAAACGGCAATCATGTAGTGGCTTTTTACAACCGCCATCCCATCTCCCGCGACCAGATCCTCGCTAGTCTTGCGGCGCAGCGTGGACAACTCACGCATCTTGCTCCCGAAGATCTTTTTTCCTACGACCAGGACCATTACGGCGGGCTGGAGGCGGTTGACGCGCTGGCGGAGTGCGCCGCAATCAGCCAGGGCAAGCAGGTCGCCGATTTCTGCGCCGGGCTGGCCGGTCCGGCGCGCTATCTTGCCTATAAGTACGGTGTGACGGTGACCTGCATCGAGCTGAATCCAGGTCGCGCACCCGGCGCGGCGGACCTGACCCGGCGCGTCGGGCTGGACCGGCAGGTGCGGATCGTGCGCGGCGATGTGACGCGGACGCCGCTGGCGGACGACACCATGGACGCAGTCATCAGTCAGGAAGCGCTGCTGCACGTGCCTGATAAGCGCGCCGCACTGGCGGAGGCTTATAGGGTCTTGAAAAAAGGCGGCCGACTGGCGTTCACCGACTGGGTCGAGCACCGCAGGATCGACGCAAACGATTCCGAATCGATGTGGCGCGGCATCGCGGCGCAGACCATCCAGAGTTTCGCCTCTTACGATCGCATGCTCCGGGACATCGGTTTTCGCATCATTTCCAGAATCGACCTGACCGCCGAGTGGGGAAGGATCCTGGAGCAGCGCTTCGCGATGTACCGCAAACTGCGCGAGGAAACGATCGCGCTCGGCACGCCCTCGGGGGACGAAGAGTTCTATCGGTCCTACGCGCGCCTGGTTGCACTGGTGCAGGCGCGCACCCTCGGTGGCGGCCGCTTCGCCGCCGAAAAGTAGCTGCCGGCGGAGCGCGATTGCTCAGCCCTTATAATCGCAACTTTCGAAAAATCACTGAGGCCGGAAGATAGCAGCATGCGCCTGTGCACCATCAAGAAAGACGGAACCGAGGAAGCCGCGGTGGTGACGCGCGGCAGCATCGTTTCGGTTGCGGCGATCAATGCTCACCTGGGAAAGGCTTGGCCGGCGGAACTGTACGACCTGATTCGGCAGGGAATCAGTCCGAACTTGCTCGCCGACGCGGAGCAGACGCCGCTGAAACTCGATCCGAAGGCGGTGCAATACGGGCCGCTGTACCGGCACCCGCGCAAGATCCTCGGCATCGGGCTGAATTACCGCGATCACGCTGCCGATCTGAATGCTCCCTACCCGACCGAGCCGGCGTCGTTCATGAAGTGCGACAACACTGTCATCGGCCCCGGAGACACGATCGAACTGCCTCCCCAGTCGGAGCGGGTCACGGCGGAGGCCGAAATCGGGGTGATCATCGGCAGGCAATGCCGCTTCGTGTCCGAGAAACAGGCGCCGCAGTACATCGCCGGCTATTGCCTGATCCTCGACATGACCGCCGAAGATATCCTGCAGAAAAATCCGCGCTTCCTCACCCGCTCGAAGAATTTCGACACCTTCTTTTCGTTCGGCCCCGAGCTGATCACCGTCGACGAGGTGCCGGATGTGCTGAAGGTGAAGGTCGGAACGTACAACAACGGCAGGCTTCATCGCGAAAACGTGGTAGCCAACATGGCGTTCCCGCCGTTCTACCTGGTGTCCTTCCACTCGCATGTGGCGACCCTGTACCCCGGCGACATCATCAGCACCGGCACTCCGGGGGCGGTGGTGATCGGGGACGGCGACGTGGCCGAGTGCCGCATCGAGGGGCTGGGGACGCTCTCCAACCCGGTCAGGCGCAGGCCTGCCTGACACGGACCAGGACACATCTTGCAGCACCCGGGGAAGCCGACCGGCCGAAGATCGCCAAGGCGCTCTAGGGCGCATCCTACGAGGGCATCGCCGGCACGGTGGCGATGCGCGACGACAATCACCAGCTGTTGCGGCCGCTGTATGTTTCCGCGTTCAGGAAAGTGGGCAGCGCTGGTGTGAAGTACGACATGGAGCGCGCCGGAATGGGCTTTGCCACCGACGGCCGCCTCGAGGCCAAGGACACCGCCCTGCCGACCGCCTGCATGATGCAACGCCCGTCGTAACGGCGCTGCAGGAAAAAAAGAAGGCCGCAATTTTCGGCGGCCTTTTTCATTTGCAGCACGCGCCAACATGCGCTTCGCTGCTGCGGGAGGAAAGGTGTGACGGAATTCTTTGTTTCTTCGTCTCGGGGGGGCGCCCCTGCCGCGCCCTCCTTTGTCGCTGCCCTGGACCGCCGCAACTCGCATGCCATTTGCGAGAGCGGAGAAAAAACAATCGATTAGGAGGTCCGCCGGGACTGCGCAGTCGCCCGCGGGCGACAAGGATCCGCAGTGCGTGACTAACTACTTGAGGCCGCTATGGGATTCGTGTTGTCAGCGAACGACAGAGGCAGGAGGACTCCCCTGCCGAACCCGTCCGCAGGGGTGGGTCTGCGGACGGCGGCAAGGGAGGACTTACAAGGAACCCGTTACCACCAGCTTGAAGGCGAAGAACAGGCCCAAAGCCAGGCAGCCGTAAACCAGCATGTCACCGCGCTTGCCGAACAGCGGCAGACGCTCGAACAGGCGCGTACCCAAGGTTGCGCTCGCCAGTGCCGCCAGCACCGTCACGATCGCTACGGCGGGGTGCTGGTCCCAAATACGCCCGAGAACGCTTTCAACCCAACCTCCGGAGCGCATCGCCTTGTACAACAGGCCGCCGAATCCGAGCACCAGCAGCGAGAACAACAGCAGATGAAACAGGGTTTGCACCCCTTCCTGCAGGATTTGCAGAACGCTGCGAACCGGTCGTGCAGTCAAATCGGATAACGGGTCGAGCATCATGTTGCACCTCGTAATTGGAACCTTTGCACGTGAGGTCTCGCAATGCCCGTGCCACTGGTTCTTTGCCTCGCTCAATCAAGGCGTTGGTGCGCCGTTGCAAGCTTGACAGGGGGAAACAAGGGATTTTCGGGGTAAAACCGTCGCCGGCAAGCGACCGGCCATGACTTGCGCGCCGGCACCGCCGCGATGCGCCGGCGACAGCACATCAATTCACGCGTTGGCCGAAATGCGAAAGCGCGCGGGTCAATTCGTGCCGCAGCGCAGGAAGTGGCACAGCCGTTCGCAGTCCTGCGAGTAGCCGCATTCGAACAGGCCCACCTTGGCCGCGCCGGAATCATCGGTGCCGCATTGTTCGGCCGCCGGCTTCTGGTTGAGCTTGGGTCGCCATTCACAGATGTGGCATCCAGCGGTGAGTCCAGGGAGTTCCAGAGTGTCGATGCGCGACACCTGCGGCGAGGGTGCGTCGTCGTCGGCAGCGGTTGGCGAGGCCAGCGCGGCGAGTGCGAAACACACGGCGATATATAAACGGAACATGGGCGACCTCCGCGAGCGGGTCATATGTCTGAATCAATTATAGTCGCGCGCCCGCAAGGTTTTTGACCTGGGTCAGGACGCGCTGGCGCCGCCGTTCGGCCGTTACCCCTTGAGGCGCCAGATGCGGATGACCTCGGGAACGCGCCGCAGGCCACGCATGATCTGCGCCAGATGCAGGCGGTTGGACACCTGCAGGGTGAAGTGGATGATGGTGTAGGCGCTGGAGTCGCCGGGCTCGAGGCTGACGTTGTCGATATTCGAGCCGGTCTCGGCGATCACCGCGGCGATCTTGGCCAGCACGCCGCGCTCGTTGGCAACCACCATCTTGATGTTCACGGTGAACAGCTTCTTGGTGTCCGGTGCCCACTCCACGTCCAGCCATTTTTCCGGATCGCCGCGGGTCTTGCGCGCCACCGGGCAGTCGTGGGTATGAATCACCAGGCCGTGGCCCTTGCGCAGGAAACCGATGATGGGATCACCGGGTATCGGGTGGCAGCATTTGGCAAACTGCAGCGCCATGCCCTCCGAGCCGCGAATGATCAGGCTGCCGGGCAGCTTCTCCGCCTTGCCGCCGCCTTTAGGTTCGGCGATCGACAGCAACTGGCGCACGATGACGATCGCTAGCTGCTTGCCCAGCCCAATGTCGGCCAGAACCTCCTGCCGTGTCTTGGCGCTGTTTTCCTTGAGCAGCCCCTCCCATTGGTCGTCGCTGATCTGGTCCGGGCTGGACTTGAGCGCGGCCAGCGCCTGGTTGAGCAGGCGCTCGCCGAGCTGCGCCGACTCCTCGTACTGCATGGTCTTGAGAAAGTGGCGGATGTGCGAACGTGCCTTGCCGGTTACCACGTAATTGAGCCAGGCCGGGTTGGGGTTGGCGTGCGCGGCGGTGATGATCTCCACGCGGTCGCCACTTTTCAGTTCCGAGCGCAGCGGCACCAGTTCGTGGTTGATTTTGGCCGCAACACAGCGGTTGCCGATGTCCGTGTGCACCGCGTAGGCAAAATCCACGCAGGTGGCGCCGTGCGGCAGCGCCATGATCTTGCCCTTGGGGGTAAACACGTAGACCTCGTCGGGGAACAGATCCACCTTGAGGTGCTCGAGAAACTCTATCGAATCGCCGCTTTCCGACTGCATCTCCAGCAGGCTCTGCAGCCACTGATGGGTCTTCATGTGCAGCTCGTTGATCTGCGCGTCGTCCTTGTACAGCCAGTGGGAAGCCACACCCGCCTCGGCGATTTTGTGCATTTCAAGCGTGCGGATCTGCACCTCGATCGGCGTGCCGAAAGGGCCGAACAGCGTGGTGTGCAGTGACTGGTAGCCGTTGCCCTTGGGGATGGCGATGTAGTCCTTGAACTTGCCGGGAATCGGCTTGTAAAGCTGGTGCAGCGCGCCCAGCGCGAGATAGCAGGCGGCGGCGTCCTTGACGATGACGCGGAATCCGTAGATGTCGAACACTTCAGCGAACGACAGGTTCTTCTCCAGCATCTTCTTGTAGATGCTGTAGAGGTTCTTCTCGCGGCCGCTGACCGTGGCCTTGATGTGACTGGCGGCGAGCTTCTGCTTGATCGCGTCGAGGATCTTGTCCACCACCTCGCGGCGATTTCCCCGCGCGCGCAGCAGCGCCTTGGACAGCACGTTGAAGCGGTTCGGATAGAGGTGGCGGAATGCCAGCTCCTGCAATTCCTGGTAGAGCTGGTTGAGTCCAAGCCGGTTGGCGATCGGCGCGTAGATTTCCAGCGTTTCGCGGGCGATGCGTGCGCGCTTTTTCGGCTGCATCACCTGCAACGTACGCATGTTGTGCAGGCGGTCGGCGAGCTTGATCAGGATGACGCGCACGTCGCGCGCCATCGCGAGCAGCATCTTGCGGAAGTTCTCCGCCTGCGCCTCTTCCTGGGTCTGGAACTCGATCCGGTCGAGCTTGGAGACGCCGTCCACGAGATCGGCGACGTGCTTTCCGAACTTGTCGTTGATTTCGGTCTTGGTGACCGCGGTGTCTTCCATCACGTCGTGAAGCAGCGCGGCGGTCAGGGCCTGGCCGTCGAGATGCCACTGCGCCAGGATGTGGGCAACGGCAATCGGATGGGAGATATAGGGATCGCCGGACTTGCGGAACTGGCCTTCATGCGCGGATTCGCTAAACTGGTACGCGCTCTGAAGTTGAGCAATGTCCTCCGGCTTGAGATAGCCGGCTGCATCCTTGAAGAGAAGCTCGGCCTCGGACATGGTCAGCGCTGGGGATTCAGCCGGGAACCGGTGAGCCGCAGGCATTCACCGGTGTAAGTGTGCTTGGCTGATCCTCCCGCGATCGTGAGGGACGGCAGCGCCGTCAGGTTTTGGACTTGAGGATCTCGACCCCGACCTTCTGGGCCGCGATCTCGCGCAACGCGATTACCGTGGGTTTGTCCTTGTTGGTGTCCACCATCGGGGAGGCGCCGGTGGCGAGCTGGCGCGCGCGATAGGTCGCGGCCAGCGTGAGCTCGAAGCGATTCGCAATGTGCTTCAGACAATCGTCTACGGTGATACGCGCCATAACCCCTTCACTTCAAACTGTTGATCAAATCGCCGTGACGCGCGGCCTGCGAGGGCATTCGCAACCGTGCGGATCGTACTATGCTTGCCAGATCTTCCACGGCGTCATCAAAGTTGTTGTTAATAATAACATAGTCGAATTCCTCCAAATGGGCGATCTCGCCGCGTGCCGCCTTCAGACGGCGCTCGATGACGGTGGCGCTGTCCTGGCGGCGATCCTTCATGCGCTGCTTCAGCACGTCCAGCGAAGGCGGCAGGATGAAAATGCCGATCGCATCGGGAATCAACTTGCGCACTTGTTGCGCACCCTGCCAGTCGATCTCCAGCACGATGTCATGGCCCTGGCCGCGGTGCGCCTCGATCCAGGCCTGCGACGTACCGTAAAGATTGCCATGTACCTCCGCGCTTTCCAGAAACTCGGCGCGTCCGACCATCGCCTGAAACACCGGCTTGGTGACGAAGTAATAGTCGCGCCCGCTTTTTTCTCCGGGCCGTGGTGCCCGGGTGGTATGGGAAACCGACAGATGCACGTTCGGATCGCGGGCGAGCAATTCCCTGACCAGCGAAGTTTTGCCGGCCCCCGAGGGGGCGCAGATGATGAATACGTTGCCTTTCATTCTATATTCTGTATCTGTTCCCGCATCTGCTCGATCAGCACCTTGAGTTCCATGGAGGTCTGGGTGACTTCGAGGTCCACCGATTTGGAACCCAGCGTGTTGGCCTCGCGGTTCAGTTCCTGCATCAGGAAATCCAGCCGCTTTCCGACCGCGCCGCCTTTGTCCAGGATGCGACGGATCTCGCCGAAGTGGGTACTGAGCCTCGACAATTCTTCGTCTACGTCGATCTTCGAGGCAAACATCACCAATTCCTGCTTGAGCCGGTCGTCGTCCATGTTCACCATAGCCTCCCTGAGGCGCGCGGTGAGCTTGTCCTTGTAGCCGGCAATCAGCTGCGGCATGCGCGGCGCGATATTCCTGACCAGGGTTTCCATCGCGCCAATGCGCTCGAGCAGGACACTCTTCAGTTTTTCGCCTTCGCGGCCGCGGGTTGCGGTGAGATCGTCCAGTGCCCTCTCCAGCAGTCTGCCGCACGCTTCCTGCAGGTCCTCCAGTTGCAAGGTGTCGTTGCCCAGCATCCCCGGCCAGCGCAGCACGTCGTTGACCGACAGCGGCGCACTTTCCGGTATTGCCGACATCACGTCGTCGTTGAGTTGCCTGAGCTGCGCGAGCAGCTTCTCGTCGATCTGCAGCCCCGCCTGTGACGCCGGTGATTTGTTGACCGTGATGCGCACTTCCACCTTGCCGCGCGTAATGCGCCCGCTGGTTTTTTTGCGCAGCCCCGCTTCGAGGGTACGCAGATCGTCGGGGATGCGGAACTGGACGTCGAGATAGCGGTGATTGACCGAGCGCAACTCGAGGTTGAGCGCGCCGAAAGGCGACTCGGCCGCAGCGACGGCATAACCGGTCATGCTGTAGATCATGGCGGCCCTGGAGCTTTACAAGGTGCAAGGACTTGACCAGAATTGGCGAGCCAAAAAGATAGCACACAAATCAACGGCATATTGCCGACATCCAGATCACGTAGCGTCCGCGCCGCAGGCGCTCTTGTCCCCCCTATCCCGACATCATGAAAGAGCCACCATGCGCCCCAGCGGACGCTCCCCCGTCGAATTGAGAAAGCTCAGCATCACCCGCCGCTATACCCGCCACGCCGAAGGTTCGGTGCTGATCGAGTGCGGTGACACCAAGGTGATCTGCACGGCAAGCATCGACGACAAGGTGCCGCCGTTCCTGAAGGGGAAAGGCCAGGGTTGGCTGACCGCCGAGTACGGGATGCTGCCGCGCTCTACCAACACGCGCACCGAGCGCGAGGCCGCGCGCGGCAAGCAGTCCGGGCGCACCCAGGAAATCCAGCGCCTGATCGGACGCAGCCTGCGCGCGGTGACCAGGCTCGAATCGCTGGGCGAACGCACCATCCAGATCGACTGCGACGTGATCCAGGCCGACGGCGGCACGCGCACGGCGAGCATCACCGGAGCGTTCGTCGCGCTCCACGATGCGGCGACGTATCTCAAGGCAAGGCAAATGATCGGGGAATGGCCGATCCAGGACCAGGTCGCGGCGGTGTCGGTCGGGGTATATCAGGGTGTGCCGGTGCTGGACCTCGATTATCCGGAAGATTCCGCCTGCGATACCGATATGAACGTGGTGATGACCGGTACCGGCGGACTGGTCGAAGTGCAGGGCACGGCAGAAGGCGCGCCGTTCTCGCGCGAGGAAATGGACGCCATGCTGGACCTGGCTCAGAAAGGCATCCGCCAGCTCATCGCCGCGCAGCGCTCCGCGCTCGGAATCTAAACCTCAAGGCAGAGGCGAGAAAAACAACACCACAAGACTTACCGCGAAGGCAGAAAGAACACGAAGACTCACGAAGAAGACCAGACCAGATTTTCGTTTGCACTTCTTCGTATTACTTGATGTCCTTCGTGTCTTCGTGGTGAGAATTTCGATTTTCTTTGCGCCTTTGCGTCAAGGTATGTCCATGTTCAGGAAACTGATCATCGCAAGCAACAACCCGGGCAAGCTGCGCGAGATCGGACAGTTCCTCGCGTCTCTTGGCATCGAGATCATTCCTCAATCTGCGCTCGCGGTTCCGGAAACCGAAGAGCCGCACGCCAGTTTCATCGAAAACGCGCTTGCCAAGGCACGCCATGCGGCGCGGCTTACCGGACTGCCGGCACTGGCAGACGATTCCGGCATCTGCGTCGACGCGCTCGGAGGTGCACCGGGCGTTATCTCGGCGCATTTTGCTGGCGAACCGAGATCGGATGCGCGCAACAACCGCAAGCTCCTCGAAATGCTGGAGGCGGAGAACAATCGCCGGGCGCATTACTACTGCGTGATGGTTCTGATGCGTCACGGAGACGATCCGCGACCGTTGGTCGCGGAGGGCGAGTGGTGCGGCGAAATCCTCCGCGAACCACGTGGGTCCGGCGGTTTCGGCTACGATCCGCTGTTCGTCGATCCGACGCTGGGGAAAACCGGTGCAGAGCTCACGCCGGAACAAAAAAACCGCGTAAGCCATCGCGGCAAGGCGCTGGCGGCGCTGGTGGACGTGCTGAAGCGGAGAGCTTGAGGGCATCTCACCGCGTTCCCGCATTACCCGCCGGAACCATATTTGCGTGGTGTTGCCCGACTGGCGTATACATTGTGTCTAACGCCAGTTGATGAATCAGTTCATGGAGTCCGCGATGAAAACGGAAGTTACGACCGACAAGCTCATGGAAGACCTCCGGCTGGTGGTATCGGATGCCGAGGAACTGCTCAAGGCGACTGCCGGCCAGGCCGGAGAAAAGGTGAACAGCGCGAGGGCACGTGCAGAGGAATCCGTCCGCGCCGCCAAGGCGCGTATCGCCGATGCCGGGCACGAGGCCGCTGAGCATACCCGCGAAGCCGCCATGGCCGCGGACGATTACGTTCGCGAGAATCCGTGGACTGCAGTGGGTATCGCCGCGGGTGTGGGAATCCTGATCGGCGTTCTCATCAACCGCAAGTGACGCACGCGCATGGATGATCGCAATACGCCGGATGCGCCGGAGGAAAGTCCGCAGGTCGGCCTGTTCGACTCGCTCAAGGCGCTGCTGGCAACACTGGTCGGCATTGCCCACATGCGCGTCGAATTGATCAGCACCGAGGTCGAGGAGCAATTCGCCCGGCTGCTGTCGCTGCTGGCGTGGGGGCTGGTGGCCCTGTTCTTGGCGTTTACCGCCGTTATCCTCTCGGGGATCGCCTTCATCGTCCTGTTCTGGGATTCCAACCGGGTGCTTGCGGCCGCCGGACTGGCTGCGGCCTTCGTGCTGCTAGCGGTGGTCGCGGTGCTGGGATTCATCGCAAGAGCAAAAGCCAGGCCGCGGTTGTTCAAGGCGAGCCTGGACGAACTCGCCAAGGATCGAAGCCAGCTCGATTCCAGATGATGTCCTCAAGAATTGCAGAGATCGTGATCCGGCGCGAGGAATTGATCGTACGTGCCGCCGCGCAACGCGCCCAGATTGCCGCCGCCGCATCCAGGCTGCGTCCGTCGCTGTGGTTCGCCAATCTGGCGGTACGCGCTTATCGGCTCATCAAGTTGCGGCCGTTATGGGCGGCGCTGGTGCTGGGTGTATTGGCAGTGGCCGGACCGCGCCGCGCGTTGCGCTGGGCTTATCGTGGCGTCTCGTTGTACGCGACCGTCGTGCCTTTGGCAAAGGTGTTCGCCGAACTGCTGCAACGACTGCGCGCTGTTCGCTAAAAAGGCAGAGATCGCACACGTACTTCCGGCGCCCACAGACGCCCCAGGACGTGTTCGGCCTCCGCCGGCGCTCCGCTGACCCAGAAAGTCTGCCGCCCCACCCCTGCCGGTTTGCGAATGCCGCGCGCGGCAAGCTGACGCGACAGCTCCCGCGCCACGGCAGTTCCGTTTTCGATGACGGTTACATGCGGTCCGGCAATCCGCTGCACGATGTGGGCAACGAAGGGATAGTGCGTGCAGCCGAGCACGATGGCGTCCGCACCTGCGGCAAGCAAAGGCTCGACAAACCCGCGCACCAGCGCTTCGGTTGCTTCGTCGTCGGTATCGCCGCGCTCGATATGCTCCGCCAGTCCCGTGCACGGCTGCTGCAGCACGCGGGCATCGCGTGCGAACCGGTCCAGGAGTGCGCGAAAACACTCGCTGGCGAGCGTGGTGGGTGTGGCAAGCACGCCGATCACGCCGCTGCGGGTCGAGGTCGCCGCCGGTTTGACCGCCGGCTCCACGCCGATGAAGGGTAGCGCAAAGCGCGTGCGTAGCGTACCGAGCGCGGCGGCGGTTGCGGTATTGCATGCCACCACGATTGCCTTGACGCCCTGCTCGACCATGAATGTGGTGATCGCGATTGCACGACCGCGAACGAACTCTTCCGGTTTTTGCCCATACGGAAGATTCGCTGAATCGGCCACGTAGACCAGATCCTCATGCGGCAGGGCTTCCCGAACCGCGCGCAGGATGGTAAGACCGCCAACGCCCGAATCGAAGACGCCGATGGGACTGTTCTCGGAGACGCACGGCGCGGACCCCGGGCTGCATCATGGCGCAGCCGTGCCGGACCCGGCCGGGAGGGGATTCATCTGTGCGGTGGCGCGCGAACAAGACTTCGATGCAGGACAGGTTATAGTAGAACTCGCACCCATCTCAAGACGTTGTCCGCATGCAGATCCAGTTGACGAACCCGGCCGGGACCGTGGCGCTGGCGGCGCTGCCGCCGCTGTCGCTGTACGTTCATATCCCATGGTGCGTGCGCAAGTGCCCGTATTGCGACTTCAATTCCCACGAGCTCAAAGCACCTCACACCCGCTCGCCGCCCCTGACGGCGGAGAGGGAGACGGTGAGCATTGAACCGGAACTTGAAAGGCAATATCTCTCGGCACTCATTGCCGATCTGGAAACGGCGTTGCCACAGGTTTGGGGCAGGCCGGTACACACGGTTTTCTTCGGCGGCGGCACGCCTTCGCTGCTGTCCGCGCAGACGCTGGATGAGCTGCTGTCGGCAATTCGGGCAAGGCTGCCGCTCGCACCGGACGCGGAAATCACGCTGGAGGCGAACCCGGGAACCTTCGAGGCGCAGAAATTCGTCGATTTCCGCACTGCCGGAGTCAACCGGCTGTCGATCGGCATCCAGAGTTTCGATCCTGCGCATCTCAAGGCGCTCGGCCGCATTCACGACGGGGCGCAGGCGCGCGCCGCGATCGAGATCGCGCAGGCGAGTTTCGACAACTTCAATCTGGATCTGATGTACGCACTGCCGGGACAGACCGTGGCACAGACACTTGCCGATATCGACACGGCCATCGGCTTCGGGCCCGAGCATATATCCGCGTATCACCTGACCATCGAGCCGAATACCTATTTTTATCGTCATCCGCCGCAGGTTCCGGACCAGGACGTGGCAGCCGACATGCAGGAAGCGATCGAAGCGCGGCTGGCCTCAGCAGGCTACCGGCACTACGAAACTTCCGCGTTCGCGCGGCCCGGGCGCGAGGCCCGGCATAACCTCAACTACTGGACCTTCGGTGACTATCTCGGCATCGGCGCCGGTGCGCACAGCAAGCTCTCGTTCGCCGACCGCATCCTGCGGCAGATGCGAGTCAAGCATCCGCGCGACTATCTGGAGAAAATGGCCGCCGGCGTCCCGGTCCAGCAGGAACAGCGGCTTGCGGCCGAAGAGCTGCCATTCGAGTTCATGATGAATGCGCTGCGGCTCATCGATGGCTTCGAGCTGCGCCTGTTCGCGGAGCGCACCGGCCTGCCGGTCCATGTGTTGCGCGAGGCGCTGGGTGCCGCGGAGCGATCGGGCTTGATCGAACAGGATCACCTCCGCGTACGGCCGACGCTGCGGGGGCAGCGATTTCTGAATGACCTGCTGCAGATATTTCTAAAGGATTCGGCGATGACGTGACGATTGTGACGAGAACGAAGATCGGCCGTCCTGCGGACGGGGATAAGAGCGTTGACGCAGAGGACACAGAGAGAACGTGACAGAAATTACGGGAAATTAGCCGAGATCTCGGCTATTTGATAAGTGTTGCCCGCCTTCCTCGTCTTTGTATTCTCTCTTTTCTCCTCTGCGTCCTCTGCGTCGACGCTCCTGTAGCCGGCCATCGGCCGGCTCAGCCCTGGTCCCGGGCCCGAAACACGATGTCCCACACCCGATGGCCGAGCTTCAGCCCGCGCGTTTCGAACTTGGTGAGCGGGCGGTAAGCGGGGCGCGCGGCAAAACCCTGGGCGGTGTTGTCGAGTTGCGTCTCGGCGGACAACACTTCGAGTATCTGCAGCGCGTAATCCTCCCAGTCGGTCGCGAGGTGCACATAACCCCCGGGCCGCAGCCGGCTGGCCAGCACATGCACCAACGGCGCCTGGATCAGACGGCGTTTGTGGTGGCGCTTCTTCGGCCAGGGATCGGGAAAGAAGACGTGGATGGCGCTGAGACTGCCGGGAGCGATCATGTGGCTCAGCACTTCGACTGCGTCATGCTGAATGATGCGCACGTTGGCGAGCGCATGGGCCTCGATCAGCCTCAGCAGGCTGCCGACGCCGGGTGTATGCACTTCGATCCCGAGATAGTCGTTGTGCGGGTGCGCTAAGGCGATCTGCGCCGTTGTTTCACCCATGCCGAAGCCGATCTCGAGGATTTTCGGCGCCGGCCTTCCGAACGCCGCGTCCAGGTCCAGTGGCGCCGGCGCGTACGCGATGCCGAACGTCGGCAGCAACGTGTCCACTGCACGGCGCTGCGCGTTGGAAACGCGGCCCTGGCGCAGCACGAAGCTGCGAATGTGCGGCCGGGTGCCGGGATCGTTCACTGACAAAGCCGTGCCAGCATGCCACGGCGGGGACAAGCCTTCAGGCGGCTTTGTCCTTGGAGTCGGTACCGATGATCCCGGTCATCGGTGACGAAGGCGCGGCGGAGTAGAGCTTCTTCGGCATGCGCCCGGCGAGAAATGCCTCGCGCCCGGCCTCGACTGCCTTTTTCATCGCCGAGGCCATCAGTACCGGGTCGCGCGCCGCGGCAATTGCCGTGTTCATCAACACGCCGTCGCAACCCAGCTCCATGGCGATGGCCGCGTCCGAGGCCGTGCCTACGCCGGCGTCCACCAGCACCGGAACCTTGGCATTTGAGAGGATGATCTGCAGGTTCCACGGGTTGAGGATGCCCATTCCGGAACCGATCAGCGAGGCCAGCGGCATCACCGCCACGCAGCCGATTTCCTCCAGGCGCTTGGCGAGGATCGGATCATCGGAGGTGTACACCATCACCTTGAAGCCTTCCTTCACAAGGGTTTCGGCGGCGGCGAGGGTCTCGACCATGTTGGGATACAGCGTCTGCGGGTCGCCCAGCACCTCGAGTTTCACCAGGTTGTGGCCATCGAGCAGTTCGCGTGCCAGGCGCAGCGTGCGTACCGCGTCCTGCGCGCTGTAGCAGCCGGCGGTATTCGGCAGGATGGTGTAATGCGACGGCGGCAGCGCATCGAGCAGATTGGGTTCGTTCGGGTTCTGGCCGATGTTGGTGCGGCGGATTGCCACGGTGACGATCTGTGCGCCGCTGGCCTCGACCGCCGCGCGCGTCTGCGCGAAGTCCTGGTACTTGCCGGTGCCGACCAGCAGACGGGAACTGTAGGGTTTGCCGGCGATGACGAGTTGATCCATGAAAATTCGGTGATCAGTGATCAGGAATTGGTGATTGGAAAAAGCTCTCGGTTTTCAACAAGTCACGAATCACCAGTCACGGCCCTTATCCCCCTCCAACGGCCACGACGATTTCTAGCGCGTCGCCGTCGGCAAGGGCGATCTTGTCGAACTGGCTGCGCGGGACGATTTCGCCGTTGCGCTCCAGCGCGATGCGCTTTCCCTTGAGTTCCAGTTCTTCGATGAGGCGGGCAACGTTCAAGGGGCCCGGGAACGACCGCGATTGGCCGTTGATCGTAAGTGCAATCACTTCAAGAAGGTTAGGTCATCAACGTCAAGCCCATGCTAGCACGTCATCGCCGGTAATGGCACCGGCGCGCGCGGGGCTTGAAGTGTGGGCACTCGCAGCCGGTTTACTTCTGGCACTCGATACCGAGGCAGTTTGCCCAGCGGGCCTCTTCTTCGACGTCCGCAAACCTCGCTTCGAAGGAGTCGCCGTACCGGGCCCGCCTGACTTCGCTGAAACCACTGCGTTCGAGCTCGAGCCGGGCGGCCTTGAAATCCCACAGCCAGTGGTGCCGGGCACGCCCCAACAGCGCGGACAGCATGCTCCCGAGCGAACGCGGACGGGCGTCCGTACCGAGGCCCGAAGACGACATGAACCTGATCGCCGCTTCGGCATCCTGGCTGGACGTGTAGGCCTTCACGCACTCTTCGAAGTCCGGCATCACCAGCCGGAAAATCGCACCGTCCTGCAGCAGCGCGTGGGTATTGCGCAATGCCCGGCGGAATTCGTCCAGCGACAGATGCTCGAGAACGTGGCTGCAGTAAATGGCCCTGCAGCTGCCATCCGCGACCGGCAAACCCCTGACGATGTCGCCATACTCGACGTTGTCGGGGAAGCGCGACGCATTCCTCGAATACAGCGACCCGATAATGGGTATGCGCTCGAATCGCAGCGTCGGGGAAGCGTCGAAGTTGCGCCAGGTTGCGGGCGCACAGAAGCCGCAACCGTACTGTACATAGGCGTCACGATCCGATTTTTGCATGGAGAGCATCCCGACGGGGAAAACGTCAAGATCGTCGCGATTCTAGTGCATGTACCAACCGCGATCACGGTATTGGATGGCGGCCAGTATTCCATTGCCGCTCGCAACGCGATGGTGACTCCGTTGAGCAGCCCGGCAAAATTGTCGTAGAATCAGAAACGTTCGCGGGTGTAGTTCAATGGTAGAACGAAAGCTTCCCAAGCTTTAGACGTGGGTTCGATTCCCATCACCCGCTCCATTCCCCAAAAAGGCTGAGTGCATCGGCCTTTTCGTTTTCCACCGCCGCGCGCACGCCTGCCACGTCGCGGATTTCCCGGGCGGTGATGAGCAAAATTGAAAGCTGGAAACGGGAGCACGCTTCATGAAATTTTTGAAATGGATCCTCATCGCAGTCGGAGGCCTGTTAGTCATCTTCGCCGGGGTGCTGGCGTTTATCGCCGCCACTTTCGATCCCAATCAGTACAAGGAGCAGGTTGCCGATCTGGTGAAGGAGAAGACCCAGAGAACGCTCGCCATCGAAGGCGATATCAGGCTGACGCTGTTCCCAAAGCTCGGCGTGCAATTGGGGAAAGCGCGCCTGTCGGGGTTCAGGAGCGACAAAGAGTTTGCCGCACTGGAGCAGATGCGGGTGTCATTGGCTTTGCTCCCGCTGCTGTCGAAACGGGTGGTGGTGGACCAGGTCCAGCTCAACGGATTGCGCGTCAATCTCGTCAAGCGCAGGGACGGCGGGACCAATTTCGCCGATCTGCTCGGAGCGGAAGAAGCTGCGGCACCCGCGCCCGCGCCGCCATCCGCGGACGCGGCGCCGATCAAGTTCGATATCGATGGCGTCAAGGTGAGCAAGGCCGCGGTGAACTGGAAGGACGAGGCGGCCGGCGTCGAGTACACGGTATCGGACCTCAATCTGGAAACCGGGCGGGTGGCCCCAGGCGTGCCGGTCAAATTCGAACTGGCTGCGGCATTCACGTCATCGGAACCGAAGATGGACGTGAAGCTGCAGTGCGCCGGAAACGTGACCGCCGACCCGCAGAATCGCAGTTTCTCGGTCGCCGTATTGACTGCATCCGTCAGCGCGCAGGGGCCGCAACTCGAAGCGGGGCTGAATATCAAGTTCTCCGGCATCGAGGGATCGGCCAAGGCGCTGCAGGTTCACGAAGTTCTGATTACGGTGGACGCCAAGCAGGCGGAAAACGCGCTCAAGGGCACGCTTTCGACGCCGATCGCGGCCGACTTTGAAACACAGCGTTTCGAACTGTCCAGGCTCGCCGGCGAATTCGACCTGGCTTCGCCGGCATTGCCGATGAAGAAACTGAAAGTGCCGCTGGCGGGCACGGCCCACGCCGACCTGAAGAAACAGGAGGTGAATGCCGATCTGACCACCCACTTCGACGAAAGTAACATCAAGGCCAAAGTCGGCATGACCGGCTTCGCGGCGCTCTTCACCCGCTTCGATATCGCCATCGACAAGCTCAACGTGGACCGCTATCTGCCGCCGACGGAGGAAAAGGGGTCGACCGCCGAACCGGCATCGGCGCCGCAGGCCGAGCAACCGATTGATTTTTCGCCGATCAAGAAACTCAACTTGGCCGGTAGCCTGCGCATCGACGAGCTGGTCGCGTCAAACGTGAAAGCGCAGAACCTGCGGATTGACGTCAGAGCCAAGGGCGGCAGACTGGAGGTGAATCCGCTGTCGGCCAACCTCTATCAGGGCCGCGTCAATGGTACGGCCTCGATCAACGCTATCAACAACCAGCTCGCGATCAAGCAAAACCTCTCCGGCGTAACGATCGGCCCGCTGCTGCGCGACGCGTTGAACCAGGATCTGCTCGATGGGCGCGGCAACGTCGCGCTGGACGTCATCGCCGCCGGCAACACCGTGAGCGCGATCAAGAAGTCGCTCAACGGCACTGCGGTGCTCAATCTCAAGGACGGTGCACTCAAGGGCATCAACCTGGCGCAGTCGCTGCGCAATGCCAAAGCGATGTTCACTGGCGGGACGCGTGATTCCGAGCAGGCAGCAGCCGCCGGCGAAAAGACCGACTTCTCAGAGTTGAGCGCAAGTTTCCTCATTCGCGAAGGCGTGGCCCACAATGACGATTTACTGATGAAATCCCCGTTCCTGCGCCTGACCGGCGCGGGTGACATCAACATCGCGGAAGGTAGCCTGAACTACCTGGCGAAGGCGGTGGCAGTGGCGACCAGCACCGGCCAGGGCGGAAAGGATCTCGCCGAGACGCGGGGGCTGACGCTGCCGGTGCGCGCGTCGGGGCCCTATACCGCGCTGAAGTACAAGATCGAATTCGGCTCCGCGTTCTCGGACAGCGCCAGGCAGCAGCTCGAAGCGAAGAAAGAGGACCTCAAGAGCAAACTCGAAGACCAGCTCAAGTCCAGGCTGCCGGGGGCGGCGAAGCAGGCTGGGGAAGCAGCGCCCGCCACAGGCGAGGGAGCAGCGCCGCCGCCGAAGCCGGAAGACAAACTCAAGGAAAAGCTGAAGAAGCTGTTCTGAGCGACAATCCGGTATGAGCGAATTCGCCGAGCGCGTCATTGCCTGGCAACGCCAGCATGGACGCCACGATCTGCCATGGCAGGGCACGCGCGATCCCTATCCGGTCTGGCTCTCCGAAATCATGCTTCAGCAGACCCAGGTCGCTGCAGTCATCCCGTACTTCCAGCGTTTCATCACCGGTTTCCCCGACGTCGCCAGCCTGGCATCGGCCGACCAGGACGACGTGCTGGCGTTCTGGAGCGGGCTCGGCTACTACGCTCGTGCCCGCAATCTCCACCGCGCCGCGCGCATCGTCGTCGAACGGCATGGCGGCGTATTCCCGACGCAATTCGAGGCGATTGCCGCGTTGCCGGGGGTCGGACGATCGACCGCGGCTGCGATTGCGGTGTTCGTCTCCGGCACCCGCCAGCCGATCCTGGACGGCAACGTCAAGCGCGTGTTGGCGCGCTTCTTCGGCATCTCGGGATTCCCCGGCGACAAAAAGATCGAGAAGCGCATGTGGGAACTCGCCGCCGGGTTGTTGCCGGAACGCGATGTCGAGGCGTACACGCAAGGGCTGATGGATCTCGGTGCCGGCATCTGCACTCGCCACCGCCCGCGTTGCGAGGCCTGTCCGCTCGGCGATAAGTGCACGGCCAGGCGCGAGAACCGCGTCTCGGAACTGCCGTCGCCGCGGCCGAGAAAACCCGCGTCGGAGAAATCCACGGTCATGCTGATCCTGCAGCGCAACGGCGAAGTTCTGCTGGAAAAGCGCCCGGAGCCCGGCATCTGGGGCGGCCTGTGGAGCTTTCCCGAAGTCAGCAATTCATCGCAGGCGGCAACGCTATCGCGCCGCCGTTTCGGCGCCGCAGTCAAGGCCGACGGCGCCTTGCCCGTGGTCCGCCATGGATTCACCCATTTCGCGCTCACCATCACGCCGGCGCTGCTGCGCGTGACGCGGATGGAGCCGCGTGCACAGTCGCCGGGCCATGTGTGGTTGACGGTTGAAGATGCGATCGGCGCGGCGGTGCCGGCGCCGGTGCGCGCGATCCTGCGCCGGCTTCGCGACGGCGGCTGATGCCCGTCATGCGGACGATTTCAGAAGGCCGTGCAGGCGCGTCAGGCGCTCGCGGTCGTCGCGGGTCTCGAGCAGCGCCTGCTTTTCTTCGAGAGCAAGCGGCAGGACTTCCGCCAGCCGGTAACTTACCCAGCGCGGATCGTCGTACGCGAGCGGCGGAAAGAAGTACTCGGTACCGAGGCGGCTGACGATCTGCTCGAGCACGCGGCGGCACAGGACCAGCGATTCCTCGTTCGCGCTTCCGGCAACCTCCTCCAGCAGCTCGATCTCGGCGCGGATCAGGCCGCTCGACTGTGTGGTCCGGTTGCGAATACGAAACGGCTGCTGGCCCCTTGTCTTGAGATGAAACACACCCAGATGCGGCATTTCCCATTCTGCGATCACTGCGGTACAGCCGACCGCTTCCGGCAGTGCCGGCATACCGACCTCCGCGCCCTCCCTGATGCGGCATACGCCGAAAGGGGTTGCGTCGCGTAGGCAGTCCCGGGTCATCTCCAAGTAGCGCTGCTCGAAGATCTTGAGCGGCAGCATGCCGCCGGGGTAGAGCACGGTGTTGAGCGGAAAGATCGGGATCGATGTCGTCATGTCGCTCAGTGCAATTGGGCGCAGAATACCCCAAACCACAATCTCACCACGAAGTCACGAAGAACACGAAGACACACGAAGAAAAACGACGCGATAGGTGTTTTTCTTGCTCCGTCCCAGCCACCCGGCCACACCGAAGCCAAGGAAGGAAAGTTGAGACAGAAACCCGAAGAACGCAGATGTTCACAGGGGAACCCTGAACTTGAATTTGACCTCTTTGTGTTCCTTCGTGTTCTTCGTGTCTTCGTGGTGAGTCTTTGTATCAGTCAGCCTTCGCCATCTCCGGGTTCGCCCCAGCG
>DASYUW010000291.1:0-8929 GCA_036000845.1 Burkholderiales bacterium
GCATGTCCGGCCTCCTCCGCTGTGGTTGGTCCTACAGCAGAGAAAAAACCGTTCATGCGCGCGCCGTTTCTGCACACCTTACACTCAACTTTTTGATCCGCAAAGAAAACTGGTAAACAAAACCGGGGAAACATCAGGGGAAGGGGTGAGGTGGGTGGGTTAAACTGCCTTCCATGTCTTCAGCCTTTACTCCGGTATTCCTCGCCCGAGAGATCCGCGAGATCGAGCGTGCAGCACTAGCGCAACCGTCAACGCAGCCGCTGATGGAACGGGCGGGGCTCGCGGTCGCCGAGTATGCCCGCGAACTGCTGGGAGACAAGGAAAAACGCATCCTGCTGCTTGCCGGGCCCGGCAATAACGGCGGAGACGCACTGGTCGCAGCCCGCCATCTCAAGCAGTTGTGGTTCGATGTCACGGTCGTGTTCACCGGAGTCGAATCGAAACTTCCCGAGGATGCGAAAGCCGCGCTGGTCGAGTGGAAGACGGCCGGCGGCGTACTGCACACATCCATTCCCACCGGACGGCCCTGGGATCTGCTCGTGGATGGTCTGTTCGGCATAGGGCTGGAACGTCCGCTCGAGGACCGTTACGCAGAACTGGTGAAACTGATCAATGCATCCGGCAGCCGCGTGCTCGCGATCGACATTCCCACAGGCCTGCACGCCGACAGTGGACGCGTGCTCGGCTGCGCGGTACGCGCGCACTACACCCTCACCTTCATCGGCCTCAAGCCCGGCCTGCTGACCTTGGACGGACCGGACCATGCGGGTGAACTGCGTCTCGACACTCTGGGCGTGTCGATCCCCGAAAAGCCCGGCCCGGCCGGTCGGCGCATCGAATCCGCGCTGCTGGGCGCGATCCTGCAGCTGCGGCCGCGCAACAGCCACAAGGGCATGTACGGCAACATCGGCATCCTCGGCGGGGCGTCTGGAATGGTCGGTGCCGCGTTGCTGGCGGGCCGCGCGGCGCTCAGGCTCGGCGCGGGCCGCGTGTACGTCGGCCTGTTTGCCGACTCGCCGACCGTGGACCTCGATCAGCCGGAGCTCATGCTGCGACCGGCGCAGGACCTGTTGAAAATGGAGGGGCTGGACTGCATCGTCTGCGGTCCGGGTCTCGGTCAGTCGCAGGCCGCGCTGCACGCACTTACCGCGCTGCTTGGACACACGGCACCTATGATCGTGGATGCCGACGCACTTAACTTGGTCGCAGCCGATGCCAAGGTGCGGCAGGCTCTCGCGGCTCGCGGCGGCGCGACGCTGCTCACGCCCCACCCTGCCGAGGCCGCCCGGCTGTTGGGCAAGTCCATCCCAGACATTCAAAACGATCGGGTTGCCGCCACGCGCGAACTGGCAGCGAAGTTCAAGTGCGGTGCCGTGCTCAAGGGCAACGGCAGCATTTGCGCGCTGCAAAACGGTGACTGGTACGTGAATACCACCGGTAATCCGGGAATGGCAACGGCGGGGATGGGCGACGTGCTGGCCGGCATCATCGCGGCGCTCGCGGCGCAGGGTACCGACCCTGCAATGGCACTGCTCGCCGGCGTGCATCTGCACGGACTCGCCGCCGATCAACTGGTGAAACAGGGTATCGGCCCGCTGGGACTAACCGCGTCGGAAGTGATCGGTGCCGCGCGCGCCCTGTTGAATACTGCGATTTACCGCGATAAGTCGTGACTCGCTGGCCTCAGCCTTTGCCGCGCGTCAAACCAAATTCCACCGGCATTCTCGCATACACCAGGTTCAGCCCGGCCTCCTTGATCATTGCAAGCAACTGATCCGCTTGCGCAGCGCTGACGATAAACTCCAACTGCACCGGTAAATTGCCCGCCAATTCGAAGAAACCCTCTTCGTGCAGCACGCCGTGGCGGCCGAAACCGGCGATGGCACGGAATGCCGAGCCACCGGGGATCCCGAGTTTCTTGGCGCGCTCCAGAATCCATTCGTAGAGCAACTCTCCGTCGTGCCGCTCGTGCTCGGTTACGAAAATCTTGAGATGCACTCCCTGAGCCATGATCAACCCCGCATCGCCTTGACGGTCATGATTCCGAGAATGGTCATGGCCAGCGAACCCAGCAAGTGAGACAGAATCAGCGCGGACGCCCAGGCGTATTGCTGCCGCGTAAGCAGGCCGACCGCCTCGGCAGAGAATGTGGAAAACGTGGTGAGGCCGCCGAGGAAACCGGTGATGATGAACAGCCGAACCTCAGGCGGCATGCCGGCGTGATGAACAAACAACTCCACCGCCACGCCGATCAGGTATCCGCCGATCAGATTGGCTGCGAGCGTGCCGTACGGAAGCGTAGGAAATACCGGGTTGAGCAGCAGCCCGAGCCACCAGCGCAGCCACGCGCCCAGGGCCGCGCCCACTCCCACCGCAAGAAATCCAGCGCTTGTCATCCAGCCTCCACCTCACTCCTGTCCTCTCTCCCTGACAGCACCCCGTCCCTCTCCACAAGTGGAGAGGGAGGAAACGTCAAGATGCGGAGAGGGAGTAAACGTGTCCCGAGGGAGGCAAGTGTAACCAAAAAAGCGTGCGTAGTAATTCTGCTGAAAGAGGCAAAAAAGCGCGGATCAAATTTCCTCTTAGTCCGCGTGCGGGGGAGGGTTCCGGTGGATCAAGGTTTACGAAAACCGTATTTTGCAAGAATCCTCTGTCCGGCATCCGAGCGCACATAGTCGATGAACTTCATGGCATTGTTTTCGTTGCCGTTGCCCTTCACCGCGGCAATCGGATACAGGATCGGCGTCCTGGTCGGCACCTCGAACAGTACCTCGACTTTGTTGGCCATGACCGCCACGTCGGTGCGGTAGACAAACCCCGCATCCGCTTCTCCACGCGCCACATAATCCAGACTCTGGCGCACATTCCGGGTGTTGAGCGCCTTTGCCTTCACCGCATCCCACAGACCGGCCGCTTCCAGCGCCTCCCTGGCGTAACGCCCGGCGGGCACGCTCGCGGGGTTGCTGATCGCCAACCGGGTAACGGTCGCATTCTTCAGGTCCTCGAAAGACTTCGGCGCGGAACCCGTACCCTTCGGCCCAATGGCGACCAGCGTATTGCGTACGAAATCCGCGCGCGACGAGCCCACGATCAGGTTCTGTTTAGCGGCGCGATCCATGGTCTCCTGGTCGGCCGAAGCGAATACGTCCACCGGTGCGCCGCGCGCAATCTGCTGAAGCAGGGCGCCCGAACCGGCAAAATTGAATACTGCCTTTTGACCCGGATTGCTCTGGTCGAATTCCTTGCCGATTTCGGTAAAGGCATTGGTCAAGCTGGTGGCGGCGGAAATCACCAGATCGGCGGCAGCCGCGCAACCGATCCAGAAAACCGTTATCACCGCGAACGCAGTCCTGCTCAGAGTTCTCATCGCAACCTCTGCTGTCCGTCGGCGCTTTAGAAATCCACTTGAGCGCGCAGAGTCAGCGACTTTTCCTCCTCCATGGTAATGCCGTTGACGACAATCGGCGTATCGAACTCGGTGACCGTATAGTTCGCCATCAGCCGCGTATAAGCATTTGGCATCCATTTGACGCCGAGTGTCCACGCATCTGCTTCCCGGGTGGGGGTCGATGCCGTGACACCGGTGCCGGCTGTTGAGACGCGTCCGGTGTTGGCAACACCGATACCGGCCGCGTCAAAGTCGCCGGCGTCGAAGAAACTGTAGCGAACGCCGAGCTCCCAAGCACCCCGACCGCCGCCTTCATCCATCGAGAAATTGTTGCGCGGGCGGATTCGGCCGAAGGTCCCACTGCTGTAGGAATCCAGATAATTTTCGCCGGTGACCAGCCAGAGTACGCTCACATACCCTGACTCTATTTTCCTGTCGAAGGAGGTCACTGGCGCGGTAGTGCGAGTGCCCACGTACCGGGCCTCCCAGTACTCCGCCTGCAGCTTCACTGACTTGCACGCAAGGGCAAGTTCTCCAAGCGAAAGCGTGCGATCGACGTTCGAGGCGTCGACCCCAGTAGCTGCAAAGGCTTCCGGGTTGAAGAAAATCACCCCACGCCCCTCGGTCTGGCCGCTGGCAGCGATGAACCCGTTGGCGGAAGCGTTCGCCACCGCGCCGCTCTTGTACGAAGCGCCGATATGGATCAACGAGTCCTTTACGTCCAGGAACTGGGCGAAATCCGCGGTGAGTCTCGCTGTAAGAAGTTTTCCGTCTGCGTCAAGCTCTTGGCGGGTGCCCTGCCGCTCTTCCAGGTTGAGTCCGGTACCGTTGCCTAAGGTTACGCTATAGTTCAGTCCCTTGATCGGCGAGCCATGCACCATGATTCCGCGGTCGTAGTTCAGGTTCTGGATCAGGTTCTGCGTCAATGCCCGCTCCTGAAAGTCGCTGAAGTTAGCCGATGCAGTGTTCTCGAGACCGAACTGCGGTTTGAACTGCCCGGCGCGGATGCGCGCCTTGCTGAACCAGTTGAAATCCATGTAGGCATTGGTAATAGCGGTGCCCTGTGTGGCCGCCCCTTGCGCGCTTCCGGTGGCGTATTCCCCCTCGATCGTAAGTCCGTAGTCCTCCATGAAGGTGATGCCTGCGCCAAGTCTGGCGCGTCGGATGGAGAAAGTGTTCGCAGCGCCGTTCGGATCGAACTGACGGTAGTCGAGCTGACCGCGGCCGAAGACTCGTAGCGACCAGTCGCCGCGGGGATCGTTGATCTCCACGCCCTCGCGCCAGACGACCGTCGGAACTTCGGAATCCACCTTCTGGATCGTTGCCGCGGCTTTGGTGTCGGCTCCCTTGAGGGTGTCGATTTCACTGGAGAGCTCTTTCACCGCCCGCTCGAGCTCCTGAAGCCGCTCCGAAGAATCCTGGGCCTGAACCGGGCCTGCAGCAAACAGGAAGGTGCCGGCAATCGCGGCGGCATTCTTTTTCCATCGATGGTTTGCTTTTCTCATCCGGTTTCTCCTTTGTTGTTCCTGTACTCGGACGGCTCTGTTTGCACCACGGCTCGTAATATTCTGATCGATATAACGCAATCTAAGAAAAAACTAGCGCGCTGCGCGAAGCGGGATCGATGCCGCCGCGCCGTTGGAATCGACCGAGGTGTCCATCAGCATGCGGCGAATGACGCCGCGCACGGGAATGCCCTTCTCGTCCCGATACGGCGCGCCCTTGAGATCCACGGTCCGCTCCACCCTCCCCTTGTGCAGGACCACCAGGTTCTCAGCCAGCCCCGCCACGTCCTGCGGGTCATGCGTAATCACCAACATCGGCACTTTGAACAGCCATTGTGTACTCAGCAGCTCCTGGCGCATGCGGATACGCAACAGCGGATCGAGTGCCGCGAACGGTTCGTCGAGCAGCAGAATTGCGGGCTTCCTGATGAGCGTGCGCGCCAGTCCGACGCGCTGGCGCTGACCTCCGGAGATCTGCCACGGATAGCTTTGCGCCAGGCTGCCGATCTCGAAGATATCCAGCAAGTCCCGGACCCGATTGGCCGCATCTCTGGCCGGCCGCCGGCGCCACCACGGATTCACCGGAAGCGCCACGTTCTCTTCGACGGTAAGGTGCGGAAACAGCGCGTAGTCCTGGAACACGTACCCGACCGAGCGCATGCGGGCCGGAACGTCGATTCCGCATGCCGAGTCGAACAGCACTCTGCCGTCCACGACAATGCGCCCGCTGTCCGGCCGGTCCAGGCCGGCGATCGCCCTCAATGTCGCCGACTTGCCCGATCCGGATGCCCCGAAGACGACGCTGACGTCGTCCTGGCAGGTGAACGTCACATCAAGATGAAACTCGCGCGCTTTGGAGCGCAGCGTTTTCCGGATCGACACTTCGATGCGCATCGTCGTATCGCTCAACCCGCGTAGCGCGGCTTGAGAAGCTTGCCCGATGCCACCAGGATGGTGATGCAGACGACCGAGGTGACGATCACCAGAAAGTTGGCCACCTCGTCCCGACCGGCTTCGACTGCGTCGTAAATTGCGATGGAAAGCGTCTGTGTTCTGCCAGGGATGTTGCCCGCTACCATCAGCGTGGCGCCGAATTCGCCGAGCGCCCGCGCGAAACCGAGCATCGAACCGGCCAGAATGCCGCGCCACGCCAGAGGCAGGGTCACGCGCAGGAATACCGCCCACTCGGACTTGCCAAGCACCCGCGCTGCCTGCTCGTACTGCGCATCGACGCCCTCGAATGCAGTGGCCGCAGCCTTGTATACCAGAGGGAATGCCACGAGTGTCGAAGCGATCACTGCGCCCTGCCAAGTGAAAATCAGCGTAACGCCAAACGTCGAATCCAGCCATGACCCGATGGGACCGCGCCGTCCCACCAGCACCAGGATGTAGTAGCCGAGGACGGTTGGCGGCATCACCATCGGCAGCGTCATCGCCGCGTCGAGCAGATCGCGGCCCGGAAAGCGCGACCGGGCAATCGTGTGGGCAACCAGCACGCCGAACGCGGTGGCAAACAACGTTGCCCAGCAGGCCACCCTCAGCGTCAGCAGCAGCGGAACCATCACCTCAGCGGATGTCATGTTCTGGGGACCGGATACGTTGGAGGAAATCGGATTAATGGCACGGCGTCGTATACAGAAGTATATAACGGTGACAAAGACTAACCTTCGTACCTGCACTGCGTCAAGAGAAACGCCAAACGGAAGACCGCGGCCGGATCAGGACTCGGGCTGCCGGGTCATGAGGCGGGTGAACGCAATGATCTCTTTCGAAACGGCTGCCGAGGCCTTTGCATCCATTTCGCGGTAGCGCCGCAACACTTCCTTGCCCAGCTCGGTGATTCGGGCCCCGCCCCCATGGCTGCCGCCGGTGGCGGTTTCGACCAGCGGCCCGTCGAAGCACTGGTTCATGGTGTCCACCAGCAACCAGGCGCGGCGATACGACATTTTCATGCGCCTCGCTGCCGCCGAAATCGAGCCGGTTTCACCGATGGCCTGCAACAGATCCGCCTTCCCCGGACCCATGGCGATGGCCTTGCGGAACATGATACGGATTTGCGGCCTGAGAGTGCCTTTCGCCGCATGCTTCCTCGACCTGGCCTGCGCCATCGGAATCTGCGCGATCAGGACCAGCGGTCTGCGGCCACGTCGTCGCTCTCGCGTGCCTCGACCCAGCGCGACCCTCCTGGCGTGGTTTCCTTCTTCCAAAACGGCGCGCGGGTCTTGAGATAATCCATCAGGAATTCGCAGGCCTGAAAAGCCTCGCCGCGATGCGCGCCGGTAATCACCACCAGCACGATCTGGTCACCCGGCTTGAGCGTGCCGACCCGATGGATGACCAGCGCGTCATAGATCTCCCAGCGCGACTGGGCTTCGGCGACCATTTTTTCCAATGCCTTCTCGGTCATGCCCGGGTAATGCTCGAGCGTCATCTCGGCAACGCGGTCGCCTTCGTTCAAGTCGCGCACCACGCCGATGAAGCTCGCCACTGCGCCGACCTCGGGATTGCCGCGGCGCATTGCCGCAATCTCGGCGCCGATGTCGAAGTCCCCAGTCTGCACTCGTACCGTCACGTCAGTGTCCTGTTCCGCTAATTCGTGGGGCAACTCTGGAACCTTGAAAGCCGGTTCCACAATTTATTTGACAGCAATCCATCATCGATCGGAAAACCCGCGAATTAGCGGAACAGGACACTCTACCCCCCCGTTACCGGCGGCATCAGCGCCACCGTGTCGCCGCTCCTGATGGCCGTCTCGGCGCCGGCCATGTCCTGGTTGACGGCAATGAGAACCGGCTTGCCCGGCGCCAGCTCATGTGCCCATGCTGCGCCTCTTTGCCTGAGCCACGCGGTCAGGCCGGCCACATCCTTTACCGATTCGGGAACGGCGACCTGCTCGCTGTCGCAACCGAACGCTTCGCGCAGCCGCGCGAAGTACAGCACCTCGATGGTGGTGATGCGGGAGTCGTCTGGTTTCATATGTGGATATTATCCCCAACTTGCCGGTTCAGCGCATCCCTGCGTGACTCAGGATGAACCGGGCGATGCCCTCGTAGTCGTCGAGCCCGAACCGGGGCAGACGGGTTTCGAGATCGACATCGGTGGCAATGGCGACGATATGGGGGTCATCCGGATGCAGCAACGGCGTTGCGGCCGCGCGGCGGTGGATCTCGATCTTCGGAATCGGCTGCTGCTTGAAACCCTCCACCAGCACCAGGTCGCAGGGCGAAAGCCGTTCCAGCAACTGCGGCAACTCCGGTTCGGCTTCCTTGCGCAACTCGTGCATCAGTACCCAGCGTGCGCTCGAACTCACCAGCACTTCGGAGGCGCCGGCCTGCCGGTGACGGTAGGAATCCTTGCCCGGCTGGTCCACGTCGAAGGCATGATGGGCATGCTTGATCAATGACACCTTCAGTCCGCGCGCGACAAATATCGGGACCAGGTTTTCGATCAGGGTTGTCTTGCCGCTGCCGGAATAGGCGGCGAATCCGAAAATTTTCAAGGCAGTGGTTGGCGCAAAGTCTTCGAATGATCGCGGCGGCATCGCCGTTTCACGACACTCACAGCAAAGCAAGTGCTTTTCATATGGCGAAGCGGCACAAACTTGCGCGGGAACGATGGAAAGGGTTTTTCTCTCTCACGGATCGAATTATAGTAAACCCCGCGCGCGTTCCGCGCCCCGCCCCATAAAAGTCTATTCGATCAAAATCCGAATGCGCATCAATCGTCGGTAATGGCGCCCCTGCTCGCGGTGGATACCAGCTTCATGTATTTCGCCATCACACCGCGGGTATAGCGCGGCACCGGCTGTTTCCACAACTGGCGACGTTTCGCCAGCACGTCATCCGGGACGTTGAGCTGGATCAACCTCTTGTCGGAGTCGATGGTGATCGCATCGCCTTCCTCGACCAGCGCTATGTTGCCCCCGACATACGCTTCTGGCGCGACATGCCCGACCACCATTCCCCAGGTGCCGCCGGAAAAGCGTCCGTCGGTGATCAGGCCGACCGATTCGCCCAGTCCCTGCCCGATGATCGCC
>DASYUW010000292.1:0-5269 GCA_036000845.1 Burkholderiales bacterium
AACGAAACAAGAGTCGCATAGACTCTTGCAGTCACCAGTCACCAGTCACCAGTCACCAGTCACCAGTCACCAGTCACCAGTCACCAGTCACCAGTCACCAGTCACCAGTCACCAGTCACCAGTCACCAGTCACCAGTCAACGTTCACGGCTTTTGTTTTTCCTTCATCCTTCCGCCTTCATCCTTCATCCTTGCTTTTCCCCGTCACCAGTCACCAGATCTACGCGCGTGATCCGCCGTTCCACCTGACCAGGTTGAGGAATTCGCGCCGCGTCGTGGGCCCATACGTAAGGTAGTGGGGCATGGGATTCTCGAGGTAGGCGAGACGCTCGCGCGCGACGCGGTCGCCGCGGGCCCGTTTCTTCACTTCTTCCGCGCTGATCTTGTAGGGTCGGGTCGCGTTCAACCCAAATATCCTGGCGCGAAGCTGCGGCGTAATTTGCGGATATCCGTACATGTCGCGAAACGCCGTTGAGATCTGGAAGGTGCGGAACGCCTGGATCTGATCCTGCGGCGAGCCGTACCAGATCGAGTCGGTCCCCCACAGCACGTTTTCCGGCCCGCAATACTTCAGCAGCTTGCCGAGTGCGTGCGCGGCTTGTTGCGGATCGCGCATGAGGAAGCGCCAGGTGCTGCCGAGTTCGGCGTAGACATTGGCTCTGGGCTTGACGTCGTTCTCGATCAGCGAGCGAATCAGCGTGTCGATGCCGTCGTCGGCACCCTTGCCGACAAACGGACCCTCGGTGACGCCGGGGACAAATCCCGAGTGATAGATCAGGAAGCTCACGTCGGGGAAGCGCTTTGCGACCACGCCGATGTCGCTGCACTGGCTGTGCTCGTAGGACTTCTTCCCGAACGGCAATCCCTTGTGCACGCAGATCACCTTTACGCCGAGCGCGCGCGCCTTTTCAATGAAGCGGATGCCGACGTCGTCCGACAGGAAGAATCCGTTGCCGTCGAGGCCCCACTGGGTGTAAGTCTTCCAGGCGCTCACGCCCCAGCGGTCTCTCAGCTCCTCCATGTCCTCGACGTCGCCGGGCTGGTTCGGGTTGACGCGCCCATGGATCATCAGCCGATGACTGCCTTCCATGCGGTCCACGATCCGGCGTACCGCGTCCGCCGATTCGATCGTGAGCGGCGAGGCGTCACGCCGGGCCGGCACGAAGGACAGCACCATCATATCGGTGTCGCTGTCGAGGAACACATCCTTCAGGAACTCGTCGGGGGTGAGGCACGCGAGATGGCTGCGTGGCCCCGAATTGTCGTTCAGCGCACATCCGCCCTTCAGCGCAAATTTGAATGCCGACTCCGGTGCCGACTTCAGCCAGGCACTGGTGGGGTCGACGAAATGGCCTTGCACGTCGAAAATGAACTCGGCTTTTTCCAGGCTGGCCTGCGCGAGCTGCGGCTCGAGCGCAGCCTCGATGCGGAGATCGAAAAAACCACCGGTCTTTCCGGCTGCCGCATTGGCAGCATTGAACGCGAGCAGGGTACTCGCCGCGCCGCAGGCCGACAGCAGGAAATCGCGCCGGCGGAGGCCTAGCCGTTTGGCATTGTCAGTCGCGGCTTGCTGCGCAAGCTCATTGGCCGCGCGGTTCACAAGAGAGAGCGGCACCGGCACGAATTCGCCGTTGGACGTGGTATCCAGTTTGATCGGCAGCCGCTGACCGAGGGGATCGATGTCGTGTTTCATGCCCTTCAGTATGGACCGTCAAAAAGGATTTCGCGATGGCCGGCCACCAGTCGGTCGCCGGATGTCGATCTCTCCGGTGGCGTAGCTCCGTTACATGGCGTCGCTGTTACCGCTGTGCAGGTGAATGGGCATTCCCGGCACCGATGTTCGAAATTGTGGCCGCCTGCGGATGCGGTAGACCGACGCGGGCGGCATGTTGGCCAGTGCGCCGCCGATGCGGACCGCCTTGAGTCCGAGCCGTTCGAGAATGGAGCGGCGAACCGGACAGCGAGGGCCATAGGTGAACTGGTAGAACGCTCCGTCGGCACGCATGTGCGCGAACGCACCGTCCAGTATGGCGATCACCTCGTTCGCAGGCATCGACAGCAGCGGCAGCCCGCTGACCACCGCGCCGACGGGTTCGCCGCCGAACAATTCGACCGACTTCAGGTGTGCCGCATCCATCCGCAGAACGTGCGCACGCGGGTAGCGCGACTGCAGCATGCGTGCGAAGTCGGGTCCGTATTCGACCAGGGTCAGTTTGTCTTCGGGGACCCCTCGCGCAAGCAGCGCTCTGGTGAATACCCCGGTGCCGGGCCCCAGTTCGATAACTGGGGCGGAGACCGGCGTGATCTCTGCAGTAATGGCGTTGGCCAGCGCCGGGCTCGACGGCGCGATCGCCGCAACCCGCCGTGGATCGGCGATCAGCGAACGGAAGAACGTGAAGGTATTGGTCATGTTTTGTCGAGTCGTCCCCAAGGGAAAAAATGATCGCGTTCGCAATGTACTTCAAATCGGGCCGATGGGCGAACGCAAATAAATCCGGCGCCGGGATCCGGGTTTTCCGTCGGCTGACTTGCCCGTCGCCGCGGCGTACGATTCTTCGTGTGCCGGGAATCTTCCTAATCAGAACCGATGAGGAGGTTCACCATGCGTTACAGAAATGTGTATGCCATTGCGCCAGCGGCCCTGGGCTTGGGGCTGGCTTTCGCGATGGGCGTTGCGGTCGGTGAGCGCGCGCCTACCGAAAACAAGGGGGTGAAGATCTACGAACGTGACGGGGGAAAAACAAAAGCCCGGGACTCAGGGCTCGGTCAAAGTCAAAACCCAGTCGTTCGCCGCACGCAACGCACGTCCAGGTGAATAACCATGCCTGGTAGATAGACGAACCGGATTCTCCGTGTGAAGCTTTTGCCTCAGGTCAGCAGTAAGAATCTGCGTCGTCACGTCGCCACGATCGTCACGGTCTTTCTAAAGTCTTAACCTTGCGTCGGCCGGGCGACGAACTCGACTTCGCGCTCCACATCCGTTGGGTCATCGTCCGCGGGCCCCGCGCGGATTGCCCCGTGCCCGCCTGAATACCTGGGCTTTGGGCATGGGAGCGGCGGGCCGGTTTGCGGCGCCCGGCCGGGGCGCTTTGGTCACCGAAAACCGTTTGCCGCAGTCGCCGCACTGATAATAATCAGGATGCTGCAGCGCATGGCTTTGCACGGCTTCCGGGGCCAGTGCGACGTTCTGGCTCTCGCAGTAGGGGCAGCGCATGAGCGCAATGTTACGCCGCGGCTGAGACGGGCGCCACAGCGCGTCTGGTTCGACAGAACGGCAGTGGACGCGGGATTCAATGAGCAACGAAGTCGGCCGGACCCGGCAGCCTTGACTCGACGGATGCGGCAGGCGCAATCTGGTCTCGCACCTGCCGTCACAGGCGGGGGCGTGGCGTTGTCAATATTGCGATTGCCAATGTCCAAGGGACGCTCTCGACCAAAGGGGGACCTGGCCATGAAGTACATGACGCTAGTATCTGCATTTTGTTTATCCGTGTTTCTTGGCGCTGGCATGCCCAGTGCGTGGACTCACGAGGACGACTCTGTGCCACGGGGCGCTCCTCCCGAGAAACTCGGCGAAGTGAACTTTCCCGTCTCCTGCAGCGCAGCCGCGCAGAAGGAATTCAATCGCGCGATGGCGTTGTTTCACTCGTTCTGGTTCGATCCCGCGAAGAAGTCCTTTGCCAGGGTGCTGGAGCTTGATCCGCAGTGCGCCATGGCGCAGTGGGGCATCGCGTTCATGTCTATGGGCAATCCGTTTGCCTGGCCCGCCAACCCGAATGCAATGAAGGCGGCCGCCGCCGCCGTGGCCGAGGCGCAGCGCATCGGCGCCAATAGTGAGCGCGAGCGCGACTACATCGCCGCACTGGGCGTGTTCCTGAAAGACTGGGACAGCAGCGACCACCGGGCCCGGATGGTTGCGTTCGAAAAGGCGATGGAAGGGGTTACACGGCGCCATCAACAGGATATCGAGGCGCAGATCCTGTACGCGCTGGTGCTGGATGCCACCGCGCTGCCCACCGACAAGTCATTTGCCAACCAGCTCAAGGCGGCGGGGATTCTGGAGCCGCTATTCGGGAACTACCCCAACCACCCGGGTGTACCGCACTACCTGATCCACACTTACGACTACGCAGAACTGGCGAACAAGGGCCTTCCGGCGGCACGCGTCTATGCGGGAATTGCGCCTTCGGTGCCGCACGCCCTGCACATGCCGTCGCATATATTTTCGCGGGTCGGACTGTGGGAAGAATTGGTGGAGGGCAACCGCGCCTCGTATCGCGCCGCGTTGGGCGAGCTGTCCGAGAAAACGCTGGGCATCGGCGCCTACGATGCGCTGCACGCGATGGACTACATGGTGTTCGGCCATTTGCAGCAGGCACAGGACAAGGCGGCGCAGCAGATCGCAGACGAGGTCGCCGCGATCCACAAGGTGAATGTCGAGAACTTCCCTGCCGCCTATGCTTTTGCCGCGATCCCGTCGCGCATTGCGCTGGAACACCGCGACTGGGCGCAGGCGGCGGCGCTTGAATTGTCACCGCCCGATCTGGCGTGGAGCAAATTCCCGCAGGCGGAAGCGATCCTGGTATTCGCCCGCGGGTTGGGCGCGGCCCGCACCGGCGATATCAACGCTGCGCGCCGCGATCTGCAACGCCTGCAGGCGCTCAAAGACGCCATGACCGCCGCGAAGATCGGATACTGGGCCGGGCAGACGGATTTTCAGATCAAAACGGTCAACGCCTGGATCGCGTTCGCGGAAAAACGCCATGACGAGGCATTGCAGTCGATGCGTGCCGCCGCCGAGGCGGAAGAGGCGAGCGACAAGCATCCGGTCACGCCGGGCAACATCGTACCCTCACGCGAGCTGCTGGCGGAAATGCTGATGGAAAGCGGTCAGCCGGCGCGGGCCCTGGCAGAGTACGAGCGCTCGCTGAGGCGCGATGCCAACCGCTATCGAAGCGTTTCCGGCGCAGCCCGCGCAGCCGAAGCCGCCGGCAATTCCGGCGCCGCCCGCGACTACTACTTGAAACTGCAGAGCCTGGCCACGAATCACGATACCGAGCGTCCGGAACTGGCGCGGGCCCGGGAGTTTCTGGCGAAGCGCTGAGCACACCTAGTGTCCTGTTCCGCTGATTCGCGGCTGAAAACCCGGCGAGAATCGGCGCCATGCGGTGTTACGAGTCCTCGCCGTGCGTGTCGGAGCGCGGAAGAGGGGCCCCTCCGGGGATCTGACCGCGGAGACACGCGTCAGGCCGGTGGTCGACACGCTATTG
>DASYUW010000293.1:0-4694 GCA_036000845.1 Burkholderiales bacterium
GGCCACCAGCTTCGCGATCGAGGGCGTGGCGGGCGACATTGCCCGCAAAGTGACGGCGGGCTTCGAAGCCTACCGGGGCCAACCGGGCGTCGAGATGGGGCCCAAGACCTACAAGTGGTTCCGCGAGCACGCGCACTACGACGACCTTCATCCCAAGATCGCGCTGGAGATCGTCAAGCGCTACGCCAGCACCGAGAAGATGCAGACGCGCGCCATGCTTGCCGCAAAGCGCAGCATTCAACTCTTGCACAATGCGCTGTTGACCGGGTATCAGGCCTATTCCCCTACGCAGACCAGCGAACAGCGGGCGGACAGCGATAAACGCGGGCAAGACCGCCGCCTGGCGCGTCAGACTGTCGGGTTCCCCGACCGGCGCTTCAATGAACGGCGCGGCCGTTCCCGGCGCGCCGTCGCGTAAGTCCGCTGACTGCCGCCAACTGCCGGGGCGGATAACGAGACGGGCACCTTGCGGTGCCCGTTTTCATTCCTGCGGAAGCAGAGGCCTGTTGTCGCGTCCTGTCGGCTTCCCGATCCGCCGCCGGCTCAATCTTGCAGGCGCAGGGACACGCGCGCATGCCGCCATAGCCAGGCGAGCGCGAGAAAAAACAGCGTGAACGAAAGCCCGATGTACCACTCGACCACGTTCTCCAGCCTGTCCTTGAGCTGCTCCTCGAGCATCGGCGCGACGAAAACGTGGGCGATGGCGACCAGCATCGTCACGCCTGCCAGAATCATCAGCATAACGTCCATGCGCGCGGGTACCGCGAGCGCGCCGGTGCGCACCAGGCGCCGTATGTGTCCGGTTGCGATCAGAATGCAAACGTAGGTAAAGCCGAAGTAGACGACGGTACCGTAGCGGCGCAGCCATCGGTACATGCCACCCTCGGTGCCAAGAAAAGTCCCGTACACGACCAGAAAAATCGCGGCGACAATACCCAGCCACGGTAGCCATCGAAGAGACCGGCCAGTGGCGCCGGAACGTGCCAGCCACGCCGCGCACAGCAGCCAGGTCGCACCCTGGATCGTTGCCGACGGCAACATCAGCGCACGGAAAATGTGATTCCCCAGGCCATGGCGCGCGGCACGGCTGATCGACACGCAACCGTCGACGAAGGGATTGCAGTAAGGGATGTAATCGTGAGCGACCGAGATCCACCACGCGCTCACCGCCGCGATTACCATGAGCGATGCCGCGATTAACGGTAGCGGCCAGAGCGGATGGCCGCGCGCAGCTGGTGGGACGGTCATGGGTTTAGTGCCACTGGGGAACCGGGCAACCGCTTGCCGGGAATTTGCAGCGGGATTCCATTAGCAGTGTTAAGCCGTCCGCGCTGTGGCGGCGGCCGGTCTTCTAGAACTGAAGGTAAATCTCGTCCACGTAGCACCATCCCCATTGCTCGCCCCGCTGGAAGGACTTCATGACCGGATGGGAGGTGGCCTGGAAATGTTTCGTGGCGTG
The DNA here is from genome assembly GCA_036000845.1 of Burkholderiales bacterium. GTDB lineage: Bacteria > Pseudomonadota > Gammaproteobacteria > Burkholderiales > JACQAP01 > JACQAP01. The sequence goes on from DASYUW010000293.1 coordinate 1,460, forward strand.
CTTGTTCTTCGAGCTGTCGCAACAGCCGACATGGCCGCAGCTCAGGCACATCCGCAGGTGCACCCAGGAGTCGCCGGTCTTCAGACAGTCCTCGCAGCCTTGCGCGCTCGGCGCCACGTCGCGGACCTCAGACAGATGCTTGCATTTCCCGGCCATTGTTCAGTGGAGAATATGGGTGGAGCGATGAAAGTAATGACCTAAACTTTTTCTACTTACCAGTCACCAGTCACCAGTCACCAGTCACCAGTCACCAGTCACCAGTCACCAGTCACCAGTCACCAGTCACCAGTCACCAGTCACCAGTCACCAGTCACCAGTCACCAGCGTCAGCGCCCGCCTTACATCTCGCAGGTATTCTTGTAGATCGAATTCTTCGGGTACGACAATACCTTCCGCAGCATCGGTTCGAAGAACTCCAGCGGCGCGCATTCCATCCCGGGGTCGAACGCAGGATTGTCGTAGATCTCGCAGAAACGCGCCGTGCGCTCGAAGTGGGGGTGGCCGCGAAACTGCTCGCGCATGTTCCGATCCATGCCGACGTGCTGGAAGAAGAAATAGCCCTGGAATATTCCGTGCTTCTCCACCATCCAGTGGTTGGCCTCCGATACGAAGGGCTTGAGGATGGCGGCGGAGACTTCCGGGTGATTCCAGGAGCCCAGCGTGTCGCCGACGTCGTGCAGCAGCGCGCACACCACGTACTCCTCGTCCTCGCCGCCCCTGTGCGCGAGCGTGGCGGTGAGCAGCGAGTGTTGCAGGCGGTCCACCGCAAAGCCGCCGGAGTCGCCGTCCAGCAGCCGCAAGTGCGCGAGGATCCGGTCCGGGAGTTCCTTCGCGAACGGCTGGTAGCGCGCAACGATGATGTCCCAGTCCGCCTTCGTGCTCTCCTTCATGGATTTGAAACCCGCGCGCTGCTCCATCAGCATGTCACCCATCGCATCCCCCGGTACGGTCGATTGGAACGTTATGGGACCAGTATAGCCCCAACGAAAAACCCTTTCACCGCAAAGACGCAAAGGACGCGAAGCAGGGACAAACCAAAGTTCTTACCACGAAGGCACGAAGAACACGAAGAAGAGCGACGGCAGGTAACCGGTCGGATGGCCGTTGACCTGTCGCATTCTCGGGTGCAATTTACGGGGCACTCCTTACGCTGAGTGCCTTTCCGATATCGTAGGCGATTCTCAGTCCCGCCACACATCCGTATTCGCGAGTTTCTTCCTCGAGTTTCTCTTCGTGTTTCTTCGTGTTCTTCGTGCCTTCGTGGTGAGATTTGCAATGATCTTGGCGTTGAAAAAAGAGGACGCCCGAAGGCGTCCTCTCTATCATGCAAGCCGTGGTTCAGGTGCGGCCCAGTTTTTCGACGCAGGCCTTCTCGGTCATCTGTTCGAAGCCCTGGCCCTTGCAGGCGTTCTTGCCCTTGCACCCGCTCATGGATGTCTTGCACTCGCTCTTTCCCTTGCAGGCGTTGGCCCCGTAACACTTGACCTTCACCTCCTGGGCAGTCGCGGTGCTGACCACTCCGGTTGCAAACAGCGCTGCTGCCGCGGTGGCGATTGCCGCGCTGACCAATCTGCGATTAACGTCCATTCCCAGCCTCCTTCTTTGCAAAGGTTTCTCAAATGGGTCGCGTTTTCGGACGGACTTGTTTGCGCCCAGCCGAATGTCCCGCTTCCCGCGGTGACCGCGTGCCGGCTGAAGCCGGCGCGCGGCACGAACGCTTACCCCCGGCCGCGTGATCTGCCGTCGTGGTGGCGCGTCCAACTGCATTTACGCCCGGGTCCGCGAGTTGGATGCAGCCTGCGGGAGCGGCGTAACAACGGGCTGCCGTGGGATCGGCGGACGCCTCTACGGGTGTCAGGTGACGGCGGCGAGCGCCGAACCCGCTTGACGCGCTTGCCGCTCGCAGGCAAGTTACGCGGCTCCAACAGGGCGGAGGATTCAGCTTGGCCTTAGTCGAAAAACTGCGAAACCAGATGGTGCTGCCGGTGATCGGCGCGCCGATGTTCATTGTCGGCAACCCGGACCTGGTCATCGAGCAATGCAAAAGCGGGATCATCGGATCCTTCCCGGCGCTGAACGCGCGCCCCGCAGAGGTACTGGACGAGTGGCTCGACCGCATCGAGGACGCGCTCGCTCGCCATCGCCAGACGCATGCGGATGCGAGAATCGCACCCTATGCGGTGAACCAGATCATCCACCACTCGAACGACCGGTTGGAAGGCGATCTCGATGCCTGTGTGCGGCATCGCGTGCCGGTCATCATCACCAGCTTGCGATCGCCGAACGACGTGGTCAAGCGGGTTCATCAATACGGCGGGGTGGTGTTCCACGACGTGATCAGCATCCGCCATGCCGAGAAGGCGCTGGAGGCCGGCGCGGACGGACTGGTGCTGGTCTGTGCCGGTGCCGGCGGCCACGCCGGCATGCTCAGCCCGTTCGCGCTGGTGCGCGAAGTCAGGCGTTTCTTCCGCGGTCCGATCGCGCTGTCCGGTGCGATCACCGACGGGGCCGGGGTGCTGGCCGCCGAGGCGATGGGCGCGGACTTTGCCTACGTCGGCACGCGTTTCATCGCCACCCGCGAGGCCAACGCGGTCGGTGCCTACAAACAGATGATCGTGGACTCCAGTGCCGCGGACATCGTCTATACGCCGTTCTTCACAGGTGTGCACGGCAACTATCTGAAGGCGAGCATCACGGCGGCGGGCCTTGATCCGGACAATCTGGCTCCCGTGGACAAGTCTTCTATGAACTTCGGCTCCGGCCGGACCAAGGCCTGGAAGGATATCTGGGGTGCGGGGCAGGGCGTGGGCAACATCGACGACGTCCCTCCTGTGCGCGAGCTGGTCGAGCGCCTGCGGGAGGAATATGACTCGGCGCGCAGGCATTTGCAGGTGTCGTCGGCCGAGATGGTGGACTGACTCACCTCGCTCGCTCCGGTCCAGGTCAAAATCTCAACGCAAAGACGCAAAGGGCGCAAAGTTCGCAAAGGAAAGCAAAATATAGAACTGTATTCTCGTGTATCACAGGTTTGACCTGTAACGATCCCTGTTTTCTTTCTTGCCCTTCTTCGCGTCCTTTGCGTCTTTGCGTTGAGGTGTTCTCTTGCTTAAGCCAGGTAGGCAATCCGATCGACCATCAGCCCGGCGTGCTCGCGTTGAGTGTGAAACTTGATGTCGGGCCAGCGGTCCTGGACCACTTTCATTTCGTACTTGGTATTAGTGAGCACCGCCGGCGC
>DASYUW010000294.1:0-14430 GCA_036000845.1 Burkholderiales bacterium
CCTGGCTCCAGTAGTCGGCCTGGTGCAGCGCCATCTTGCGGAAGCCCGCTATCACGCCCGATATGGTGAACAGCCGACCGTAAGTGCGCTGCGCGCGCTTGAGCAGGCCGGCGGTGGAAGAAAATTCCCCGACCTGGATGCGGCCGAACAGGGTGGAACGGTTGCGGATGCGCGGATTGCCGGTAACCGCGCCGACGCGCGCGCTCGACATGAAATGCCACATCATCCAGCGCGCCGCGTACGGGTCGAGCAGCGCGTCGGAATCGATGCAGATAAGGTATTCGTTCGGGGTCAGCAGCGCGCCGCTGGTGAGCGCCATGGCCTTGCCCTGGTTCGCCGCGTGGTGGATGACGCGCAGGCGCGGATGCTTCACCGCCAGCGCATCGAGGATGTTCCCGGTCCGGTCGAGGCTGCCGTCGTTGATGGCGATCACCTCGAAGTCCGGATACTTTTGCTGCAGCAGGTACTCGATGGTTTCGACGATGATCTTCTCGTCGTTGAAGCATGGCACCAGAAAAGTCACGCCCGGGTACCGCCCCAGCTCCGGCGGCTCATCCACCCTGCCCTGGTGAACTTCGTAGTGGAAGAAGTAGTAGAGCGCGCCGATCATCCAGTTGTAGGCCATGAACAGCGGGTAGTAAAACGCAAACCCGAACAGGATGGTTCCGATGGCGCCGAAGGAATCAGACATGATCTGGTCAGTCGCTCCGCGGAAAACTCTGCAGCGAAATCGCCGGCTTGATTCCCGCCAGCCCGGGATGGTCGGCGAGGAAATCGTCCGGGTAGTAGCCGAAGTTGACCGCGCCCTGGCGTTGCAGGCGATTCATCTGCCCGGCCAGCGTCCGCGTGGGTATGCGCTCGCGCGTGTTCCAGTCCATGGTTTGCAGTTCGAATACGGTCTTCTTCAACGCCCCCGGCTCGGCGGACACCTTGCGCACCAGCGCATCGAGCCACGCCTCGGGTTTTTCCGCGCCCTCCATCAGCGGCATCGCCATCACCGCGGTGTAATCGTAAGCCGCGAGAAAATCGGGCAGCGACTGCGCGAACCAGGCCTGCGCTGCGGGTTCCAGCACCGGACGGGCGTAGAGATTACGCGCGGTCTTGATGGCGCCCTGGTAATCGCGCACGCGCTTCGCAAGCTCGCCGGTAAAGTCGATCAGCGCGCGGGTCTTCAGTTCGGTCCAGCGCTGCAGCAGTTGCGGATCGGAACGGATCGCCTCGACCGACGCCGGCAGGCCCCACTCCTGGTAGGTCTGCAACGCGGGCGGGCTGGCGTCCTCGAAATCGTCGAGCACTGCGTCGTCGTGGAACAGCAGGCCGTCGAAGGGCGCGTGGCGGGCGAGGTCTTCGTAGATTTCCCCGATCACGCGCTGCGCATCGGCGCTGAAGGGGGACAAGCGCCGGTAGCGCGGGTGCGCCGAAACGGCATCGGCATCGGCCGGCTGCACCGTGAGCACGGCGGCGGAATTGGTGGAGGGCAACTCGAATGCGAGAACCGGCATCCAGGCGTAGACCTTTACGAAGGCGCGCGTGGAAAGCTGCCACGCCACATGCGAGAACAGATCGGCACGCAGCGGCAGATGCCGGTTGGGGAAATACATCGCCTCCGCCTGGCCGTTGCCGTCGCCGTCGGCGAAGGCCTGGAGATACACGGTGGTGACGCGCAGCGCGAGGATGCGATCGAGCAGGCTGTCGAGATTCGTCTGCTGCTGGCGCGGGTCGGCGTCGAAAACGTAATCGAGGTCCACGTGCACCACCCGTTCCGGCGGCGGGTCGGGGTCCTTGGCGACCAGCGAGATGAAATCGCGCAGCGGCGGGTTGCCGACCAACTGGTCGCGGCGAACCCGGCTCAGATCGTCCTTGAGGTTGTTCGCGCCGCTCACCAGAGTCATGGTGACCGGCATGCCGAGTTCGCGCGCGACTTCGATGGCCTGCGCGCTGTCGCGCCCGAACGGCCACACCATCACCCGGGGCCGGCGGCCGGCTTTCGATTCGATCAGCGCGGAGTTGCGCGCGACATCGGCGCGCAGCCGCGCCATGTGGACGGGCTGCTCCTCGTAGGTGCCCTTGGCCGCGTCGTAACGGTACGCGATCACCGCCGGAACCAGGCTGCCCTGCGGATTGGCGGGAATGCCGCGGTGCAGGTCGTAGGTGTGCGAGGCGATTTCAACCAGACCCGAGTCGGCCATTTCCCGGATCTGCTCCCAGGACAGGAAGCGTTCGCGCGCCACCGGTTTGCCGTCGTACTCGACGGTCTCGCCTGGCGCCGCGTCCAGCCAGCGGCCGGACAGTGCGACGATGGCGGGATAATTAAAGAGCTTCAGGAGCGGGAACACGCGGGTGTAAACGCTGCGGTAACCGTCGTCGAAAGTCAGCGCCACCGCTTTCGGCGGCAGCGCCCGGCGCCCTTCTCTGGCGGCAATCACATCGTCAATGCTCACCACGCGGTAGCCGTTGTCCTTCATCCAGGCGAACTGCGCCACCAGTTGCGCGCTGTCCACCGCGTAAGGGTCTGGGTTCAGCCGCACGTTTTCCTGCACGTCGTGATAGCACAGCACGCGATACGACACCGCGCTTTCGGCGGCCTGCGCCGCCGCGCCGATCGCCGCCATCCCCATCGCAGCGGCGGCGAGCCGGAGCGCGAGTAGCATGAACAGGAAAACGTGGGGTTTCATCCTAGAACCTCCAGTTCAGCGACAGGTTGTAGTAGTTGGCGTATTCGCGCTCCCCGTCGTAAGGGTGGAAGCCGCGCTGCGTGCCATAACTCAGGCCCAGGCGGTTGTCGAGGCTCCACTCCTGCTCGTAGCGGATCGCGCCCACCTCTCCGGAGCCGAAATCCTGCTGCCGGTAATTGCCCAGCGTGAGAAAAAGCCTGTGCACGAGGCTGCGATCGTAACGGCGCCACAGCCGCTGCTCGCCGATCAGCGTCAGGTCCAGGCCGAAATCCTCGTCCGGGTTGAAATAATTGACGTTCGCAGCCGAATTGCTCGAGGCATACAGCGCGGCAGCGCCGTCGAGCTTCCACACCGGCCCGGTGACAAAGCGCTGGAACGCGGAGCCGGTCACGATGTTGCGGCGGTTGCCGTCGCTGAAGTCCAGGGTTTGAATGGACGCGCCGTAGCTGCGCGACTCGTGCGCGCGCCAGGTGACGCCTGCGCGCAGCGACTTGCCGCGCACATCCGCCAGCCTTGCCTGCAGCGGGATGTCGTTACTGGAGGAATCGGCGGCGCCCTCGAAGCTCCAATGGTCGTCCGGCGACCACGAACCGGTGAGCGACACGCCGAGGTCGGAGTTGGAGTCGTAGCCGTCGCTGAGTTCCCCGGCGAGGCGCAGGTTGCGCGCGCGGTACTCCGCGCCGGCGCCGAGGCGGCGGCGATAGCCTTTGCCGTCAGGGAAAGTCGCGCTGGCTTCGAACTGATGCAGGAACGTGCGCCAGTCCTGCTCGATCGGCTGCGAGTACAGCCGCGTTTCGAACGCATGCTCCTTCGTACCCAGCGGTCCGGCGCCACCGCTGGATTCACCGGTACCGGCATCGACTTGCAGTTCGCGCATGTTGTGGATGTCCCACTGGCGCGCCGCCCGCTGCACCTGCCTGTCCTCGGGATACGCCACTTCCAGTGCCGCAACTTCACGGCCGGCGGGTGCCCAGTCCTGAAGTTCGCGCAGCGTGTTCGCGTGTCCGACGCGGCTTTCGCGATACTCCGGCTCCACCGCCAGAATCCAGAGATGTTCCTGTTCCGCCTTTCGCGGCCAGCCGCGCGCGCCGTAAATCAGGGCAAGCTTGTCGCGCACTTCCATGTTGTACGGGGCAAGCCGGTGCAGGTCCTCGAGACGCTGCTGCGCCTCGCCCAGGTGATCCTGGTAGCCGCGCGCCGCCGCGGCAGTGGCCGTTGCGCTGGCAAAGTCCGGGTTGTCGGCGATGGTGAGCGGGCTGTAGGCGGCACTGCGCTGCGGTGTGGCGGCGACCACGCGGTCGATCTGTTCAAGCGCCTCGCGGTGCTGCCCGCCGTCCGAGTAGGCGTAGAACAACTGCACCTGCGCGCTGAAATTGTCACTGGTCTGCGGCAGCGCGCGGAGGTAAAGATCGCGCGCCTTCTCGGGCTGCTCGAGGTAAAGGTAGGCATCGGCCGCGGCAATCTGCGCGTAAGCCGGAACTTCGACGCCGTCGGCTACCAGACTTTCGTGAAGCGCCACCGCTTCGCGCATGCGCGCCCGGTTGCGCAATGCTTCGATGCGGTCGAACTGCAATCGCCGCGCGGCCGCGCTGCCGCCTTTGCCGGAAGCCTGCAGTTCCTGCAGCAGCCGCTCGTTGTCGGCCAGCGCGATGTCGGTGTTGCCGAAGCGGTCCGGCGCGGACGGGTCGGCGGCCGCTCCCCAGCGGGTGGTCAGCGCCGCCTGGTCGCTCTTCAACTCTAGCAGCTCGTCCTCGCTCAGCGCGCCCGCAGATTGTTGCGCCAGCTCGATGGCGCGATGCGGCGCGCCGATCCGCGCCACGGTGAAGATCCGGTTGCGCATCGCGGCGCGATTCTTGGGATCGAGCGCCAGGATGCGCTCGTAGACGAGCAGCGCGTGGACCGGGTCGCGCCTCGTCTGCAACGCCTCTGCGTAGGCTTCGAGCAGCGGGATCTCCTGCCACATCGAGCGCTTTCGCGCCTCCAGCAAGGCGACGGCGTCATCGGGCCTGCGGTCGTCGATCAGCGAATACGCCAGACCGGCCGCGATGTCGGTGCGATCGGGCGCCCGCTTGATGGCCGCCTGGTAGAGCTCTACCGCAAGACCGAAGCGCTTCAGGTTGGTCGCGGCGCGGCCGGCTCGGCCGAGGACGGATACCGGCGCAGTGGCCAATTCGATGTTCGAAACGGATGCAACCAGTTCGGCATCGCGCCCGGCCTCGCCGAGCGCGGTGAGGTAGTCGTAGAGGAAACGCTTGTTGCCCGGGTTGCGGTCGGAGCGCTCTTTGAGGCGCTGGATCTGCGGTGAGGCGGCGTCGTTCGGGGGAGGTGGGGCTGGCGATGGCGGATTCTCTGCCAGCGCCGTCAGGGGCGATACGGCCGCCAGGAAGGCGGCGATGAGTGCGATGGGTTGGGGCGGAATCAGCTCGGCCCCTCTTTTTCTTTAATTTTCATCGACCGTCGCGCGTTACCTCGCAGGGTTTCCAGCACCAGCCTGCTTCAGCCGCATGCGTCTTTGCGCAGCGGCCCCCGAGGAACTGCAAAACTGGCGCGATTCTACGTCAACTTACTGAACTGAGGGGAAAATGGATGCCCGAAATTTTGTCGCCAAATCACGACACCTGAAAGGCGGCGACGGGGAAAGGCAAGGATGAAGGATGACGGATGACGGATGAAGAAATGCAGGACTCGGGGCTCAGGACTCAGCAAAACCAGCCGGCCGATGGCCGGCATCAAGAGCGTTCAACGCAAAGGCCGCAAAGGACTGCAAAGTACGCAAAGCTGACAGGAATATTGTTCTTACGACATTCGCGTCATTCACGGCCCTTCAGGCAAATCACTTCTTCGGCAGCGACGCGGCGTAATTTGTGCTAACGCGCAGCCACCTCGCGAGCGCCGGTTCGTCCGCGAGCCCGGCGGATTCGACCAGGATCCACCCTTTCATCGGGCGGCCGCTCAGGTCGAAGATGCGGGTGTGGGGCTCGGCTAATGCGGCAGCGGTTTGCGCCGGGTCCAGGCGCACGATCAATTCGCGCTGGTGCACGCCGCAGCACATGTTGCCGTTAAGCAGAAACGCGATGCCTCCGAACATCTTCTTCTCGGTCAGCCCCTTGTTCCCCACAAGACGCTCGCGAATGCGTTCGGCAAGCCCTTCGTCGAAAGCCATCGCGTGCACCCCTTACTTGGCCGGCGGCAGCGTCGCCTTGAAGCTGTCACGCTCGGCGATTGCCGAATGGGCGCGGCGCACGGCCGCGAACGGCGCAAGGACTTCCTTGCCCTCCGGCATGTTCTGAACGTAGAAAACGATCGGTGCGATAAGCAGATCGGCGATCGTCGGGCGGTCGCCCACGAGAAAATTGCGGCCGTCGTACGCCACCTCGAGAAAACCGAAGTGCCTGGCCATGTCGGTGCGCGCCGCGCCGATGACCGCCTGGTCGGGCCTGCCGTCAGCGCCCTTGGGAAAGATGTACTGGAGCACGTAGCGAACGATCATCGAATCGTAGAAGTAACAGTGCACGCAACTGATCCATTGCTCGGCGCGGGCGCGGTCGGCGGGGTTCTCCGGCATCAGCCGCGGCCCCGGGAAGGCCTCGTCCACGTAGCGCATGATCGCGCTGGTCTCGAAGAGCTGAAGCTTGCCGGAACGGAATGCCGGGATCTTGCCGAGAGGATGGATCGCCTCGACGGGCGGGGTGTGCGGAGGCTGCGGCTCGAGCGTATAGGCGATGCCTTTTTCGGCGAATGCCATGCGCGCGCTGCGCACGTGCGTGCTGCGCGGATCACCGATGATCGTGGGCCGCGCCTCGACCGGCTGAGGCTTGCCCGCGAGCATCGCAGTCAGGCAATCCAGGCTCGACGTCCAGCCGCCGTTGTGCGCATCGCGCGCCTCGACCGTGGCGAATCCCGAATGCACGAGCGTCATTTCCGTGCTACCGCCCTTGTCCCTGAAAGTCAGCGTCACCAACGACTCCGGGCCAACGCCGGCGCCGTCGAGCCAGGCCCAGGTAAACACCAGTTTTTCCGGCCGGTTCACATCACGGAACTGTCCGGTAATGACGTGCACCGATCCTTCCGGTGAGTGCAACTCGATGCGGTACTTGCCGCCCGGCCTTGGGTCGATCGCCACGCTCGGGACGGTGAAGCCCTCGGGCCCGTACCACGCCTGGATCGCGTCCTTTTTGGTGAAAGCATCGAACACTCGTTCGCGCGAATCGTTGAACATACGGGTAATCGTGAGTTTTTCGCCGCTCATTTTTTCCTCCCCTTCGGTTTGGTCTTCTCCAGATATTCCTCGATGCGGTCGAGCCGGCCTTCCCAGAAGCGGCGGAAGAACTCGATCCATTCCGATGCCCCCTGCAGCGGTTCGGCATTCAGGCTGCACATCCGCCACTGGGCATCCACGCGCCGCTCGATCAGGCGCGCGCCCTCGAGCACGCGCAAATGGCGCGACACGGCCGGCAGCGAGATATCGAACGGTTCAGCAAGTTCGCCGACGGTCGCCTCGCCCTTGGCAAGACGGGCGAGGATCGCGCGGCGGGTCGGGTCCGCAAGAGCGGCAAAAGTATCGGTCAACGGGTCCATGGTTCTTACTTTATGTTATGGTTAATTAACTGTCAAGTTAAATACAAAACAGGGAGGTGATGGCCCATGGCATTACCTTAAGGAAATTTGATTCCCTCCCTTGCTTGCGGAGGAAGGGGCTCATGAAAGGACGAGTGGCTTAACGTGATGCAATGGGGGCGATACCCGGAACCGGGCCTGGGGACGCGGCAGCGCTAAACTGGCATTTGTGTCCGAAACCCCGCGGAAAATCATCCACCTCGACATGGACGCGTTCTACGCGTCGGTCGAGCAACGCGAGGACCCGTCCTTGCGCGGCAAACCCGTCGCCGTAGGCGGCTCTCCCACGTCGCGCGGCGTGGTCGCCGCCTGCAACTACGAAGCGCGCAAGTTCGGGGTGCGCTCCGCGATGCCGATGGCGCGCGCGGTGCGGCAGTGCCCTGACCTGGTGATCGTCCGTCCTGATTTCACGTTGTACAAGGCCGTGTCGCAGCAGGTGATGAACATTCTCCGCTCCGCCACTCCGCTGGTGGAGCCCTTGTCCCTGGACGAGGCTTACCTGGACGTCACAGAGAACCTTCTGAACGAGCCATTGGCGATGGAAGTCGCCAAACACCTGAAGGCGCGTATCCGCGACGAGCTTTCCCTGACCGCCTCCGCCGGTGTCGCGCCGAACAAGTTCCTGGCCAAGATCGCCTCCGGCTGGAAGAAACCCGACGGCCTCACGGTTATCGCGCCCGCGCGCGTCGAATCATTCCTGCAGAAGCTGCCGGTGGAAGCCTTGTGGGGCGTCGGGCCGGTGACGGCGAAGAAGCTGCACGCTATCGGTGTCGTGAGGCTGGTGGATGTGCGTGCCGCCGATAGGGCGCTGCTCACGCGGACCGTGGGCAGCCTGGCGGAGTGGTTGGTGCGGCTGTCGCATGGGGACGATCCGCGCATGGTGACTCCGGACCGTCCGTGGAAATCGATCTCTGCGGAGGATACCTACGCGACGGATCTCGAAGATGTGAACGAGATGCGCGCGGAAATCGAGAGGCTGGCGCGGCGGGTGGCGGGTTCATTGGAGAAAAAGGGACTGCTGGCGCGCACGGTGACCATCAAGGTGCGCTATGCGAACTTCACCACCGTAACGCGCAGTCACACCGAGGAGCCGGCGACCCAGGACACCGCAAGGATAGTGGAGCGTGCATTAGCGCTGCTCGAGCGCACCGACGCGGCAAAGCGACCTGTACGGCTGCTGGGGGTGGGCGTGCACGGACTGTGCGGTATGGACGGGGCTCGCGCCACACCCGAATCGCTGCCCCTTCAGGAGGACCTCGTGCTATGAATTCCTTTCCTGATTGATGCGCTCCACCAAACGAACCAGACGTGATGGGCCCTGCCGGCGCCCGATCTGGCTTAGCGGCAACTGCGTGGTCGATTTGACGCGATCGAGAACGATATTGGAACGAACATGGGCCACGCCGCGGAGCCGGATCAACTTCTTCAGTACCGACTCCGAGAATTCGGTAAGACTCGGCGCGACGATGTGCAATATATAGTCCGACTCCCCCGTCACTGCGTAACAGTCGAGCACCTCGGGAAAGGCGGCGACATCACGCTCAAACTCGAGACCTTCCTCACCGCCGTGCCGCGCGAGAGTTACATAGGTAAAAGCACGCACGTGAAGTCCAACGAGGGAAGGATCGAGCAGTACGACATGCTGCTGGATGAACCCCGCTGATTCGAGTCGCTGGACGCGTCGGCTGACCTGCGAGGTGGACAGGTGCACTTGGTTACCCAGTTCCTGGTTGGTCGCTTGCGCGTTTTTCTGCAACGCGTCCAGCAACTGGACATCGAAGCGGTCCAGCAACAAATCGTCGTTTGAGTCTGAATTCATGCGCTTATTGTGCACTACCGCTGCGCTAAGGGCTATAGAACGAACACAAGATGCGAGTCGATGCGGCCATAATGTGCATTCAGCAATAGCCTTCAGCAGGAGCATTCAGTGCAGATCGAGTCTCCCTCCGCATGGGAAAACCCCATGGGTACCGACGGTTTCGAGTTCATCGAATATGCCGCGCCCGATCCAGCCGCCATGGCCGCCGTGTTCGAACGCATGGGTTTCAGGCCCATAGCCAGGCACCGCCACAAAAACGTAACGCTATATCGCCAGGGCGAAATAAATTTCATACTGAATGCCGAGCCTGATTCATTCGCGCAGCGTTTCGCCCGCCTTCACGGACCAAGCGTGTGCGCGATCGCCTTCCGGGTGCAGGATGCCAAGGCAGCGTATCAGCGCGCGGTGTCGCTCGGCGCCTGGGGTTACGCCGGCCAGGCCGGCCCGGGCGAGCTGAATATCCCAGCCATCAAGGGCATCGGCGACTCGTTGATCTACCTGGTGGACCGCTGGCGCGGAAAGGACGGCGCAAAGGAGGGGGACATCGCCAACATCAGCTTCTTCGATGTCGACTTCGTGCCGCTGCCCGGTGGCGAGTTGAATCCCTTCGGCAACGGTCTGAAGTATATCGACCACCTCACTCACAACGTGCATCGCGGCCGCATGGCCGAGTGGGTGGATTTCTACGAACGCCTTTTCAACTTCAGGGAGATCCGATACTTCGACATCGAGGGCCAGGTGACCGGGGTCAAGAGCAAGGCGCTGACGAGCCCGTGCGGCAAGATTCGCATCCCGATCAACGAAGAGGGCAATCAAACGGCGGGGCAGATCACGGAGTATCTGGAGCGATATCGGGGCGAGGGCATTCAGCACATCGCGATGGGGTCGGACGATCTTCCCAGGACAGTGGATGCGTTGCGTACCAGCGGCGTGAAGCTGCTCGATACGGTCGACACGTACTACGAGCTTCTCGACCAGCGCATCCCGGGTCACGGCGAAGATGTCGCGGCGCTGAAGGCGCGCAAGATCCTGCTGGACGGTAAGCCCGGCGAGTTGCTGCTGCAGATCTTCAGCGAGAATCAACTGGGTCCGATCTTCTTCGAGTTCATCCAGCGCAAGGGCGATCAGGGTTTCGGCGAAGGCAACTTCAAAGCCTTGTTCGAGAGCATGGAGCTCGATCAAATACGCCGCGGCGTGCTGAAGAAGGAGTAACTCAATGGACGCTGCGTATCTATCTGGCTTCGGCAACGAATTCGCCACCGAGGCGCTGGCGGGTGCGCTGCCGGTGGGCCGCAACTCGCCTCAGCGCTGTCCATATGGGCTGTACGCCGAGCAACTGTCGGGCAGCGCCTTTACCGCATTGCGCGGCGACAATCGCCGCTCGTGGCTTTATCGCATTCGTCCGTCGGCGATACATGAGCCGTTCGAGCGCATCGATGCAGGTTCGATCACCAGCGATTTCAGCGCGCTGCCCACCACGCCCAACCAGCTGCGCTGGAACCCGATGCCGATGCCCGCCACGGCGAAGGACTTCGTCGAGGGAATGGTTACGATGGCGGGCACCGGCGATCCGCATGCGCAAAGCGGCGCGGGCGTGCACCTGTACGCGGCCAACCGGTCGATGACCCGCCGGGCGTTCTACAACGCCGACGGCGAACTGCTGATCGTGCCGCAGCAGGGCAGGCATCGCTTCGTCACCGAACTTGGCGTAATAGAAGCCGGGCCGCAGGAAATCGTCGTGATCCCGCGCGGCGTGCGCTTTCGCGTCGAGTTGACCGACGGCGGGGCACGCGGTTACGTCTGCGAGAACTTCGGCGCCAATTTCCGCCTGCCCGACCTCGGTCCGCTGGGTTCGAACGGCCTGGCAAACCCGCGCGACTTCCTGACGCCGGTCGCGGCCTATGAAGACATCGATGGCCCATGTGAACTGGTCGGAAAATTCATGGGCAACCTGTGGTCCGCGCGGATGGATCATTCGCCGCTCGACGTGGTCGCCTGGCACGGCAACTACGCGCCCTACAAATATGATCTGCGGCGATTCAATGCCATCGGATCGATCAGCTATGACCATCCGGATCCGTCGATCTTCCTCGTACTTCATTCGCCCTCGGACACGCCGGGCGTCAGCACGATCGACTTCGTGATTTTTCCACCCCGCATTCTCGCGATGCAGGACACGTTCCGCCCACCCTGGTTTCACCGCAACATCGCCAGTGAGTTCATGGGCCTGATCCATGGAACCTACGACGCCAAGGCCGATGGGTTCTTGCCGGGTGGCGCGAGCCTGCACAACAGCATGAGCGGACATGGGCCGGACGCCGACACGTTCGAGAAGGCGAGCAACGCCGATCTCTCGAAGCCGGATGTCATCCGCGACACGATGGCCTTCATGTTCGAGACGCGATGCGTGCTGCGGCCGACGCGCTACGCGCTCGAATCGGGCCAATTGCAGGGCGATTACTTCCGTTGCTGGCAGGGACTGAAGCGCCATTTCGATCCGGGCCGGCGATGAGCGCGTCCCTCGATCACACTCATGACCCGGCGGTGAGCAGCTGGGTTGCATCGGCCAATGATCCCGCCGCCGATTTCCCGATTCAGAACCTGCCGTTCGGCAGGTTTCGCTGCATTGGAGACAGCGATTGGCGTATCGGCGTCGCGATCGGCGATCAGGTGCTCGACCTGCAGCGCGCTGGAATCGTCCAGGGCAACGACATGAACCAATTCATGTCGCTCGGCCGTGCGGCTTGCAAGACGGCGCGAATTGCGCTGTTCGATGGCTTGCGCATCGGAGCCGCGCAACGCGGGAACTGGCAGTCCCATCTGGTGCCGCAGGCGGCGGTTGAGATGGGGCTACCCTGCCATATCGGCGACTACACGGATTTCTATACCAGCCTTCACCACGCAATGACCGTGGGCAGACAATTCCGCCCTGAAAATCCGCTGCTGCCCAACTACAAATG
Source organism: Burkholderiales bacterium (assembly GCA_036000845.1). GTDB lineage: Bacteria > Pseudomonadota > Gammaproteobacteria > Burkholderiales > JACQAP01 > JACQAP01. The sequence continues at coordinate 12,072 of DASYUW010000294.1, forward strand.
GGTGCCGATCGGTTATCACGGCCGTGCATCGTCGATCGGTGTCAGCGGACAGTCGCTTCATCGTCCGCTCGGCCAGACCAGGACTGCGGAGGCGGAAAGACCGGAATTCGGTCCGTGCCGCCGGCTGGATTTCGAATTGGAGTTGGGGGTGTTCATCGCCGTGCCGAATCAGCTCGGGCAACCGGTGCCCATCGCCGACGCGGAGGAGCGCGTGTTTGGCCTCGCATTATTCAACGACTGGAGTGCTCGCGATATCCAGGCCTGGGAGTACCAGCCGCTGGGGCCTTTTCTTTCCAAGAACTTCGCGAGCACCCTGTCGCCATGGATCATCACGATGGACGCATTGCGGCCGTTTCGCAGCCCATTCACGCGGCCTCAGGGCGATCCGGACCCGCTGCCTTATCTGGATTCTCCCGCGAACCGCGCCGCCGGCGCCATCGACGTCCAGCTGGAAGCCTGGCTTCAGACGGAGAAGATGCGAAAAACGGGGCAGCCCGGCGAACGGCTGATGCAATCCAACTTCAATGATGCGTACTGGACTGTCGCGCAACTGGTGGCACACCACACCGTGAACGGCTGCAATCTTCAAAGCGGCGACTTGTTCGGCTCCGGTACTTTGTCCGGCCCGCAGCCCGGGCAGGGCGGATCCCTGCTGGAACTCAGCGAGGGCGGGAAGCGGCCGTTGCGACTCGCTAACGGCGAGACCCGGACCTGGCTCGAAGACGGAGACTCGGTGACCCTGCGCGGCTTCTGCCAGCGCGAGGGATTCCGGCGCATCGGCTTCGGCGAGTGCACGGGAACGGTGCTGCATTCGCAGATGGGTGTGGGCTGCGAGGACCGGGCTCAGCCGTGACGCTGCCCCCACTCCCGGAGCGCCTTCAGAGTTTGCGAACGACGAGACCCTGGGTTTCCAGCTCCTTCAGGAGGAGATCGCGCGCGATCTGAGCGCGCCCGAGCCCTTCTTCAAGCGTTTCTTCGGCAGCCGGTTCAGCAATCCCGCACGTCTTCGATCCGACGCCGCAGATGGCGCAGTGACGCATTGACCATAGGGCTTGCCTTTTGGCCCGCGCAACCTATGGTTAAGGCATAAGCCCAAACAAGTGGAGCGCCCGCCGGCCGGCAGGGCTCCACATTCGAGTCCAATCCTGCCGTCATGCGGCACCACGGCAAATCAGGACCCCGTTCTTCCTCTACAGGCGGTCGTTCACCAAGCCCGAGGGTCATCGGACGGGGGGGAGCGCAAAGAAGGAGGAGAACCATGTCAACTACGCAAACAGACGTCGGGAAACAGTCGCTGGCTTCGATCGCGCCGGGAAGCTATCGCTTCGATCAACCGGCAAGCCCGGCAGACGTCGTGAAATTGATCGAACGGTACGACATCCGGATCGTCGATTTCAAGTTCACCGATCTGCCCGGCCTCTGGCAGCACTTCTCGATCACGCTGGTGGAGGTCAACGACGACCTTTTCGAAAAAGGGATCGGGTTCGACGGCTCGTCGATCCGCGGATTCCAGGAGATTCACGAGTCGGACATGCTCCTCAAGCCCGACCCGACTACTGCGTTCATCGATCCGGCGTGCAGCGTGCCCACCCTGTCGATCATCTGCGACGTGATGGACCCGGTGCTTGGGCAGCCCTACACGCGCGATCCGCGATATGTGGCGAAAAAAGCCGAGGCATACCTGAAACAGACCGGCCTGGCGACCACTTGCTATTTCGGACCGGAGCTGGAGTTCTTCATTTTCGATTCCATCCGTTTTGGCCAGGACCAGCACTGCGGCTACTACTACGTGGAATCGGCGGAAGGCGAGTGGAACTCGGGGCGGGACGAAGGCGCCTACGCCGGCGGCAACCTCGGTTACAAACCACGCTACAAGGAAGGCTATTTCCCGGTACCGCCGCACGACACGCTGCAGGACATCCGCTCCGAGATCGTTCTGGCGCTGATGGATGCAGGCATCCGGGTGGAGGTGCATCACCACGAGGTCGCTACCGCCGGACAGAACGAAATCGACATGCGCTTCGCCCCGCTCACCCGCATGGCGGACAACGTGATGATCTACAAGTATGTGTGCAAGAACGTCTCGCGCCGGCACGGCAAGGTCGCGACCTTCATGCCCAAACCGATCTTCACCGACAATGCAAGCGGCATGCATTGCCACCAAAGCCTGTGGAAGGACTCGAGCAATCTGTTCTACGACCCCAAGGGCTGGGCGCTGACCTCGCAGATGTGCCGCTGGTACATCGGCGGGTTGCTCAAGCACGCGCCCGCGCTGATGGCGTTTTGCGCGCCCACCACCAATTCGTACAAGCGCCTGGTGCCGGGATACGAGGCGCCCGTGAACCTCGCCATGTCGCAG
>DASYUW010000295.1:0-3496 GCA_036000845.1 Burkholderiales bacterium
CGCCTTCGGCATGTACCTGATGCGCCAGATCGGCCGCGAGGGACAGTACCAGTCGGACCTGCCGGACTTCATGGTGTTTCTGGACTGGAAGGCCTTCCCCTGGTTCTGGACCGGGTCGGAGCACTTTCTGTGGAGCGCGGCACTGGTGATCCTGGCGCCCGGCCTGCTGGCACTGGTGTTCGGCTTCTTCGCCTTCCGCTCGCGCATCAAGGGCGTGTACTTCTCCATCATCACCCAGGCGATGACTTTCGCCTTCATGCTGCTGTTCTTCCGCAACGACACCGGCTTCGGCGGCAACAACGGCTTCACCGACTTCAAGCGCGTCCTCGGATTTCCGATCACCGCGCCTTCGACGCGCGCAGTGATCTTTGGCGTCACTGCGCTGGCCTTGATCAGCGTGATCTTCTTGACGCGCTACCTGATCCGCTCGAAGGTCGGCCGCGTGCTGACCGCCATCCGCGACTCGGAAAGCCGGCTGATGTTTTCCGGCTACAACCCGCTGGGCTACAAGCTGTTCGTTTGGACGCTCTCAGCCGTGCTGTGCGGCATCGCGGGCGCGCTGTACGTGCCGCAGGTCGGCATCATCAACCCGAGCGAAATGTCGCCGGCCAATTCAATCGAGATCGCAGTGTGGGTCGCGGTCGGCGGCCGCGGCACGCTGATCGGACCGTTGCTGGGCGCGGGAGTGGTGAACGGCGCGAAAAGCTTCTTCACCCAGGCTTTCCCGGAATACTGGCTGTTTTTCCTCGGGTTGCTTTTTATTCTGGTCACGCTGTTCATGCCCAGGGGTGTCATCGGCTTGATGAGCGCGGCCAGGTGGAGACGCACGTGAATACGACGCCCGGGGAAATCAGTGTCAGCGGCAACACTTCCGGACTGAGCCACGTCCTGGAAGGCGGGGTGGATATCACCCACGGCCCGATTCTTTACCTCGACGACATCACAGTGAGCTTCGACGGCTTCAAGGCGCTCAACAAGCTCACGCTTACCGTCGAGGCAGGCGAGTTGCGCTGCGTGATCGGTCCTAACGGCGCGGGCAAGACCACCATGATGGATGTGATCACTGGCAAGACCCGTCCCGACGAAGGCTCCGCGTTCTTCGGCCAGACCATCGACCTTACGCACCTGACCGAACCCGAGATCGCGCACGCGGGCATCGGCCGCAAGTTCCAGAAACCGACGGTGTTCGAGAACCACACGGTGTTCGAGAACCTCGAGCTGGCGATGAAGACCGACAAGCGCGTTTGGGCGAGCCTGCGCGCGCGCCTGACCGGAGAACAATTGGATCGCATCTCCGAGACCCTGGAACTGATCAAGCTGCAGGCTGAAGCCGATCGCCTCGCCGGAATGCTGTCTCATGGTCAGAAGCAGTGGCTGGAGATCGGCATGCTCCTGATGCAGGAACCGCGTCTGCTGCTGCTCGACGAGCCGGTCGCCGGCATGACCGACGAGGAAACCGAGCGCACCGCGGAATTGTTCAAGTCGCTGGCGGGCGAGCGCTCGGTGGTGGTGGTCGAGCACGACATGGAATTCATCGGCTCGATCGCCAGCGTCGTCACCGTGCTGCACGAGGGCGCCGTGCTCGCCGAAGGCACCATGGACGCCGTCAAGAACGACGAGCGCGTCATCGAGGTTTATCTTGGCAGATAAGACCCACCACCTCACCCCAGCCCTCTCCACCTCCCTGAAGGAAGGCGGAGAGGGTGATGAAACCCCGTGGTGGCGACGTACCGTTAGGCGCTCGGCGCCCTCTCCGCGCGAAGTGGGGAGAGGGCGGGGGGTTAGGTGATGTTAAAGGTTGAAACACTGAACCAGTTCTACGGCAGCAGCCAGACGCTGCGCAACGTGAGCTTCGAGGTGCCCGCGGGGGCGGTGACCGCGCTGCTTGGGCGCAACGGCGTGGGCAAGACCACACTGCTCAAGTGCCTGATGGGCGTCGTGCCGGTTGCCAGCGGGAGCATCTCGCTGGACGGACAGGAAGTGAGTGCGCTCCCGCCTTACGTGCGCGTGCGGCTTGGCATGGGCTACGTTCCACAGGGGCGCGAAATCTTTCCGCGCCTCACCGTGGAGGAAAACCTGATGATGGGGCTGGCCAGCCGCAAGAATGGCGCCGCGAAGGACATTCCCGGCGAGATCTACGATATGTTTCCGGTGCTGAAGACCATGAAGAATCGCCGCGGCGGCGATCTGTCCGGCGGCCAGCAACAGCAATTGGCGATCGGCCGGGCGCTGGCGATGAAGCCGAAAGTGCTGATCCTCGACGAGCCGACCGAAGGCATCCAGCCGTCCATCATCAAGGACATCGAACGCGTGATCCAGACGCTGTCCGACCGCGGCGACATGGCCATCCTGCTGGTGGAGCAGTATTACGACTTCGCGCGCGAACTCGCCGACAGTTACGTGGTTCTGCGGCGTGGAGAAATCGTCTTGAGCGGCGCCGGTGCCGACATGGAAAGGGACAATGTGCGCAACTTTCTGTCGGTATGAAACCGGCCGAAGCGGTCGTGCCGCGAAGCTGGGACGCCGCGCTGGATTTGGCGTACGCGATGCGGGGCGGGCCGCGGATGAACTAGCCGAACAACTTGGCCAAGTCGACCGAAGACTCTCCGCCGACCTGGTCGAAATGGTTTTCCAGCCAGGCCCCCGCCCGGATTCGTCCTTCTTCCTTGAGTTTCAGCAGGAAGGCGAGATCGGCGTTAAGCGCCTTTTCGATGCTCATGCGCGCGAGCAGGTCGTCGGTTTCGATCAGGTGGAAATTCAGTTTCCTGAAGCGGCGTTCCAGGCGCCCGATCGGCAGCCATTGCGCGTCGATCGCCTGCTTGGCGAGCGCGATGCTGCGCATCTCCCGGAGAAACGAAGAATTGAACTGGAATTCGGTCAGGCGGCTGCGAATTGCCTGTGCGGTGGTCGGAGGATCCTCGCGGGTCAGAGGCTGCAACATCACCACCAGGATGCTCGGCGTCTTGCAGCGATAGATGAGCGGATAGACGGCCGGGTTCCCGGAGTAGCCCCCGTCCCAATACGGCTCGCCGTCGATTTCGATCGCGTGATGCAGGGTCGGCAGGCAGGCGGACGCCAGCAGTGCGTCGGATGTCAGTTCCCGGTTCTCGAACAATCGCAGGGTGCCGGTACGGACACGGGTGGCGCCGACGAACAGCCGGATTGCACGGCGGCTTTGCACGGCATCGAAGTCCACCACCTTGGCGACCATGTCGCGCAGCGGATTGATGTCGAAGGGGTTGAGCTGGTAGGGGGAAAAAAAGCGGGTGAGGCCGAGAAGAAGTTTTTGCGGGTTTGGCAATAGTGCCCTGTGCACGCCGGTGGAAGAGCCGATCGAGTAGGATGCCGTGCCCATCGAATTCCAGAAGTCGTCGAGGGATTTGCGGGCGCCTTCGCGGCCGCCCTTTACGTAGCCGGACGCCAGCGTCGCGGCATTGATCGCTCCGGCACTGGTGCCGCTGATCGCTTCGATCTTGAGTTTCGGTTCCTCGAGCAG
>DASYUW010000296.1:0-14928 GCA_036000845.1 Burkholderiales bacterium
ACCTCGTCCCCGACCATCTGGCGCACCATGTCGGCCGTCCCCTTGGCCACGTCTATCGAGTGGGACACGATGACGATGGCTACATTGTTGTTCATTGGGTCACACCCTCTTCAATGACGTTGCAGACCGCGTCCACAAGCAGATAACTGCTTTGCGCTCCCGGGTCGAGATGGCCGATCGATCGATCCCCGAGGAACGAGGCGCGCCCCTTGGTCGCCAGCAACGGGCGGCTCGCTTCCAGGCCGCCGCGCGCCGCCTGCCTGACTTGAGCGAGCAAGGGTGCGAGCGGCATGTCGTTGGCTACGCCGTCGCTGAGCGCGGCAAGCACCGGCACCAGAACTTCCAGCATGGTCTTCTCCCCGGCTTCCGATTTGCCGCGTTTTTTCACCGCCGCCACGCCATCTGCGAGCATGGTTGCGATCGTGGCCCGGTTCGGCATCCGGCCCGCCCCGGACTTGCCCATTGCCATGAGCAGGCTGCCGTAGAGCGGACCCGAAGCGCCGCCGACTTTGGAAACCAGGATCAGGCCGGCTTTCAGCAGCGCCTCGGGCGGCGCCAGCGCGGCGAGTTCCTCCGTAGCTTCGCGGATGGCGGCAAAGCCGCGTTTCATGTTCAGGCCGTGGTCTCCGTCGCCGATCGCCTGATCGAGTCCGGTCAGCAACTCCGCATGCGCGTCGATGGTCGTTGCCGTCGCTTCGATGAGACGCGCCATCAATTGCGTGGACGTGATTACCGTGCTCATTTTTTCAGGCCGCGATGCGCCGGCCGCCGGCGTCGAAGAATATCGCGCGGCCCGGCCGTGGGGCGATACGTACGGTTTCGCCGCTGTGAAACCTCTGTCCGTGCGCAAGCAGTGCCCGTACTTCCTCGCCGGCGCAGTCGATCTCGACGACTGTTTCGGCGCCCAGTGTTTCCACCAGCGAAACCCGTCCGTGCGGACCCTCGCCGCCGAGGACAACGTCTTCAGGACGCACGCCTATGGTCACCGTGCGCTGGGGCGTATCCACATCGGGCAGCAAATGCGCCGGAACCAGATTAATGCGCGGCGAGCCGAGCCGGCAGGCAACGTAGGTGTCCTCCGGCTCGGAGTAGATCTCGCGCGGGGTCGCCACCTGGATCAGCCGGCCCTGGTTCATCACCCCGATCCGGTTCGCCAGCGTCATTGCCTCCATCTGGTCATGTGTCACGTACATGATGGTTGCGCCCAGGTCCGCCTGGATGCGTTTGAGCTCGACGCGCAGGTCGGCCCTCAGCTTGGCATCCAGCGAGGACAGCGGTTCATCCATCAGATAGGCCTTCGGGTTGCGTACCAGTGCGCGGCCGATTGCCACCCGTTGCATCTCCCCGCCGGAAAGGCGCGTGGCACGATTTTGCAGCTTCTCGCCGATTCCGAGAAGCTCGGCGACGTGATTTACCTTGCGCGCGATCTGGTCCTCGGCGAGCCGGTGCCGGGGCGAACGCAAGGGGAAGGCGAGATTGTCGAACACCGTGTAATGCGGATAAAGCGAATACTGCTGGAACACGAAAGTGACGTCCCTGTGCGCTGGCTGCATGCGGGTTACATCCGTCGCCCCGATTGCAATGCTTCCGGAATCGGCGCGCTCCAGCCCGGCCGCAAGGCGCAACAGCGTGGTTTTGCCCGCGCCGGTAGGGCCGAGCAGGACGAAGAACTCGCCGTTGGCGACGGTCAGGGTAAAGTCTGCGATTGCCTGGGTATCGCCGAAGCGCTTGTTGAGGGACTGCAGCGCGATCTCAGCCATGCCCGTTCCCGTTGATCAGGTCGCTTGGCACGGCCCGCTCGCTGTCCCTTTCGAAAACGACCACCCTGGTTGCGTCCATCTGCAGGCCGACCGTGCTGCGCATTTCGACCTGAATAGTGTTCGGTGCTTTCAGGCGCAGGCGTCCTGCGGGCGTGTCGATGGTGACCAGCTGCGTCGATCCCATATACTCGACCGCAAACACGTTGCCGCGCAGCGTTCCGTCGGCATCGATGCGAATGTGTTCCGGGCGCACGCCGATTACGCCCTTTCCTTCCTTGACGCCGGCATGAAGGCGCGGCACGCCGATGTGCGCGCCGGCTACCCGGACTTCATGCGCACCATTGGCGGCACCATCGTCGATCGGGAGGAAGTTCATCGCCGGGCTGCCGATGAACCCGGCCACGAACATGTCGCGCGGCCGGTCGTACACGTCCTGTGGCGGGCCGACCTGCAGCATTTCACCCTTGTTCATCACGGCAATGCGATCACCCATGGCCATTGCCTCGGTCTGGTCATGGGTCACGTACACCGTGGTGGCACCGATGCGGTCGTGCAGCCGGCGCAGTTCAGCGCACATCATTTCGCGGAACTCAGCATCCAGTGCGCCAAGCGGCTCGTCCATCAGGAATGCCTTCGGCCGGCGGATGATCGCGCGTCCGAGCGCCACGCGCTGGCGGTCGCCTCCCGCCAACCCGCCGACCGGCAGCCGCAGGAGGTGTTCGATGCGTAGCATCTGTGCGACCTCATCGACACGCTTGCGGGTCTCGGCGCGTGCGGTGCGCTGGGTCTTCAGCGGAAAAGCGAGGTTCTCGCGCACGTTCATGTGCGGGTACAGCGCAAAGAACTGGAACACGAAGGCGATATCGCGTTGCGCCGCCCGGCGGAACGTCACGTCGTCGCCACCAAGCAGGATCTTCCCGGAGGTGGGGATTTCAAGGCCGGCGATCATGCGCAGGGTCGTGGTCTTGCCGCATCCCGAAGGGCCGAGCAGAACGAAGAACTGCCCGTTGCCGATGGTCATGGTGCTGTCGCGCACCGCCGTGAAATGCGCGAAGCTCTTGTGCAGGTTCTCGATGCGGATCTCGGCCACTCTCATTTCTCCGGAAAATGACTGACGATCACGAAGCCGATGGTACCGATCAGCAGCACCGTGAAGCCATTGGCGTACGCGATCCTGGAGAAAGGCTGCATCAGCATGGCAACGCCCAACCCGATCAGCAGCGTTGCCGCCGCTTCCCATGGTCCGCGCCGGAACCAGCGCCGCAGATTCTTCATTTGCGCACCGCGCCGAAGGTTATGCCGCGCAGCAAATGCTTGCGCAGCAGCAGCGTGAAGATCATCACCGGCAGCAGGAACAGCATGGTGCCGGCGGAAACCGCCGCCCAGTCCAGTCCCCCTTCGCCGATCACGTTGGGAATGAAGGGCGGTGCCGTCTGCGCGGTGCGTGTGGTGAGCAGCAGCGCGAATGCGTACTCGTTCCAGGCGGTGATCAGGCAGAAGATCGCGGTGGCGGCGATGCCGGTAGCAGCCTGCGGCAGAACCACTTTGACGAAGGCCTGCAGGCGCGTGTAGCCGTCTATCATCGCTGCCTCCTCGTACTCCTTCGGGATCTCGTCGATGAAGCCCTTGAGCAGCCAAACGGCAAAGCTCACGTTGATTGCGGTGTATAGCAGGATCAGGCCGAGGTGCGTATCGGCAAGCCCCAGTTGGCGGTACATCAGAAAGATCGGAATGGCCACCGCGATCGGCGGCATCATCCGGGTCGACAGGATGAAAAACATCAGATCGTCCTTCAGCGGCACCCTGAAGCGCGAGAAGGCGTAGGCGGCAAGCGTGCCCAGAAACACCGCAAGAAAAGTGGACCCGAAACCGATGATTACTGAATTCAGGAAGCGTCCGGCAAAAGGAGACGGGCCGGCGATCACCATGTTGCGGCTGCGGACGATGCCGTCGTACCAGGTTGCCGGCAACGGCAGGCTTTCCATGTACTCGGGCGTGGCGCGGGTGCGGGTGGTGAACAGATTGACGTAACCTTCCAGCGTCGGCTCGAAGAACACCACCGGCGGATAGGCCACGGCCTCGGTCACGTCCTTGAACGAAGTCATCGCAATCCAGGCCACCGGGATCAGCGTGATCACCGCATAGATCCCAACGACGATGCCGGCAAACCACTTTGCTGCCGGCGAGGATTCGGTCGGGTTCCGCGCCGTCGAATGTCCGGCGGGGACTATGGCGACCTCGGCTGCGGCCCTGTCCATTTTCCTATCTCGACTTGACACGGTTCAGATACTTCACGTACAGGTTGGAGGCGCCGAATACCACCACGAACAGCAGGATCGCGAAGGCGGACGCGTAACCGGTGCGCCACTTTTCGAAGGCGGCGCGTTTGAGCGACAGCGAAGCCAACTCGGTGGTTTCGCCCGGGCCGCCGCTGGTAAGCTCGATCACCATATCGAACATCTTGAAGCACTCGATGGCGCGGAACAACACGGCGACCATCAGGAGCGGCATCACCATCGGCAGCGTGATGTGCCAGAACTGCTGCAGCCTCGAGGCGCGATCGACTTCGGCCGCCTCGTAGAGATAAGGCGGGACCGAACGCAGCCCGGCGAGGCACAGCAGCATCACGTACGGTGCCCACATCCAGGTATCCACCAGGATGATCGACCACGGGGCGAGCCGGGTGCTCGACAGCATGCTGAAAGCGCCGAAGTCGCCGAAGTAATTCACTACGTAATTGAAAATCCCCGCCTGCGGATCGAACAGGTAACGCCAGAACAAGCCGACCAGCGCTGGCGACAGCATCATCGGCAGCAGGATAAGGGTAGTGAGTGTGGCGTGCCCGCGGAACTGCCGGTGCAGCAGCAGCGCCAGGCCGAAGCCGATCAGGACCTGCAAAGTGATCGACCACACGACGAAATGCGCGGTGTTCTGCAAATACGACCACACCGCGTCGGAATCGAACAGCGACCGGTAGTTATCAAGGCCGACCCATTCCACGGCGCGGCCGGGCTGGTTGGCGCGGAAATTGGTGAAACTGAGGTAGATCGTCCAGAACAGCGGGAAAATATTGATCGCCAGCAGCAGGACGATGGCCGGCGCCACGAACAGCCAGGTGATGACGCGGTCCGACAAGCCGGCGGAGACGGCATCAGTGGCAAGGCGATCGGCTGGAACGGAACTGGACATGATAAGTACGGCCTGGGTTGGTAGCGCGCCGGGACCATCCCGGCGCGCCCGTTGCATAGTGCCGGAACGCGCGCGCATCCGGCTGCGATCCGCGCCATCCGTCCTTCCGGCTCAGTTGTACTTGCCGTCCGCCTTGAAAACGTCCTTCCACTCCTTGACGATGTTGTCGAGCGTGCTCTGCGCCGTGCCCTTGCCTTCGACGACGTAGATATGGAAGTTCTTCTGGCTGCTGTCGAGCAGTTCGGCGTAAACCGGCTCCTGCCAGAAATCGCGCACCTTGAGCATGGTCTCCTTGAAGCCGCGGGCATAGGGTGCGCTCTTCTCGAAGTTCGGGTCGTTCAACACCACGTTGTGGCAGGAATAACCGCCCAGTGCCCACCACTTCTTCTGGACTTCGGGGCGCGCAAACCACTTCAAATACTCCTTTGCCAGATCCTGCTTCTTCGAGTACTTGACGATCGACATGCCCTGTCCGCCGAGCGTTGCGGAAGACTTGCCGTTGTAAGACGGCATCGAGAAGTAGCCGGTGACCTTGCCTACGGCCGGATGCTTGCTGATGCCCGGGAAGAAGGCATACCAGTTCATCGCCATCGCCACCTGGCCGCTGGTGTAGGCGTCGAGGTTCTCTTGCATGTAGGCATCGCCCCAGCCCGGCGGAGTGCAGCAATCGTACAGTGTCTTGTAGAATTCCAGCGCTTCCGCTGCTGCCTTGCTGTTGAAGTAGCCGTCCACGTCATAAGGCTTCTTCGGGTTCTCGTACTGCGTCCCCCAGGTATAGAGCGTGTTGGTCACGCCCATGGTGATGCCGTCGCCCGCCCGCTTGGTGTTGATGGCCATCCCATAAACTTTCTTGCCGTCGATGGCCCGGCCCTGGAAGAACTTGCCGATGTCGCGCAACTGCTCCCAGGTCTTCGGCGCCGCGAGGTCGTACTGATACTGTTTCTTGAATTCCGCTTTCAGGTCCGCGCGTTCGAACCAGTCCTTGCGGTAGGTGAACGCGAGGCCGTCGCCTTCCGCCGGCAGGGCCCAGTAGCGCTTGGACCCCTTCGGCCAGGTGGAGTAGGCAAACACCGGCAACGGCGCAAAGTCCTTCTCCAGATCGATCTTGCTGCTCTTGAAGAAATCGGTCAGCTCGATGTAGTGGCCGTAGGTGGCGCCGGCGCCGATCCATTGGGAGTCGCCGATCAGGACGTCGTATGTCGAACCCTTGGCGTTCAGTTCGGTGAAGATCTTCTCCTGAAAGGTCGGCCAGGGAATGAACTCCCCTCGTACGGCGATGCCGGTTTCCTTGGTGAAGTCCTTGGACAGTTCCATCAGCGCATTGGCCGGGTCCCAGGCGGCCCAACCGACAGTGATCGATTTCTCCTGGGCCTGCGCCACGGAAACCGAAAGCCCCAGTGCGACAGCAAGCAGTGCCAGCTTCAATCTGTTCATGGTGAATCCTCCTTAGTGATGGTGAACTTCGAACGCGTGGACAGGAGACAGCCGCCTAAGGCTGTTGGGCGGAAATTCCTCCCCGGACCTTGGTTCCGGTAGTTTAGTTTTTTGGTTTAGTTATGCGAAAAATATAAACTAAACTAAACTTTCGTCAAGCAGGATTTTTTTGGGTTGGGCGATCCAGGTGATCGTTTGTGCGGCGCGCAATACCCTGATCCGTAGACTGTCGATTCTCGATCGTGGCCGTTCCTGGAGCGGCAAAGGCGGGCGGGGAAATCGTTAAGCAAAACGGTTTAGTGAGGTTTAGTAGCGACAAAAATCTTGCGCTGCAGCAGCCCGATTTTTCATCGCCGGGCGCCGTCTTTGGAGGCCTTCGAGGACTGCGCGGTCGCTAAATCAGACGCCGAAGGTGGATGTCGGGTGGAGGTGGGGAGGGCCTAACGATGCTGCTTGGCGAAGAACTCGTTCAGGACTTCGAAGGCTTTGCCGAAAGTGCCGTTGCCGACCGCGTCCACCACGCCGGCCTCGTCGCCGTTGGTGACCTTGCACTCGGCGATCCAGATGCCGAAGGTCTTGTTGCCCATGGTGACCGGGTAGAGCGTGAGCTGCGCCACGTAGTCCTTCACCGGCAGCGGCGAAGTGAGGATGCAGTATCTGAAGTAGTGCTCGGCGTCCGACAGCGCCAGCAGCCGCTCGCGGAGGGTGCCGCCACCACCGGCGATGTCGAAATTGCGCACGCAGCCGACCCGATCGCTCGGCAGCCCCCCTTCGATATGGCTGCGGGAAAACTTCGGGTGCCACTCCGGCAGGTTGTTGAAGTCGCGCACCCTGGTCCAGACTTTTTCGATCGGGGCGTCGATCACCGCGCTGGTGCAGATCCTGGTGGTCATGGGGTTCTCCCTATTTCCTCGCGAGCTTGCGGTTCATCGCGGCAAACCCGGCGACGAAGACGTTGTCACCGATGTCGCTTACTTGGACCCGCTCGGGTCCGGAAGTGACGTCGAACTCGGCCCACCACTCGGCAAAGCTCCTGTTGCCCACCGTGATCGGGGTCACGCGCATGGTCGCCACGTAGTTCGCAACCGGCATCGGCGACACCAGGATGTTGTAGGTCAGCTCCCGGGCCGAATCCGAAAGCGAAAGCAAGGTCTCGCGCAACAACCCGCCGTCTTCCCTGAGGGTGAATCTGCGCACACAGCCCACGCGGTCTCCCGGCAGGCCGTCTTCGATCTCCGATTTTCCGATCGCCGGGTGCCACTTCGGCAGCCCGTTGAAGTCCCGCACCAGCGCCCAGACTTTGTCGGCCGGCGCATCGATCACCGCGCTGCGATACACGTTCGCCATGTTTTTCTCCTCCTCGTACTGAAATCTAGTTCATGAACCACGGAGGACGCGGAGGACACGGAGGAAAGGCAAGTGCAAGAAAACAAATCAGGGTGAAAACCTTTCATAGACGCATGATCGGTCGCAGCGGAAGTTGGCGGCACAGATTCGCGAAAAGTTATCTCGCTTTTTACCCCCAATTCTCTTTCCCTTGTTTTTGTTTTTCCTCCGTGTACTCCGTGTCCTCCGTGGTTCTTCCCTAGAACTGGATTGCTTTGAACTTGCGGGTCTGGTCGGTGAGCGCGACCTCGGTCGGCAGGCGTTCCATGCTGCTCGCGCCGAAAAAGCCGTGGCAGTTTTTGGTGTGCTTGAGGATGTAACCGGCATTCTCGGGCGAGGCGATCGCGCCGCCATGGCAGAGCACGATCACGTCTTTGCGCACCTTCATGGCCGCCTCGGCGATCGCGTTGATTTCTTTCACGCAGGTGTCCAGGCTTTTGGCCGAGGAGGCGCCGACGCTGCCGCCGACGGTCACTCCCATGTGCGCAACCACGATGTCGGCGCCGGCCCGGGTCATGTCTTTCGCTTCGCCGGCATTGAAGACATAGGGCGTGGTCAGCAGGTCCTGCTCGTGCGCCAGTCTGATCATGTCCACTTCCAGTCCGTAACCCATGCCGGTTTCCTCGAAACTGGCGCGCATCACGCCGTCGAACAGGCCGATGGTCGGGAAGTTCTGAACGCCCGAGAATCCTAGGTACTTCAACTCCGCGAGGAACTGCGGCATCAGTACGAAGGGATCGGTGCCGTTGACACCGGCGAGGACAGGGGTCTCCCTCACCACCGGCAGCACTTCGCAGGCCATTTCCTTGACGATCTGGTTGGCATTGCCGTAGGCGAGCAATCCCGCTGCCGAGCCGCGTCCCGCCATGCGGTAGCGCCCGGAGTTGTAGATGATGATCAGGTCGATGCCGCCGGCCTCTTCGCATTTCGCCGAGAGTCCGGTGCCGGCGCCGCCGCCGACAATCGGCACGCGTTTGCGCACCATGTCCTGAAATTTATCGAGGATTCTTCTTCTTTCGATTGCGGGCATTCCGGTGATCCCTTTATTTTGTGATTTCGCGAAAGCTTTCCGCCAGCGCCGCGGAAAACTGCGGATCGTTGATGTGACAGGGCAGGCGCGTCAGTCGGCGCGACGCCGTCTGCCGGAGTGTCCTCTCCAGGGACTGGAACAGCGCGTCGTCGGCTTCCGGGTCGTGAAAGGCCTGGTCCGGCGCATCCAGCGCAGATACGCCTTTCTCCGGGATTAGGAAGCGCACCGGACCCTCGCAGGCATTGAGCCGCTCCGCAATCCAGGTTCCGATTGCGCGGCACTCCGAGGCGGTTGTACGCATAAGCGTCACATTCGGATTGTGCTTGTAAAGCTTTCGCAGCCGGAAACGCTCAGGCACGGTTTCCAGCGCCCAGAAGTTCACCATGTCCAGCGCGCCGACCGAACCGACATAGGGGACACGGCTGCGCGCGATCGCGCCCAGGCGATCGGGCCCGGCGGAGAGCACGCCGCCGACCAGGTGGTCGCAGACTTCGGTCGTGGTCACGTCGATCACAGCTTTCAGCATTCCGCTGTCCGCCAGCTTTTCCATGGACCGGCCACCGGTACCGGTGGCGTGAAACACCAGGCAGTCGTACTGGTCCTCCAGTTGCGCAACCACCTGGGTGACGCAGCTCGTGGTGACGCCGAACATGGTGAGACCGATCGCGGGTTTCGCGGCCGCCTCGGGCACCTTGTGCGCCGCCATGCCGGCTATCGCGTGCGCGGCGTTGCCGAGCACCACCCGGCTGATCCGGTTCAGCCCGGCCATGTCGGTCACCGAGTACATCATGGTGATATCGCCGGCACCCACGAACTGGCTGACGTCTCCGGCGGCGAGCGTGGATACCATCAGCTTCGGCAACCCGACCGGCAGCCTGCGCATGCCCGCGGTGACGATTGACGTGCCGCCGCCCCCGCCGATGCCGACGATGCCGGCAATGTCGCCGCGGGCGGCCAGATAGCGCGCGAACGCTTCTGCCATCGCCTCGACCGCGATCCCGCGATCGGTGCTGCCGAGTACGTACTGCGCGCCCTTTGGGTGGAAGGCCGCAATTTCTGCTGCCGCCACGTCCACCGCAACCCTTGGTGACTTGATGCCGACATCGACCAACAGCGCAGGCACGCCGACTACCTCGATCAGCGATTTGACGTACTGCAGTTCCTGGCCCTTGGTATCGGCGGTACCGGCGACGTAGATTCGCTTCATTGCGCTATAAGTATGTTTTGCGTACTTTGCGTCGACGCTCTTAGGGTTTGTGGCACGCAGCCGCGGCGGCCCGTCGAATCTCCTCCCTGAAGCTCATGGTCCGCTTCCACATCGGTGCTGCGCCGCAGCGCGGAAAAGGGCAGGAGAGCGGTTGTATTTTTTTGTTAGACGCTGGTATCGTATTGAGATGATCGTCTCAGGTCAAGAACGGCGTCTCACGGGCCGAAAGGACAAGGCGCGGACCGACAGGGGGCCGCGTGCCCGCATGCGCAAGATCATGCTGGACGCGGCCATGCGGCTGATGCAGGACGGGCTCATTCCCTCGGTAAGCGACGTGGCGGAAGCGGCCCAGGTGTCGCGGGCAACCGCGTATCGTTACTTTGCGACCCAGGCATCGTTGATCCAGGCCGCGGTGGACGAAGCCCTGGGCCCGATCTTGGCGTGGAAATCGGAATCGCAGGACGCGGAGGAGCGCGTCACCCAGCTGGTGACTTTCGCGTATCCGCGCATGGAATTTTACGAGGCGACGCTGAAGGCGGCGCTGCGGCTGGCCCTGGATCAGTGGGCGCGCAAGCACGCGGGCACGCTCGGCGACGAGGCGCCGATGGTGCGCGGGCATCGGATAGCGTTGCTCAATTCCGCAGTCGCGCCGCTGAAGGGCAAACTCAACCGCCAGGGGTTCGACCGCCTGACTCAGGCGCTTTCTTTGATTTTCGGTACCGAAGCTTTCGTGGTGCTGAAGGACATCTGGGGTCTGGACCGCAAGCGTGCGCAGGAAGTGGCGTTATGGACCTGCCACGCACTGATCCAGGCGGCGCTGGCAGAGGAAACCACCGGAAAAGCGCGTGCCGGCACGGCGCGCAGGAACGGCGCCCGCAGCACCAGTGCGCTGCTCAAGAAAAGAAGTCGTGTAAGGGTAAAGTAGGGCTCGGAAGCGGCAATCAGGAAATGTGTTCGGACGCGGCGGCAAAACCGCGGGCAGGTTTAAGGGGCAGATGGGCGGCTGAAGCAATCCGACCAGATGCACAAGAATGACCAACGCAACTTGGAGGAGAATCAAATGAGCAAGAAGAAATGGTCCGGCCTGCTGGCCGGCGCTGTTTTCGCGCTCGCCGGCAGCACGGCGTATGCCGCGGGGACGCTGACCATCCTGTGGGCGCAGTGGGATCCGGCGAACTACCTGCAGGAACTGGTCAAGGACTACGAAAAGCAGAGCGGCGTAACGGTCAAGGTCGAAACCACGCCATGGCCGGATTTCCAGACCAAGGCTTTCCGCGAATTCGCAGCCCGCGGCGACGCCTATGACATGGTGGTGGGCGACTCGCAATGGCTCGGTGCCGGTTCGACCGGGGGCCACTACGTCGAACTGACCGACTTCTTCAAGAAGCACGGCGTGGACAAGAGCATGGCGCCGGCAACGGTACAGAGTTACGCCGAATACCCGAAGGGCGGCGCCAAGTACTGGGCGATCCCGCTCGAGGGCGATGCGACCGGCTGGTCCTACCGCAAGGACTGGTTCGAGGACCCGAAGGAAAAGACCGCGTTCAAGAAAAAGTACGGCTATGACCTCGGGGTACCGCAGACCTGGGCGCAGATGCGTGACATCGCCGAGTTCTTCCATCGCCCAAGTGAGAAGCGATACGGCATCGCCATCTACACCGACAACAGCTACGACGCCCTAGTGATGGGTTACGAGAACGTGCTGTTCGGCTACGGCGGCGAGCTCGGCGATTACAAGACTTACCAGGTCAAGGGCATCATCAACGGCAAGACCGCGGTTGACGCGCTCAATTTCTACAAGGAGCTGTACAAGTACACGCCGCCCGGCTGGGGGAAGGTGTTCTTCATGGAAAACAACCAGGCGATCACCGAAGGCCTGGCGGCGATGAGCATGAACTACTTCGCCTTCTTCCCGGCGCTGACCAACCCGGCAACCAACAAGCACGCCAAGGTTACCGGCTACTTCGCCAATCCGAAGGGTCCGACCGGCGCGCGCTTCGCGGCGCTTGGCGGGCAGGGTATCTCGATCATCAAGTACTCGAAGAAGCAAACCGAGGCGACCAAGTTCCTGGAGTGGTTCATCCGCGACGACGTGCAGCAGAAGTGGGCGGAACTGGGCGGCTATACCTGCAACGCCAAAGTGCTGAAGTCGGAGAAGTTCCGCAAGGCCACGCCTTACAACGAAGCCTTCTACCAGACCATGTTCATGGTCAAGGACTTCTGGGCGGTGCCGGAATACGCGGAGCTGCTTGATTCGATGAACAAGCGCCTGCATCCCTTCGTGGTCGGCAACAAGGGCACGGCTGAAGAAGCCCTGAACGGCGTTGCCAGCGACTGGGACGCGGCCTTCAAGAAGTACGGACGCATCAAGTAACACGTCATGTGATGGGCGGGGAGGGCTGCGATCCTCCCCGGTTTCTGCGTGACACGGCGGCAATAACAACAACGCAGGCTGCCCAGGGTAGAGGGGGAACTCCAATAATGCTCGCCAGGCTCGATCCTGGCTCCGCTTCGGCGAGGCGGGGCTTGAGCGATATCGCCATCCGCAACCTGTTCATCATTCCGACGATCATTTTTCTGATCGCCTTCAATATCTTTCCGCTGATCTACTCGCTTGGATACTCGTTTACCGATTTCCGGGCGTCCGGATCGGAGCCGGCCAATTTCATCGGACTGCAGAACTATCGCGAGCTGCTAGCCGACGAGTATATCTGGAACAACTTCACCATCACCGCGAAGTACGTGCTGGTGTCGGTGGGCGGACAGGTGCTGGTCGGTTTCGGAGTGGCGCTGCTGCTGAACCGCAAGATCCCGGCCAAAGGCCTGGTGACGACGCTACTGTTGCTGCCGATGATGATGTCCATGGCCGTGGTCGGGCTGTTCTGGCAACTGCTTTACAGCCCTTCGTGGGGGATCATCAATTACGCGCTCGGCCTCGAGGACTTCGAGTGGCTGTCTGATGCCGACGTGGCGCTCTACGCGGTTGCGCTGACCGACATCTGGATGTGGTCGCCATTCGTCATGCTGCTGTCGCTCGCAGGCCTTTCGGCGATTCCGCAGCACCTTTATGAAGCCGCCGCTATTGACCGCGCCAGCCGCTGGTACACCTTTACCCGCATCACGCTGCCGCTGGTGACGCCGCTGCTGCTGATCGCGATCATCTTCCGCACCATGGAGGCGTTCAAGACTTTCGACCTCGCCTTCATCATGACCAGCATGGAATCCACCGAGCTGATTGCCATCCGCCTCTACAAGATGGCATTCCAGGAATGGCAGACCGGAAAGTCCTGCGCCATGGCCTACATCGTCCTGATCATGGTGCTGGCGATCACCAATATCTATGTCAAGTACTTGAACCAGGCCAAGGCGAGGTAAAGAGCGTGGCGGCCGTAACCTCAAAAGGACATAAAGTCTGGAACAGAACGCTGGTCGGGATTGTCTTCGTGCTGCTCGTCATCTACCTGTTGCCACTGTACTGGATCAGCTCCACCGCATTCAAGCCGCGCAGCCTTGCCACCACGGTACCGCCGACCGTGGTGTTCGAGCCGGAGGTCACGCCGTTCGTGAAGCTGTTCACCTCGCGGGTGCAACTGCGCGGCGAAGTCGAGCCGGAGGTTTACGAAAGGGCGCCCTGGTACGAGAAGCGGGTGTTCGACGCCGGCGAACGCATCATCAAGGACGCAAACGGCAAGCTCGAGAGTTCCGGTTACCTGAGCCGCTTTCTCAACAGCATCATCATCGCGGTCTCCAGCACTTTCCTCGCAGTGGCGATGGGAACGCTCACCGCCTACGGATTCTCGCGCTTCAAGCTGCCGGGGGAGCAGGACTGGCTGTTCTTCATCCTGTCCACGCGCATGCTGCCGCCGGTGGTGGTGGCGATCCCGATGTTCCTGATGTATCGCACCGTCGGCCTGGTGGACACCCACATCGGGCTCATCATTCTCTATACAGCGTTCAACCTGTCGTTCTCCGTCTGGCTGATGAAGGGGTTCATCGACGAAATCCCGATCGAATACGAGGAAGCCGCGCTGGTTGACGGCTACACCCGCATGCAGGCGTTCTTCAGGATCGTGCTGCCGCAGGCGGCGACGGGCATCGCGGCGACCGCCGTGTTCTGTTTCATCACGGCGTGGAACGAATACGCCTTTGCGCTGATGATGACTAATTCGAAGGCGCAGACGGCGCCGCCTTACATCCCGTCGCAGCTTGGCTCCGGCGTGACCGACTGGACCGCTATCGCCGCGGGCACCTTCCTGTTCCTGGTGCCGGTGGCGGTGTTTACGTTCCTGCTGAGAAAGCATTTGCTCAGGGGCGTTACTTTCGGGGCCATTCGCAAATGAGGACTCGGGACTGAGGGCTCAGGACTCAGAGGAACAACATGACCATCGAATCGTTGCCGCTACCGATCACCAGTCACCAGTCACCAGTCACCGCGCGCGCGTTTTACGGGAGCGCGCAATGAACTTTCGCGAACTGAGCGCGCGGGTACTGGAGCCCTTGTCGATGTACACCATGGTCTTTGGCATCGTGGCGCTGTGCCAGCCGTGGATCGAAGTGCTGCACCGTTACGGCGTTACCATCACGCTCGCCGGGCTGATCGGCTTCGGGGTGTTTTCGCACATCAAGCCGCTGCCGAAAGAGTAATAGAACAATGGCGTGCACTCGTTTCCCTCATCCCCAGCCCTTCTCCCGAAGGGAGAAGGGAGTGTATGACCTCTCTGCTGTACATCCTCTCCGTTATATATACAGTCCCTCTCCGGGATATATTGTGCAACCGGGAGCATGGGTAACAAATCGGACCGGGGACATGGGTAACAGTTTCTGGTTATCACAGAGGTTCGATTTTCCCGGTTCGTTGATTCAACCCACCCAAGACGAGCGAACAGAATTGAATCTGCCAGCGATCATTGTTCAGCGGGGTC
>DASYUW010000297.1:0-5838 GCA_036000845.1 Burkholderiales bacterium
GCCGCCTGCATGATCTGCCCGGACTGGCAGTAGCCGCACTGCGGAACCTGCGCTTCGATCCAGGCCTGCTGCACCGGATGCGAATCCGACGGATGCAATCCCTCGATGGTGGTGATGATCGCGCCTTCGGCGTCGGCCAGCTTGACCATGCAAGAGCGCACGGGCTGGCCATTGACATGCACGGTACAGGAGCCGCAAAGGCCCTGTCCGCATCCGAACTTGGTGCCTGTGAGTCTCAGGTCCTCGCGGATGACCCACAGGAGCGGCGTATCAGGCGGCGAATCGGTGAAATAACTTTGACCGTTGATGCTGAGTGTTGGCATGGCTGCGAGACCTCCCTGCACGGGTTGCAACGACGAAAACGGCCCGATCGAAGATCTGTCGGGCCAATCTAGAGCGGAACGCCCGCGCACCGGTACGGTCGCGCGAATGTTCACCCATTAGTGAAGCGAAGACCCAATAACTGCCATCGAACCTGAGGGCGCATCTGGTGGCCGCTCCGAGGCGTTTCAGTCTCCCTACTTCTTCATCCGTCTGGCGAACTTCTCCCTGAACTTGGCCAGCTTCGGCGCCACCACGTAGTGGCAGTACGGCTGATTCGGATTGTTCTGAAAGTACTCCTGGTGATAGCGCTCGGCAATGTAGAACTCCGCGGCCGGCACGACTTCGGTAACGATCGGGTCCGCGAATGCCTTTTCCCGGGAGAGTTCGCTGATGATTTTGTCCGCCTCGGCTTTCTGCGCCGGAGAGTGGTAGAAAATCGCCGAGCGGTACTGGCTGCCGAGGTCGTTGCCCTGGCGGTTGAGCGTGGTCGGATCGTGGATAACGAAGAAGACTTCCAGCAGGTCACGGTAGCTGACCGCCTTCGGGTCGAAGGTAACGCGCACCACCTCCGCATGCCCGGTGTCGCCGTTGCACACCGCTTCGTAGGTAGGATTGGGTCGATGTCCGCCCATGTAACCGGACTCCACGCTTTCCACCCCCCGCAGACGGTCGTACACCGCCTCCAGGCACCAGAAACACCCGCCCGCCAGGGTCGCGATTGCCTTACCCTCCTGAACCTGTTCCATGGCCGACCCCCACGATTGCCATATTCCACGATCGCCGTATTCATATAGTAGTGTAGCGGCATCGCGAATGGTCGAGGACAATCGTTGGGCACTCTCACGCCGGACAGGAGGTCGCGCGAGCGGCCGCGTAGATGGCCGCGATGTCCTGGTACGTGGCGACCAGTTTTCGTGCCAGCGCTTCGGCGTGCCACTCGCGCACGTAAGCGCGGCCTTCTTCGGCCAGCCTGGCGCGCAGATTGTCGTCGCGCATCAGCCTGACGATATGCTCGGCAAAATCGGCTTCGTCGTCGTCCGGGACCAGCGCGCCGCGCTTCGGCCCGACGATGTCGCGCGTGCCCATCACGGCGGTGGAGATCACCGGAAGCCCGAGCGCCATCGCCTCCAGCAGTACCAGTCCCTGGGTCTCGGTGCGTGAGGCGAACACGAAAGCGTCCGCGGCGCGGTAGCAATCGAGCAATGCGCCGCGCCTGTCGAGGTAGCCGACGAACAATGTGTGGTCCAGGAGGTTGAGTTTCGCCGCCAGTTTTTTCAGCGATGCCAGGGCCGGCCCCTCGCCGGCGATCACCAGCAGCAGGTCGGGAATGGTGGCGACCGCCCGCTCCAGCGCCCGCAGCAGGAAGTCGATGCTCTTCTCGAACGCCACCCGCCCGACGAACAGCAGCACCCGGCGTTTCCTGGGAATGCCACGAGCGACGCGAAAGGCATCGCCATTGCCGGCGGAGAATTCGACGAGCGGGATGCCGGTGGGGACGACATGTATCGGCACGCGCACGTCATACTCCACCAGTTTGTCGCCCATCGCAGCCGACGGCACGACCAGCGCGTCCATCTGATTGCACTGGGTGCGCGAAAAACGCCGCGACAACGCCCGCAGCACGACCTTTGGAACCAGCGGCACGTAATGGAACAGGTACTCCTCGAAAAAGGTGTGGTAGGTCTCCACCCTGGGGATGTCCAGCAGGTTGGCGATCTCGATGCCCAGGTAGTGCGCGACGAACGGCGTCTGAATATGGACCAGGTCATAGGTAGCTTCGCGCATCTGCGGCAATAGCCTGCGTACTTCGCCCGGGATCATCATCCGGTCCTCGGGGTCGAACGGAAGGTACCGGGAGGGCACGCGCAGTGTGCGGCTGTCTTCGGTGTATGGCGCGGGGTAGGCGGGCGCGATCAGGTCCACTTGATGGCCGAGCGTCGCAAGCTCGCGGCGGAACGTCTGGATGGAGGTGGACACACCGTTCACCCGCGGGAAGTACACATCCGAAATCATCAGGATTTTCATGTTTCTTTCCCTTTACACCACGACCGCCAGCGTATTACAACGACATGACGGATTGAAGACACGCAACGGTCAGCGGGTAAAATCCCGTGAACACAAGGGAACGGCGAAAAATGATCGGGCTGTTGCAGCGGGTCAGCGAAGCGCATGTGGACGTGGACGGCAAGACGGTCGGCGCGATCGGCCCCGGACTGATGGTGCTGGTCTGCGCCGAGCGCGGCGACACCGTGGCGGAGGCGGAACGTCTGCTGGAGCGGTTGCTCGATTATCGCGTGTTTGCCGATGCGGCCGGCAAGATGAATCTGAGCCTGAGGGATGTGGCGGGTGGGCTGCTGCTGGTGCCGCAGTTCACGCTGGCGGCAGATACCGGCAAGGGCACTCGCCCGAGCTTCACTCCGGCCGCCTCGCCAGATGTGGGCAGGCAGCTGTTCGAACACATGCTGGCGCGCGCGCGCCGCGCGCATTCCCCGGTTGCGGCCGGCGAATTCGGCGCCATTATGAAGGTATCTTTGATTAACGACGGTCCGGTCACGCTGTGGCTGCAGGTGCATGCGCGATCCGGTCGCCCCGGGGAGGCTGCGCCCGAGCAGTGAAACGAAGCGCTTTCGTCAAGGCATGCCCTCTCCGCCACAGCTGCGCGCCGCGGCGCCCGTGAGACAATAATGAGCTTACTGACAACCCCTGCGCCCGACCGGCGCGGCGATGCCTGATGGCAATGCATTCCAACCATGAGCACGCCCCGCGCGTGCTGCTGGTAGACGACTCCCCGGATGACCGGCTGCTGATGTCCCTGTATCTCAGGCGCTCCGGGGTGGAGATCCTCACCGCCAGCAACGGCGAGGAGGCACTGCAGATCACCGCCGCAAAACTTCCGGAGCTGGTGGTGCTCGACCTGATGATGCAGGGCATGTCCGGCTTCGAAGTCTGCAAGCGCATCAAGGCCAATCCCGCGACCGCGCTGACGCCGGTGGTCTTCCTCACCTCGGCCGACAACCGCGAAGACCGCATCAAGGGATTGCAGGCCGGAGCCGACGATTTCTTTTCCAAGCCGGTACGACGCGATGAGTTCCTGGTACGGGTCAAGTCGCTGCTCGCGGCCCATCAGGCGCGCAAACAGGAAACGGCCGCGCAGCAGGCGATGGAGCCCGGTGTGCCGGGAACGCCGCAGGGCTTCGAACGCAACGTGCCGCGCAGGCTGATGGACAGGATCCTGACCACCCCGGAGGTCAACGGCCAGTCGCCGGTAGGCTACCAGTCCCGTTTCGATGCTGTGATCCTGTTTGCGGACCTGCGTGGTTTCACCCGCATGGCCGAGCAACTTGCGCCGGCTCAGGTGGTGCTGCTGCTGAACCAGTATTTCTCGCTGCTCACCGAAGTTACCTATCGCTACGAGGGCGTGATCTTCAACATGGCCGGGGACAGCCTGCTGGTCGGATTCGGGGTTCCGTTCGAACAGCCGGATGCCGCCGAGCGCGCGATCAAGTGCGGCCACGACATGCTCTCGGCCTTCGAGACGTTGTCGTCCGAGTGGCAAGCCAAGTATGGCCTCGAAACCGGGCTGGGTATCGGGGTAAACAAAGGCGAGGTAGTAGCCGGCAACGTCGGCTCGCCCGCATACATGAGTTTCACCATCATCGGCGATGCCGTGAACATCGCCTCGCGCCTGATGCAGCGGGCGCGGGCCGGTGAGTTGCTGCTTTCGGACCGGGTCATGGAAGCGCTGCAGGCGGCGCGCGTCGAAGTGGACGCGATGTCGCTGCCGCCGCTTACGTTAAGAGGCCGGACCGAGCCGATCGGGCTGTACTGCATCCCGTTCAAGGGTCGCATAGACACGCGCTGATGACTGCAGGACGGCGATGACGCTGACCGAATTGCGCTACATCGCCGCGGTGGCGCGCGAGAAACACTTCGGCCGCGCCGCCGAGTCCTGCTTCGTCAGCCAGCCGACGCTGTCGGTCGCCATCCGCAAGCTCGAGGAAGAACTCGGCGTCGCCCTGTTCGAGCGCGGACCGGGCGAGGTCGCGCTCACGCCCGTCGGGGCGCGCATCGTCGAGCAGGCGCGGCGCGTGCTCGAGGACGCGGCGGCGATCAAGGAAATCGCAAGGCAGGGACGGGACCCGCTCAACGAACCCCTGCGGCTCGGCGCGATTTACACGGTGGCGCCTTACGTTTTGCCCCACATGGTGAAATGGCTGCACAAGCGTGCGCCCCACATGCCGTTGCTGATCGACGAGAACTACACGGCGCAGCTTGCGGAGATGCTCAGGAGCCGCGAACTCGACGTGATCGTGGTGGCGCTGCCGTTCGAGGAGCCCGGACTGATGATTCAGCCGCTCTATGACGAGGAATTCGTGGTCGCGGTGCCGGTCGCGCATCCCTGGGCGCAGCGCAAACGCATTGCTGCGACCGACCTGGCGAAGGAGAGCCTGCTGTTGCTGGGCAGCGGCCACTGCTTTCGCGACCACGTGCTCAATGCCTGCCCGGCGCTGAAGCGTGGCGCCGCCCCGGCCGGTTCGCTGCAGAAGACGGTGGAAGGCAGCTCTCTGGAAACGATCCGCCACATGGTGGCTTCCGGGGTCGGCGTTACCGTGCTTCCGACCACCTCGATCAACCCCTCGGAGAAAAGCGGCCTGCTCCGTTATATTCCCTTCCGCCGCCCGGTTCCGGACCGCCGCGTGGTGCTCGCCTGGCGCAAGAATTTCCCGCGCACCCAGGCAGTCGATCTGGTCCGCCAGTCCATCCTCGCCGCCCCGCTGTCCGGAGCGATCCCGCTCGATTTACCGGCCAGGGCGAGCTGATCGCAGCACCGGTCCGATAGGGTATCTCTATCGGAGATATCGAAACAATCCATTGGATCAATTGGTAACCGGTCCCTACCATGGCCTCGTCGCGCTCTTGAAGCGCAGCCATGTAGAGGAGGACCCGATGCGCACCCGCACCCAGGTATTGCTGCAAGCGCTGCAACGGCGGCTGGCAGCCTTATCTCTTATCTGGTAACCGATTTTCCAACGACAAGGAGTACAGACCATGAGCGAAAGACCAATTCTCACCACTTCGGCCGGCGTTCCGGTAGGCGATAACCAGAACTCGCTTTCCGCAGGCTCGCGCGGCCCCCTGTTGCTGCAGGACTACCATCTCGTCGAGAAACTCGCGCAGTTCAATCGAGAGCGGATTCCTGAACGCGTGGTGCACGCCAAGGGCACTGCCGCCTACGGTACATTCACCGTGACCAAGGACATCAGCCGCTACACCAAGGCGAAGCTGTTCGACCGGATCGGCAAGCAGACCCCGGTGTTCCTGCGTTTCTCCACGGTGGGCGGCGAGAAGGGCTCGGCCGACACCGAGCGCGACCCGCGCGGTTTCGCAGTGAAGTTCTACACCGAGGAAGGCAACTGGGACATGGTCGGCAACAACACGCCGGTGTTCTTCATCCGCGATCCGTCGAAGTTCCCGGATTTCATCCACACGCAGAAGCGCGACCCGCAAACCAAC
>DASYUW010000298.1:0-16310 GCA_036000845.1 Burkholderiales bacterium
TCATCCACCGGATCGCTGGGATCTGATTGGCAGCGCCGTCGCGGTCGGCGGCATGGCCATCATCATGTTCGGCCCTCGCGGCTAGAAATTCCCTGCATCTCAACGCAGAGGCGCGGAGACGATTCAGGTCACTGCCCGGCGAGCATATTTGGTTCCTGGTTCGCCCAATACAATGGCTAGGCGGGTCCTTTTTTCGGAGTGTCCGCAGTGACCGTCTTCGCGTTTTGCTTCCTCAGCTTCTTCGCTCGCTTGGCTGCTCGCGCCAGGTCCTTCTTGGCTTTTTGCTTCCTTCGCCTGGCGTGCAGCATCTTAGTGTGACTCAATGGAACCTCCGGTCGATGAACTGTTGCACGTCAGTTTGATCCGTTTTTGCGCTCTTGCCTAACCATGTCGGTACAGAAGACAACCAAGACACTTGCGCATACCGGACCGGCAGGTCAGGTTAAATCGGAGACTCCGCGAACAGAGATCGGCGCCGGGTTTCTCGACCCGATTTCCTTCGCCCTTTCTTGCCTCTCCTCTGCCTCCTTTGCGTCAACGCTCTTGAACCTGTTTTTGCTCTCTCTGTGCCCTGTTGCGGCAAAGATCAAGTTAGAGACGGATTACTGCGCGGCGGGGCGGAAGTAAACCTGCTTTTCGCGGTCCACTACTTCGTACTCCTGATTCGGCACCACCAGGAATTGCTCCACCCGGCTGCGCACCGACAGTCCGCGCTCGGAGTAGCCGTGCATGTGCTTCCACAGGTTGTCGAGAAACCACTTCTCCATCCCGCTGTGCTTGACCTCGAGGCGCTCGTTTCCCAGGAAGGCGATCGGGATCACGTGGTGGTAGCCGATCCGGTCGTGGTCCACTTGCAGGTACTCGAAGCCGATCATTCCCTGTGGCAGCAGCAACGCCCTGTCTTCGATTTTTGCGATGCCGCCTTCGCCGATCGGGACGCGCCACATGACCGTTTCGGTGTCCTGCGTGGATTCGGCGGCAAAGAACATGGAAATCGCCAGTACCCCGGCGGCTGCAAACGAGAACACCAAATCGCGCAGTCTCGCGATCGGTCCTCCCGGGCCGACATGCAGCACGCGTGCGACCAGCCAGCCGATTGCTACCCAGCAGAAGATCGCCACGCCCAGGAAGAGCTGTTGCAACGGACCGCTCCAGGTCCAGGCACGCAGGCCGATGAACCCGGCGACGGTGAGCGCGATGAAAATCAACAGCCCGACGATTTCCCAGCTCCAGCGCGTCCAGCGAAACCACTTGGGTTGGTGCCACAACCGCATGAAATGCCAGACTCTCAGGTCCCAGGGCGTGTTCAGACTCTGACGGCAAAACGCGCACTGGGAATCCGCGACCACGGTCTCGCGGTGACAGTGGGGGCACTCCATCACCATGCGCATTTGCATGCGCAGGCGCGCGCTCGCCATCTCCATGCGCAGGCGCAGGACAGGCGCGAGGATGCGATGTGCGAGCAGGATGATCGCCGCCCAATATACGAAGGTGGAGACGGTGGCCAGCGAGGAGCCGAGCGACTGCTCGATGAACAGGAACAGACTGCGCATCATTGGGCACTCCGCATGTTCCGACAGGGCCATTATATGCGGCGAATCCACCGCGATGAATGACGCCAAAAGGCGACAAACGGGCAAGATCAACGCGTTATCACCATGGCATCGGAAGCGGTAGACCGGCCGCCGCCGCTTATTTACACTGGAACCGCTGCCGCTGTACCGGCGCAGTCCGGACCCCATCAGACCAAGCCCGAGCGCTATGATCGATCCAGCCGTTTCCCAGGTTCTTTCGGCAGACGAGCTGCGCGCGATCGACGCCTGGTGGCGCGCCGCCAACTATCTTTGCGTCGGCCAGATTTACCTGCTCGACAACCCGCTGCTGCGTGAGTCGATCAAGCCCCATCAGATCAAGCCGCGCCTGCTGGGCCACTGGGGGACCTGCCCCGGGCTCAACCTGATCTACGCGCACCTCAACCGGCTGATCCGCAAATTCGACCTCAACATGATCTATGTCACCGGGCCCGGACACGGCGGCCCGGCCCTGGTGGCGAATTCCTGGCTGGAGGGCAGCTACAGCGAGTTCTATCCGCAGATCTCGCAGGATCAGGAAGGGATGAAGCGGCTGTTCCGGCAGTTCTCCTTTCCGGGCGGCATTCCCAGCCATGTTGCCCCGGAGACGCCGGGTTCGATTCACGAGGGCGGCGAACTCGGCTACTCGCTGTCGCATGCGTTCGGGGCGGCGTTCGACAACCCGGACCTGATCGTGGCCTGCGTGATCGGCGACGGCGAGGCGGAAACCGGACCGCTTGCGGCCGCCTGGCATTCCAACAAATTCCTCAATCCTGCGCACGATGGCGCGGTATTGCCGATCCTGCACCTGAACGGATACAAGATCGCCAATCCCACGCTGCTGGCGCGCATTCCGCGCGAGGAACTGGAGAGCCTGTTCCTCGGCTATGGTTACCAGCCGCACTTCGTCGAGGGTACCGACCCGATGCAGGTGCACCAGCAGACGGCGGCGACTTTCGAGACGGCGGTGATGGAGATCCGCGCAATCCAGGACGCGGCGCGCAAGAGCGGCGTGGCGAAGCGCCCGCGCTGGCCGATGGTGGTGCTGCGAACGCCCAAGGGCTGGACCGGCCCGAAGGACGTGGACGGCAAGAAAACCGAAGGCTCGTGGCGCTCGCATCAGGTGCCGATCAGCGACATGACCAAAGAGCACATCGCGATGCTCGACAAGTGGATGAGGAGCTACCGGCCGCAGGAACTGTTCGACGACAGCGGCCATCCGCGCTTCGAACTCAAGGCCTTGGCGCCGCGCGGAACACGGCGCATGGGCGCCAATCCGCACGCCAACGGCGGCGCGTTGCTCAAGGACTTGCGCATGCCCGACGTCCGCGAGTACGCGGTGCGCGTGCTCAAACCGGGGCAGACCACGGCCGAAGCCACGCGGGTCATGGGAGCCCTGCTGCGCGACGTGATGAAACTCAACGCCAACGAGCGCAATTTCCGCGTGTTCGGCCCGGACGAGACCGCTTCGAACCGGCTCGGTGCGGTCTTCGAGGCGACCGCGAAGACCTGGCTGGCGCAGACGCTTCCGGAAGACGATCTGCTCGGGCCGGAGGGCCGGGTGATGGAAATTCTCTCCGAGCACACCTGCCAAGGCTGGCTCGAAGGTTACCTGCTCACCGGCCGCCATGGATTGTTCTCCTGCTACGAAGCGTTCATCCACATCGTGGACTCGATGTTCAATCAGCACGCCAAGTGGCTGAAGGTGGCGGGCAGGGAAGTGCCGTGGCGCCGGCCGGTTGCTTCGCTCAACTATATGCTGACGTCGCACGTCTGGCGCCAAGACCACAACGGCTTCTCGCACCAGGACCCCGGCTTCATAGACCACGTCGTCAACAAGAAGGCCGACGTGATCCGCGTGTACCTGCCGCCGGACGCGAACACGCTGCTCTACGTCACCGACCAATGCTTGCGCAGCCGCAATTTGATCAACGTGATCGTGGCCGGCAAGCAGCCGGCGCCGCAGTATCTGGACATGGATGCCGCGATCAGGCATTGCACCGCGGGCATCGGTATCTGGGAATGGGCGGGCAACGACCAGGGCGGAGAGCCGGATGTAGTGATGACCTGCGCTGGGGACGTCCCGACGCTGGAGACGCTGGCGGCTGTGCACCTCCTGCGGCGGCTCGTGCCGGAGATCAGGGTGCGGGTGGTCAACGTGGTGGACCTGATGACGCTGCAACCGTCCGGCGAGCATCCGCACGGGCTCGAAGATCGTGCTTTCGACGCCATCTTCACCGCCGACAGGCCGATAATCTTTGCCTACCATGGCTACCCATGGCTGATCCACCGGCTGACCTACCGGCGAACGAACCACGGCAACCTGCACGTGCGCGGCTACAAGGAAGAAGGGACGACGACCACGCCTTTCGACATGGTGGTAATGAACGACCTCGACCGTTACCATCTGGTGATGGACGCGGTGGATCGGCTGCCGAAGATCGCTCACCGCGCTGCCGAACTGAAGCAGACGATAGGCGACAAGCTGGCCGAGCACAAGCGCTACATCGCCGAACATGGCGAAGACATGCCCGAGATCCGCAACTGGAAGTGGGAAACCTGAAAGGGAAGCAACCATGAACCTGCTCGAATCGCTGAAGAAACATTCGATCATCGTGGCCGACACCGGCGACATCGACTCCATCGCGCGGGTGAAGGCGCAGGACGCGACCACCAATCCGTCGCTGCTTTACCAGGCGGCGCAGAACACCGCATACCGGCCGCTGGTGGACGACGCGCTCGCTTTCGGCATGAAGGCCAGGGGCGACCGCGCTGCGAAGGCCGAAGCGCTGATGGAAAAACTCTCGGTCAACTTCGGCTGCGAGATCCTCAAGCACGTCAGGGGACGGGTTTCCACCGAGGTGGACGCCGGCCTGTCCTTCGACGTCGAAGGCACGCTGGCGAAAGCACGGCGACTGATCGAGTTGTATCAGCAGGCCGGCGTGTCGCGCGAGCGCGTCCTGATCAAGGTGGCCAGCACCTGGGAGGGTATCAAGGCGGCGGAGAAGCTCGAGCGGGAGGGCATTCACTGCAACCTGACCCTGCTGTTCAGCTTTGCGCAGGCCGTGGCTTGCGCGGACGCCGGCGTCACGCTGATCTCGCCGTTCGTCGGCCGCATCTACGACTGGTACAGGAAGGAACGCAAGGTCGAGGACATCGCGCCGGCCGACGATCCGGGCGTGCACTCCGTCACGCGCATCTATCATTACTACAAGAAGTTCGGCTACAAGACCCAGGTGATGGGCGCCAGCTTCCGCAAGGTCGAGCAGATCGTCTGGCTTGCCGGTTGCGACCTGCTCACCATTGCCCCCGATCTGCTTGACAGGATGGCCGGGACCGAAGGCGAGGTTACGCGCAGGCTGACGGTCGAGGCCGCGAAGGCGAGCAGCGTCGAGAGAATCGCGCTGGATGAAGAAACCTTCCGCTGGATGCACAACGAGGACGCGATGGCCACCGAGAAGCTCGCCGAGGGCATCCGCCGTTTCCACGCCGATGCCCGCAAGCTCGAGGACTACGTGCTGGCGCTGGTCGAAAAAAGTCAAGCGGCTTGAAAAAAGTGCTGGGTGCTGCGTGCTGGGTGCTGTGGGAAGGCGATTTTTCAATCTCTCCGAACATCGAGGGCTGAATATGAATATCCAAACTCTTTCGAGACTTGTTGGGATGCTGGCAGCGTTAACCGCTTTGCCCGCAGCAGCGGACGCTGACGTCCGCTTCCTCAACCCGGAGGGACTTTTCAAGCCCAGCACCTTTTCGCAGATTGCCGTCACCAGGGGCGACAAGGTCGTCTTCATAAGCGGGCAGACTGCGCGCGATCCGACCTCGAAGATCGTTGCGGTCGGTGACGTCAAAGGCCAGGCCGAGAAAGTGTTCGCGAATCTGCGCACGGCGATCGAATCGGTCGGCGGCTCCATGGACGACATCGCCAAGATCACCACTTTCGTGGTGAATCTCCAGCCCGACGACCGGGTATGGATCGGGGAAATGGTCAAGAAGCACTTCCCCAAGCCGCCGGCGCACACGCTGGTCGGCATTTCCGCCCTCGCCGCGCCTGAACTGCTGATCGAGATCGAAGCAATCGCGATCTTGGACTAAATAGGGATCACGCAAGTGATGTCCTAACGAGCGTTGAAAACGAGCGCGCGAGTTTCAGTGCAGACTAACCCTTCGGAAAACCGAAGGTTTCAGTGGAGACTAACCTTCAGGTTACGTCGTAACTAATATGTCGGAACTACAATTCCATCATCGCGGTTGATTTTCGCAAAGGGGAAAAGAGAGAACGCAAAGAAACGCCGGATACAATGGTGAGTGCAGTTTTGCAACGCGGTTGGCGCCGATTCTGTCGTGCGGCAGAGACCTACCTTTCATCTGTTGTACTTTGCGTACCTCTGCGTCCTCCGCGCCTCTGCGGTGAGAGGGAATTTTTTGAGGAGGGAAGAAAAATGGGAAAGAAGTTCGTTAATCCGCCCGGGCTCAAGCCGCTGGGCATGTATACCCAGGCGACGGTCGTGCAGGGCGGCAGCATCGCCTTCATCAGCGGCCAGGTGGCGGTGGATGCCAATGGCAAAACGGTCGGTGCGGGTGACATCGGGGCGCAGGCGGTACAGGTATTCAAGAATCTGGAAATCGCGCTCGGCGGCATCGGCGCGACGTTCGAAGACGTGGTCAAGTTCACCATATTCATCGTCGGACTGACGCAGGAAAAGCGCAAGGCGGTGATGGAGGTGCGCAGCCGCTACATCTCCCACAAGAACCCGCCCGCCGCGACCATGATCGGCGTGGACAAGCTGGTCGAAGCCGAGTTGTTGCTGGAGATCGAGGCTGTTGTGGCCATCAACTGAAAGGGCGAAAACGTTTTAACCACAGAGGACACAGAGGGCACAGAGGAATAAAAAACCAGTTCACGAGCGTTGACGCAAAGGACGCAAAGGGAAAAAGAAAGGTACGCAAAGGAATGTCGGAATTGAACTTGGGACATCGTGGTCCTGCTTCTTTGCAGCACACAGGACTTAGCACGCAGCACCGGGGCACTCTCGCGCTGCTCGTTTTGTCTCTTGCGCTAGGGCTGGCGGTAGATCAGTACGGCGGGCTCGCCGGGCAACTTGCGGTCGGTGCCTGGTTCTGGGGGGTATTCTTCTGGTTGCTGAGAACCAATCCGCGCGAATGGCGCCTGCCTTTCTACGCCTGCCTGGTGTGGGCAACCGCGGGCGAGATTTTTCTGTCGCTGGTCTGGGGGCTGTACACCTACCGGTTGGAGAACATTCCGCTCTTCATTCCGCCTGGACATGTGTTGATGTTCTATCTTGGACTCGTTCTGGCGCCGCGGGCGCCGCGCGCTTTCATGGCGCTGGTGCCGGCGGCCGCGGTCGGATACGCGGTGTTCGCATGGATCAATGGTTTCGACACCATCAGCATTGCGCTGATCGTGCTGTTCATCCTGTGCCTGCTGCAGCCCGAGGGACGGCGCCTGTACGCGGTGATGTTCGTCGCTTCGCTGATGTTGGAGGTGTACGGAACCTGGATCGGCAATTGGGTATGGCATCGCGACGTACCGTACCTTGGCCTCAACAGCGCCAACCCTCCGCTTGCTGCAGGCGCCTTCTATTGCGCGCTGGATGTGCTCGTCGGTTTGACGACGCGCGGGCTACTGCGTGCGAAGCACCGGTTCGGGCACGACGCTGGCGTCATTCTCCGCGCAGGGCTGGCTTCAGTCCCAGATGCCTGACGCACGGATTTTGTTGAATCGGGGTCGGACCACCGCAATAGATTGATCTGCAGACCTAAGTCCGTAATAAAAGCTCGGTATAGGCGCTTGGAGGCGCCTTTTTGGTAGCAAGAAGCACGCTCTAAGGGAGAGAAGCGATGCGGCAAGCCAACCGTCATTTCTCCGGTCTTGTCTGACACCACACCCATCGCTGCAACCCGCGCGCGCTTCCAAAGAAGTTTGCGCAAGACAGAAATCGCTACCTGTCCGATCCTAAATCGACGCAGGGGCATCTTGGCTTCGTATCAATCGCCTTGTGGCGCGCCATTGGAAAGCCTCTGCCGAGCGGTGTCGATCGGCCCATCTCGCGGCATTTGCATGACAGGTGCAGTATCTGCGGGAACTTTTTCTACACCCTCGTTAGGCGCACGAATTCCGAGAGGCCTATAATTTGCGCAGGAGGCCCTCAATGAAATACCGAATTGCACTGCACAAGTCCGAGGAAGGCTACAGCGTTTCGGTTCCAGGGCTGCCCGGATGCTGGGCACAGGGCGTTACGGAAAAGGAAGCAGTAGAAAATATCAGTGATGCCATTCGCGAATACCTTTCGGTTGTTGACGATCAGCTCCGGGGTGAGGACGTGCGCGAAATCGAGGTTTCGATCTAATCTTGCCCAAGATCCCGGGCGTCAACCATCTTGACGCTGTGCGCGCACTCGAGAAGGCGGGATTCCGGATTGTGCGACAAGGGAAGCACATCGTTATGAGTAACGGCCAGAGGATCATCACGATCCCCGCAATAATCCTGTCAATGCATTCACCATGGGTGGCATCGCAAACGATGCCGGCCTGACTGTCGAACAGTTTCGTGATCTGCTCTAATGGTGCGGTTAGATGTTGAATCCACCAGCCTCATCCATTTAGGCGTTATCGCGCGAGCCCGCCCAACCTATGCCAAGACATAGAACGTTGAAAGTTGCGGCTGGCATTGCTGCTTCGTTTGCCGGTCTCGTCGGCATTATTATTTTTCTGTTCGTAGCGAAAATAATAAGCATCGAGATGGCGAAACTAATGCTTGTTGCGTTGTTGGGGCTGTACGTCGGATTCGGATTTCTAATTGCTGTCTATCGCTTGATTGGCAAGCTGGATTGAGCGTCTTGCCGGCGCGAGGAAGCGCAATGCTTCTTGGCGGCTCTTGCAACATCGCGAATTGAGATATACAGTGCGTTCGTGCATGTCATCACTAGGAAACGGCTGAGGGAGTTCTCGGTCAAGCATGGGGACGCCGAAGCACCGCTTGGTGTGTGGTACGCCATCGTATCCAGGACAGATTTTGGTTCGTTCGCCGATCTCAAGCAGGTCTTCCGGTCAGTGGACAAGGTCGGAAAGTTCACTGTCTTCGATATCGGTGGGAACAAATACCGACTGATCACGGCCATTCATTACAACCGGAAGAAGATATACATCAGGCATGTGCTCACGCACGCCGAGTACGATCGCAATAATTGGAAGGAATAGACATGTCCGCCACTGAAATGAAGGAGATCATGCAGGAGTATCGTCGTTTGCGTGCAGTCGTGCCGTTGGGTAGCTTGCGCACGAAGAAAGAGTACGAGCGCGCGGTCGAAATGCTTGACGCGATTCTCGACGAGATCGGAGACGACGAGAGGCATCCCATGGGAGAACTTGCCGATGCGATCAGTGTTTTTGTCGAGAGATACGAGAACGAGCACATGGCGCTCCCGGCCGGCAAGCCCTCCGAGGTGTTGAAGTTTCTCATGCGAGAGCATGAGTTGCGGCAAAGCGATTTGCCCGAAATCGGTACCCAGGGGGTGGTGTCCGAGGTTCTGGCGGGCAAGCGGGAACTGAACACGCGCCAGATCAGGAAGCTCGCCAAGCGCTTTGGCGTTTCACCTGCGGTATTCGTCTGAACGACTGCGACTGTGCCTTGCCCGCGGATGAAAGTGCAGCCCAGCATTAAGCCCCGCCCATCTTCCTTCTCCGCCCGACGCGGTGAGTGGCAAGAAAAGTTTTGCGCTATGCGGTTCGGGCTTCCGTGACCCCGAGTTCGCGCATCATCGCTTCGCGCATCGCGAATTTCTGCGGCTTTCCGGTCACGGTTTTCGGCAGCTCCTTCACGAAGCGTACGTAGCGTGGAATCTTGTAGTGGGCGATCTGTCCGCGGCAGAATTCCCGGATCTCGTCTTCCGTTGCAGTTGCGCCGGCTTTGAGCACTATCCAGGCGCAGACCTCTTCGCCGAGCTTTGAATCGGGAACGCCGAATGCCTGGACCTCCAGCACTTTCGGGTGCCGGTAGAGGTACTCCTCGATCTCGCGCGGGAACACGTTCTCGCCGCCGCGGATCAGCATGTCCTTGACGCGCCCGACGATGTTGCAATAGCCGTCGGCGTCCAGGGTGGCAAGGTCTCCGCTGTGCATCCAGCCGGCGGCGTCGACCGACTCCCGGGTCGCCTCCGGATCGTCCCAGTAGCCGAGCATGACCGCGTAGCCGCGCGTGCACAGCTCGCCGCGCTTGCCCACGGGAACGATGCTGCCGTGTTCATCAACGATCTTGACCTCGAGGTGCGGCAGGACCCGGCCCACGGTGGACACGCGCCGCTCGAACGGATCGTCCGGCGCGCTCTGGAACGAGACCGGACTGGTTTCGGTCATGCCGTAGGCGATGGTGACTTCGCTCATGTGCATGTCGGCGACGACTCGCCGCATGGTTTCGACCGGGCAGGGTGCACCCGCCATGATGCCGGTCCTGAGCGAGGAGAGATCGTACCTGGCAAAGTCGGCATGACCGAGCTGGGCGATGAACATCGCTGGCACGCCGTGCAGCGCCGTACAACGAAAGTCGTGCACTGCCTGCAGCGTTTCAGCGGCGTCGAAGCTCGCGCCCGGAAACACCATGGTGGCACCAGTCGCCGTGCAGGCCAGCACGCCGAGCACCATGCCGAAGCAGTGGTACAGCGGAACCGGGATGCACAACCGGTCCTTCTCGGTGAGCCGCATCGTCCTGGCGCTGAGCCGCGCGTTGTTGACGATGTTCCGGCTGGACAGCGTCGCGCCTTTCGGGAGTCCCGTCGTCCCGCTGGTGAACTGGATGTTGATCGGATCGTCCGGATCGAGTGCGCTGCTGAGCGCGGACAGGCGGTTGCGGTGCGCGGGTCCGGCGAGCGCAGCGAGCTGCTTGAAGGACAGCATACCGGCCGGACGCGGTCCGTCGCCGATCAACACTACGTGTTCCAGCGACGGTAACCGGGCGCTATGCAACGGCTGCATTGCGGCTGCCGCTTCGATTTCCGGCGCGAGCGATTTCAGAATCGCAACATAGTCGCTCGATTTTAGTTCGGCGACCATGATCAAGACGCGGCATTGCGTCTTCTGCAGCGCGTGTTCCAGCTCGACGCTGCGGTACGCGGGATTGATGTTGACCAGGATTGCGCCGATGCGCGCGGTTCCGAGCTGTGCGAGCAGCCATCCCACGCAATTCGGTGCCCAGATGCCGACGCGGTCGCCGCGGGTGACGCCGAGGGCCAGCAGGCCGGCGGCCACGTCATCCGAGCGACGCTTGAGCGTGTGCCACGACAGATGCTCCCTGGTCGGCGCGAAGATGACCGCGTCGCCTGCGCCATGACGTGCAACTGCGCGGTCGAGGAGCGCGGCGACGGTCATGAACTTCAGCGGTTCACCGGTTGTGCCGGCAACGTGGGACAGGCCGCCGCGCGGCCGGCGCGAATCCTCGCTTGCGGATGACTTGAGCCAATCGGAGGCAAACGGGTTGGCGCCCATGTTCGCTGTCAGAACGTGCGCCAGTCGCCCAGTTGCTCGAAGGCGTGCGCCGCGCGGTAGATGCTCGACTCGTTGTAGTGCTTTCCGATCAGCATCATGCCGATGGGTAGTCCCTGACTCATGCCGCACGGGATGCTCATTGCCGGATGCCCGGTGACGTCGAACGGAGAGGTATTGGGCAGCATCTCGAAGCCGCGCTGGCAATACAGCGCCAGCGGCGCGTTCTGATCCGGGAGCGGCGTCGCCTTCATCGGCAGCGTCGGCATCAGCAGCAAGTCGAAGCGGTTGAGTACATCGTCGTAGGCCTGGCGCAGCACTCGCGACAGATTCTGTGCCTTGGCGTAGAAGTGGCCGCGGTAGTGGCGCACGAAATATTCGCCGATCAGCATTGAGATCTTGAGCGTGCGTGACAGTTCATTGGCGCGCGCGCGCCAGTTGGCGTGCGCATCGAGCAGGCTCGTGGTGTACATACCCTTCCAGTTAAAACCCATGCCGTTGCCGTGCATCATCTGCATCTGGAGGCCTTCGAGGGCGATGGCGCTCCAGATCGCGATGCCGTCGAGGTGCATCGGGATCGATACTTCTTCGACGGTCGCTCCCAGCGCGCGCAGGCGCTCCGCGCCCTGGCGCACCTTCTGATCCACGTCCGTCTCGCTCACTGTGTGGCCGAAGCCTTCGGTGACGACGGCAATGCGCATGCCGGCAATCCCGCGGCCCAGTGCGGCCGTGTACTTGTCCACGCGCACGTCGTACTGCCGCGGATCCAGTCCGTCGGCTCCGGCAACCACTTCCAGCAGCAGTGCATTGTTCGCCACGGTCGCGGTCATCGGACCGGTGTGGTCGATGGTGGCCTCGATCGGCATGACGCCGGTGTAGGGCACCAGCCCGTGGGTGGGCTTCATTCCGTAGCAGCCGCTCCAGCACGAGGGCATGCGGATCGATCCGCCCTGGTCTCCGCCCATTGCCATTTCGACTTCGCCCGCGCCCACCAATGCGCCGCATCCGGAGGACGATCCACCGGCGGCATAGCCATGCTTGTAGGGATTGTGTACCGGACCGAGCGCCGAGGTATGGCTGCCGCCGGAAAGACAGAAGTATTCGCAATGCGCCTTGCCGACGATGGTGCCGCCGGCATCGAGGATGCGGGTGGCGATGGTCGCATCGACGTCGGGGACGTAGCCTTCCAGCGTCGAAGCGCCGTTCATCATCGGCACGCCGGCGAGGCAGACGTTGTCCTTGAGCACGACGCGCTTGCCGGCGAGAGGTCCATAGGCTGCGCCGCGCACCTCGGTCTTCACCGCCCATGCGTTGAGCGGATTTTCCGCGGCGCCCGGACGATAACCCGGCGTGCGCGGATAACGCACCGGCGGCAGGTTGTCCGGAAGCTGCTGCAGCCGGTCGTAGGCCTGCATCGTACCTTCCATGACTTCCATGTATTCCGCGATCTCGCGGTCGGACATGCTCATGTGCAGCGAAGTCACGATCTCCTTCATTTGATCGTGCGTCGGACGCTTTACTCTGGACATAGAAACTCCTGCTTGCGGGGCGCTTGCGCCGGTCGGTGGTTTGCTTTTGGAAACGGGTTCGATGTGCTGTGGTGCGGCGGGCGAAACCGGATGCGGAACCGGCGCGGGCTGCGGCCGTACGCTGCTGCGCGGACCCTGCGTTGCGGGTTCCGGGCACGCCGTCGTCTGGGTCCCGCGCGTCACGCGCACCGAACCCAGCCCGAGCGCTTCCACCAGCGCGCTGCCCGCGCCCATCTCGTGGGCGCTGAACTCGCGCTGGACGCGCCCGCGTTCGAGCACCGCGATCTGCGTAGCGACATCGAGCACCAGATCGAGGTTCTGCTCGACGATGACAATTGCAAGCCTGGCATCCTTGCGCAACCGCGACAGCAGCTGGCCCATTTCGTGGACGATGGACGGCTGCACGCCTTCCGACGGCTCGTCGAGCAGTACGATCCAGGGATTCGGGATCAGCGCGCGAGCGATTGCAAGGATCTGCTGTTCGCCGCCCGACAGCGCGCCACCGCGGCGGTCGAGCAGCGGCGTCAGGCGCGGAAACAACGAAAGACAGCGGTCGACCGCCTCCTGCTCGGATTCGTGCGAGTCGCCGGTCCACGCCAGCCGCAGGTTGTCCAGCGTGCTCAGTCCGGGCAGGATTCCGCGTCCCTGGGGCACATAAGCGAGTCCGCGACGGCTGCGCAGGTGCGCCGGTTCGCGGGTCACGTCGGCGCCGTCCAGCAAGATGCGTCCCCCGGTGGCGGGGAGCAGCCCGACGATCGTCTTGAGCAGCGTGGTCTTGCCCATGCCGTTGTGGCCGACGATACCCAGGGCCTCGCCCTCGTGAAGACGCAGACTCACGCCGTGCAGAACCGGAATGCGGCCGTAGCCGGAGCGCAGGTCGTGAACTTCCAGCAGCATCCGCGCACCGGCTTCAGGCGTCGCGCCTTCGCGGGACGGATTTCCGCCTGTGACTTCGACGGAGGCGTATGCGGTGCTCATGCGGCTCGGTTCCCGACGTAGACCTCGCGCACGACCGGATCGTTGAGGACGCTGGTTGCCGGACCTTCCGTCAGGATCGCGCCCTGGTGGAATACGGTCACGCGCGATCCCAGCATGCGCACGAATTCCATGTCGTGGTCGACGACGATGACCGATGCGGTCTGGTTGATGTGCCGGATGACGTCTACCAGACGTTCGACTTCATTCCCGGTCATGCCCGCGGCCGGCTCGTCGAGCAGCACCAGCCATGGACGCTGCACCAGCACGATGCCGATCTCGACCATCTGCCTCTCGCCGTGCGAAAGTTCGCCAACCAGGCGCCGCAGCTGTTCGCCCAGTTGCAATTCGGCAGTGATTTCCTCTACGGCGCCGCCCGCGCCCGCCCAGCCATGGACGCGCCGCGCCGACAGCCACAGGTTCTCCTCAA
Source organism: Burkholderiales bacterium (assembly GCA_036000845.1). Classification (GTDB taxonomy): domain Bacteria; phylum Pseudomonadota; class Gammaproteobacteria; order Burkholderiales; family JACQAP01; genus JACQAP01. The sequence continues at coordinate 14,001 of DASYUW010000298.1, forward strand.
CCGTCAAGCCGTTCATCACCGAAGGCACCTGGGTCTTGATCCCCGCGCCGAGCCTCACGATATCATGCGTATTCCATTCGGTGACATCGGCGCCACGGATGAACACGCGTCCGTTCTCGGGCCGAAGCGCGTACTGGCCGGTTATGCACTTGAAGAACGTGCTCTTGCCGGCGCCGTTGGGACCGATCAGACAGCGCAGTTCGCGTTCGCGCAGCGAAAAGTTGACCGCATCCACCGCCGTTACGCCGCCGAAGCGCATGGTCAGCTCCTGGGTTTCCACGACGCCGCTCACGTGCGCTCCCGGTTCGAGGCGCCGAGCGTACGGCGCGCGCCCTGTCCGCTTCCCGTCCGGCCGCGTGCGCGCCGTTCCGCCGCTGCCCACACGCTCTGCAGTGCCGGCACCACGCCGCGTGGAATGCCGAGCACCACGATGATGAGCACGGCGCCGAGGACCAGCGAATTGTCGATGACCGTCTGTTCGCCGAGCAGGAGCTTCACGTAACCGAGCGCGATCGCGCCGAGGATCGGGCCGATCAGCGTGCCGAGTCCGCCGGCGATCACCCAGATCAGCACTTCCGCCGCCTGCCCGAGGCTGAACACGCGCGGGGTGACGATCTCAGCCCAGTTGGCGAACAGGCAGCCGGCGAGGCCCGCCATCGCCGCGCACACGGTGAATATCGCGGTCTTGAACGCGGGAACGTTGTAGCCCATCAGCTCGCAGCGCGCTTCGTTCTCGCGAATTCCGACCAGTACCCGACCGAAGGAGCGCGCCAGTATCCAGCGGCAGATGAGGTAGCAGATCAACAGCACTGCGGCGCACACATAGTAGGTCGGCAGGCCGAACAGCGATATTTCGGGATAGCCGGGCACGTTCAGGGTATGGAATCCGGGCATGCCGTTGAAGCCGCCGAGGCGCGCGTCGCCGATCACGTAGGCGTCGCCGGCGGTGGCACTCATGAACTTGAACAGGATTAGGGTGACGAGCAGCGTGATCACACCCATGTACACATCGCTGATGCGTCCGTAGAACATCATCGCCCCGACCACTGCCGCGACGGCGGCCGGCACCAGCATGGACAGGATCAGCGGCACGGTGCTTTCGCCGATGTTGATGACGGCGACCGCATAGGCGTACGCACCGAGGCCGAAATACGCGGCGTGCCCGAAGCTGAGCAGGCCCGCATAGCCCCACATCATCCCGAGCGACAGCGCGAACAGCGCCCAGATCAGCAGCACGGTGGGTGTGTGCGTGTCCGTTACCAGCGGCAGCAGCAGCAGGATCGCCGTTGCCAGCAGGAACCAGCCCCAGCGAATCTGCCCGACGGACGGCCACGACCTCATGTCCCGTCCCGGAAAAATCGTCCGGTAATGCCGGTCGGCATTAAGCGTAGAAGGATGATCGCCAGTACCAGCATGGCGATCTCGCCGATCACGGGATGGGCGGCGAAGGAAACCAGTTGGTTGACGGTGCCGAGGATGACCGCGCTGGATAGCGTGCCCGAAATGACCGCGGCGCCGCCGGTGATCACGGTGATGAAAGCCTTGGCGATATAGGCGCCACCCGATGAAGGCAGCAGCCCGGTCAGAGGTGCCAGCACTCCGCCGGCCAGGCCGGAAAGCGCCGCGCCCGCGGAGAAGGTGTACATGTAGACCTTGCGCGGATCATAGCCGAGAGAAGCCACCACGTCCGCACCCTGCATTGCGCCGCGTGCAATCAGGCCGGCGCGCGTGAAACGGAGCGCCGCCCACATCGCGATCAGCAGCGCCACGGTAACGAGGATGATGAAGAGGTTGTATCCGCCCATCTGATACTCGCCGAGCTGGTAGCCGGTGATGGGTGCCGGTACGCTGACCGCGGTGTTGCCGAAGATGAGGGTCACCAGGCCTATCAGCAGCAGACTCAGTCCCCAGGTGGCCAGCATGGTGTCGATCATGCGGCCGTAGAGGAAGCGGATGATGGACCTCTCGACGATCAGTCCGACCAGCCCGACCACCACCGGCGCCACAAGCAGCATGGCGAAATAGATGTTGATGCCGTTGTTGTAGCAGGCGATGGTGGTGTAGCCGCCCAGCATCACGAACTCGCCGTGCGCCAGGTTGATCACCCGCATCATCCCGAACACGATCGCGAGCCCGGCGCTTGTCAGCGCCAGGAACGCGATCATGTACAGGATTTCGAGCGTGACGACGCCCGCGTAGTCCATCAGCTCAGATGTCGACTTCGTACTGCTTGTTCTCGTTCGGGTTCTTCTGCAGGTCGCAATAGCGTGCCGTATCCGAGGGCGGCTGCTGTTTCACCGTCTCGAGAAT
>DASYUW010000299.1:0-10341 GCA_036000845.1 Burkholderiales bacterium
GATGTCCGCGATCTGCAGCTTGCCTCCGGGAACAAGCACGCGAAATATTTCGCTGAAAGCTTTGCGCTTGTCGGGAACGAGGTTGAGCACACCGTTGCTGGTTACGGCGGTGACGCTCGCATCCGGCAAGGGAATGTCTTCGGCATTCCCGCCCAGCGCTTCGACGTTGCCCGCATCCATCCTGCGCACGTTGTCGCGCAGCCTGTCCAGCATCGGTTCGGTCATGTCCAGGGCGTGCACCTTTCCTCGTGGCCCGACGCGCAGCGACGCGATCAGCGCGTCCGTTCCGCTGCCCGAACCCACGTCGAGCGCGACATCATCGCGACCGATCGCGCCCGCGAGGAACGGGTAGCCGACGCCTGCGAAAGATTCCACCGCAGTGACCGGGATACGATTCAGTTCGGATTCCGGGTAGCCGACGAAAAGGCAGGCCGATCGCCCCGTAGGGAAGTGAAAAACCTTGCCCGGATTGGACGCCACCTCCGTGTACATGGCGCGCACCGCCTCCAGGATGTGCTCGCGCTGATAGCGGAGGATCGCAACCATGAGGGAAAAGTTCGTTGCGCCTTGTTGTGCGGGTCAGAAACGCCGCAGCAATTCACGAAGACGGCGCCGCAATGTTTCTGGGGCCTGTTCGCGACCAATAGCGGCTAGCCGCTCCTTCAACTGTTTCTCGAACTCGATCCGGGAAAAGCAGGCGCGGCAGGTCTCGAGATGATGCTCCATCTCGACCGCGTCCGTCGCGTTCAGAGCGTGGTCCAGATGTTCATAGAGGTGCTGCAATGCCTCTTCGCAGGATATTTTCCGCACTGCTGTCATGTGACCTTACGCTCCTTTCATGCTGGGCCGTGCCGGTGACGTCCGGCGGCTGCTTGCGCTGTAGACGCCTCTCCTGACTTGTCGCCCGATGGCGCAGTTACGGTCGATTTCAGTAAGCCGGCGGCTTGGGCGTCTTCCCACAGGGCTCGCTGCAGCACCGAACGCGCACGCGCCAGCCTCGAGCGCACCGTCCCCACGGGAACTTCGAGCATGTCAGCGATTTCCTGATAGCTGAAGCCCTGGAGCTCGCACAGCACAAACACCGCACGGAATGCTTCAGGGAGCGCGGCAATCGCACGCTCGAGGTGCTCGCGCAGCAGGCAGTTGAGAAACTCCCGTTCGGGCGCGCCCCACCACAGCAGGAACGGCTGATGCAGCTTCTCGAAGATCGAAAACGGGGCGTCCGATTCCGCATCGTCATCGACCATCGCATCGAGGCTGGCCGGGTTGGGGGTCGCGGCCTGACGCCTGCACTCCTCAAAGAATAGGTTGGTGAGGATCCTGAACAGCCAGGCGTGGAAGCACTGGCGATCCCGCAGAGCGCCGAAATGGCTCCAGGCACGCATCACCGTCTCGGCGACGAGATCCTCTGCCCGCGAAGAATCGCGGCACAAGCGCAGCGCTGCCCCATAAAGGCCATCGAGCGACTCGGCAACCGCGCGCTCGAAGTACTCCCGGTCAGAAGCCGATGGCTCCATTCAGTCCCCCCTCACCGCAAGGATGCAAATGGCTGCCCGAAAGTTCCCAGTCCTGAAGGTGCGCACGATCCAGGCATAGGCATCCGGAGCCAAGGCATGGGTGAACTACTTCCCTTCGGGGCCGGGCAAGAGCCGCCCACTACGTCTTTCGAATAGTGCGGCGGCGGATGGCTGGGCGCAACGAATTTGCGGCTTGCCCGGGAGCTGCCTTGGTCAATCGACCTAAAGGCAACCCCGATTGGCGCGCTGCAATGTGGCGTCGGATCTCATGTGGATGGCGGCGGATTAGTGTCCCCATCGGGGATGGTTGAACCCCTCGCCCTAAAGGCGAGGGTTGCTTAGTTGCCAAAGTGCCGAATGCAGCTCTCAGGCCTTTTGTGAAGCGTAAAGCGCGCGGCCAAGATCTTCAATCAGATCGTCCGGGGCTTCCAGGCCGATGGAAAGCAGTACCGTGCTTTCGTTAGCCGATCCAGGGTACTCACTGCTTAAAATGAAGTTGCATGTTTTCACTATGTAATGGTCGAAAGCAGTGCAGCAGACCCTCCACCGCATGACGATGCCTGTCAAAGCGTTCCGTCACGCCTCACTGTCACTGGCAGTTTCGCCGGCGGCAGGCAGATGTCGCTGTTGCATGCCTGCGCTGATACTACCGCGCGAATCTCGAGATCTTTTCGGATCGTTCCCCCGGGGAACGAAGCGGAGAGCGTCACTTCGCCTTCGTAAACCTTCAAGCCTGCTGGTGCGAAGGAAGGCTTGAACAGGGCTGCCGCCGGATAACGCACCTGCGTCGGCGTAAGTCCATCGAAGGCGAGGCTGGTCGCGATCAGATAGTCGTATGTCGCCGGGTTGGCGTTGACATGGTAGCCATCTTCGATGCGCAGTGTCACCATCACTTCATCCTGTTCGGCGCCGGTCTTCACGACGGCCGAGACCCGTACCACCGCTTCGGTAGCGAGTGGACTTGTCGAGGCGGGTGCGGACGGCATGAAGTCATTCTCGTTGAGTGCTAGGACCAGCGCAGGCCAGGATTCCGGCGCGCCTTCGAGTCGATGGCCGAGACGGTCGACGATTTGCCGGGCGGCGTCGGCATAGCGCGCCGTTCCCGTGGATCGCACCAGTCGCAGCAGCAAATCGACTGCAGCAGAACTTCCGGACGGATAGACATTGTCGCCGTCCTCCGGCGGGGCCATCAGCAAGTGATCTTCGGCAGTCGTGGTTGCAAGTCTGCCGTCGGATCGCAGAAAGCGCGCGAGCAGAGCGTCCGCAAGCTGGCGTGCGCGCTGTAACCAGCTGGTGTCTTTCGTCGCGTCATACAGCGCAACGTAGCCTAACCCGAGCAGCGCGTAATCGTCCAGGAAGGCGTCGGTCTGGGCCCGGCCCTTGAATATCTCGTGCCTGAGGCCGCCGGTCTGGTCGTAGGCGAGACGCCACATGCGCTCGGCGCTTGCGCGGGCCGCCTCGACGTACTGCGGCATGTCGAGCAACTGGCCGGCACGCGCGAAGGCCCGGATCGCAAGGCCGTTGAGCGCCACAACCAATTTCTCGTCGCGCGCTGGCTGGTGCCGGCGGTTGCGCACTTCCAGAAGCTGCTTGCGCGCTGGTGCGTATGCGGCAATCAGTTGCGCTTCTTCCTGATGCCCCGTGCGTTTGAGCGTCTCATCGATCGGCAGCCGCAGGCGCAGCACTCCCAGCGTTTCGCCTTTCAGCGTTTGCTCCGCGGTCTGCAGACTTTCCTGATCGGGCATCGGCGTCAGTTCGTAGGCATCGAAAAAGCGGGCCGCAGCTTCGCTCCCAAGCGCGGCAGCAATCTCCTGCCGGCTCCAGAGGTAGCTCAAGCCCTCTTTGCCGTTCACCGCCGCGTCTTCCGCAGTGTAGAAGCCGCCCTCGGGTGCCATGATCTGCCTCGTCAGATAGTCGGCCACTCCGACTGCGATCGTACGGTAGTGCGGCTCGCCGGAGAGACGGAACGCCTCCGCGTAAATCGCCAGAAGCTGGGCGTTGTCGTAAAGCATTTTCTCGAAATGCGGAATCGACCAGGTGGGTTCAGTGCCGTAGCGGTGAAAGCCGCCGGCCAAATGATCGTAAATGCCGCCTGCCGTCATCGCGTCCAGTGTGCGGGTGAGGACGCCGATGTCGGCGATGCCCGGATCGAGCCGTTGCGCGGCGAGCAGCAGCGCCAGCACCGGCGCCTGCGGAAATCGCGGCGCCTTCGCCGGACCGAACCCGCCACGCTCTCTATCCGCGCGCCTCACCCAAATCGCGACCGCCTGTTCGAGCGACGCATGCGGATCGAGCGTCTCGCTTGTCGTTTCCGGCGCCCGCTGCTGCTCGCGCAGCGCGGCGGTCACCTTCTCCGCAGTTTCGCGCACAAGCTTCGGGTCCTGCTTCCAGGCCTGGTGGATCGACTTGATGATGCTGTCGAATCCTGACCTTCCGAAAGCATCGTCGTGCGGCGGAAAATAGCTGCCGGCGAAGAAGGGCTTGAGATCGGGAGTGAGAAAAACGTTGTTCGGCCAGCCGCCACGCCCGGTCATCGCCTGGGTCGCCGCCATGTACAGCCGGTCGATGTCGGGCCTCTGCTCGCGGTCGACCTTGATGTTCACGAACCAGGTATTCATCAGATCTGCGAATTCCTGCTTGCTGTATATGGTCTCCTCGGCGACATGGCACCAGTAGCAGGTGCTGTAACCGACCGACAGGAATATCGGCCTATTCTCGCGCTTCGCCTTCTCCAGCGCTTCCGGCCCCCACGGGTACCAGTCCACCGGATTGTGGGCGTGCAGCAGCAGGTACGGGTCGTTTGAATCGATCAGCCTGTTGGTGTCCTGTCCTCCAGTGGGGGTGGGCTTCTCCGCGGCCCAGGCCACGCTGCCGGCGCCCGGAACGCAGAGCGCAGCCGCAAGCACTACAGCCCCGGACAGGTTTCTGATATTGAGGATACGCAAGCAGCGCGGGGCAGTGGACATTGTCGGTTAGCAGTCAGTGATCGGTGACTGGCGAAAAAACCAGGACCCAGAACCAGGTAACACTATCCGATCTCCTGCTTTTCCTTCGTGTGCCTTCGTATTTTCCTTCGAGTCCCTCGTGGTGAGTGAGTTTGTCTTTACGACTTTTGCGAAGCGTACAAGGCCCGGCCCAAGTCTTCAATCAGATCGTCCGGGGCTTCCAGGCCGATGGAAAGGCGTACGGTGCCCTCGGTGATGCCCGCCGCGCGCAGCGCGGCATCGTCCATGCGGTAGTGGGTGGTGGTGGCGGGGTGGATCACCAGCGATTTGGCGTCGCCGACGTTGGCAAGGTGCGAGAACACCCTGAGCGACTCGATGAAGCGCTTGCCGGCGGCGCGGCCGCCCTTGAGGCTGAAGCTAAAAACCGCACCGCAGCCGCGCGGAAGGATTGTCTTCGCGAGTTGGTGATCGGGGTGCGACGGCAGCTCCGGGTAGGAGACCGATTCGATTGCTTCGTGTTCGTCGAGAAAGGCAACGATCCTGCGGGTGTTATCGACGTGCTTCTGCATGCGCAGGCTCAGCGTTTCGACGCCTTGCAGGATCTGGAAAGCATTCATCGGGCTCATGCAGGCGCCGAAGTCGCGCAGACCTTCACGGCGCGCGCGCAGCGAGAACGCCTCCGTGGTGGATTCCTCGGTAAACACCATGCCGTGGAAGCCTTCGTAGGGTTCGGTGAGCGTCGGAAACTTGCCGGACTTCTCCCAGTCGAATTTGCCGCCGTCCGCCAGCACCCCGCCGATGGCCACGCCATGGCCGCCGAGAAACTTTGTCGCGGAATGGAAAATCAGGTCGGCGCCCAGGTCGAACGGGCGCATCAGGTAGGGCGTGGTGAACGTGGAATCCACCAGCAGCGGCAAGCCGGCCTGGTGCGCGACATCCGAAACCTTCGGAATGTCGAGAACATCGAGTCCGGGGTTGCCCAGCGTCTCCCCGAAGATCAGGCGCGTGTTCGGCCGGATCGCCTTGCGAAAGCCGTCCACGTCGCGCGCACTCACGAACGTGGTGTCGATGCCGAAGCGCGGCAGCGTGTACTGCAACAGGTTGTGCGAACCGCCATAGAGCGAGCGCGAGGCGACGATGTGGGAGCCGGCACCCATCAGCGTCGCGATGGCGAGATGCATCGCCGCCTGACCGCTGGCGGTGGCGATCGCGCCGACCCCGCCTTCGAGCGCCGAGATGCGCTCTTCCAGCACCGCGTTGGTCGGGTTGGAGATACGCGAGTAGACGTGCCCGGCGCGCTCCATGTTGAACAGCGACGCGGCTTGGTCGGTGTCCTTGAACACGTAGGACGTGGTGAAGTACACCGGCTGGGCGCGCGCCCCGAACTGCGGATCGGGCTGCTGCCCTGCGTGCAGGCTCAGCGTGTCGAATTGATAGGTTTTCGGTCCCGGCATGGTCTTGTCACCTTACAGGACTGAACCACGGAGGACACGGAGGAAAGACAAGAGAAAACAAGCTGGGGTGTTCAGAACTCTGCATTGGCTGATAATCCATCGCAGCGAAAGATGGTGATGCAGGTTCGCGAACAGCCATCCTGTCTTTAACTCCAATTCGTTTTTCCTCGTTTTTGTTTTTCCTCCGTGTCCTCCGTGTCCTCCGTGGTTCAATGGTCTCGAAATCAATAAAAGGCGCCGCGGGCGGTGACGGGCCAGACGGACTCGACCGCGTCGCCGCGCACGCCCACGATCCAGTCGTAAAGATTCACGGTCGGGTCGCAGTGGCCGGGAATCAGCCGGATCTTGTCGCCGACCCTGAGTTTCGTCTCCGCCGGCAGGCGCAGCACCCCGTGCTCGTCCGAGGCTCTGAGGAACTCCACGCCTGGCAGGTCCGCGATCAGTGGCATCCCCGAATCCACGGACAATGCCTTCAGTCCGGCGTCCACGACAGCGCGCTCGGGAACCGTGTGGCTCATGACGGTGGTCCAGACGAACAGGCTTTGCTCGAAGTAGCGCAGCGGCTTGCCGTCCTCATCGAGATTACGGTTGTAGTCGGCATCCATGAAGATGTAGGAGCCGGGCTGGATCTCATTGTAGATGCCGCTGCCGGCCTCGTGCAGATACGTCCCGGTGCCGGCGCCGGTGATGATATCGGGCTTGATGCCGTACTCGTGCAGCATCTCCAGGGTCATGCGCACCTGTTGCGCCGCCTTGGATATGGCGTTGCGCCTTTCAGCCGGCGTACGCGCATGCTGCGCGGCACCCTGGTAGGCGTGCAGGCCGGCGAAGCGCAGGTTCTTCGATGCGGTGATGCGGGTGGCCAGCTCGACCACCGGCTGCCCCGGATTGACCCCGCAGCGGTTTGCTCCTACGTTGACCTCGATCAGCACGTCGAGGGTAGCGCCCGAGGCGCGCGCCGCGGCGTCGAGGTCGGCGGCGTTTTGCGCATCGTCGACGCAGACGCTCACCCTGGCGCGTTTCCCCAGTGCCGCGAGGCGCGCGATCTTGCTCGCGCCGACGATTTCGTTGCTGACCATGACGTTCATTACGCCGCCTTCGACCATGGTCTCGGCTTCGGAAACCTTCTGGCAGCAGACACCTACAGCGCCGTGCGCCATCTGCCGAAGCGCGATTTCCGGGCATTTGTGGGATTTGGAGTGCGGGCGCACACGCACCTTGAACCCGGCCAAGGATTGATCGAGGCGGTCGAGATTACGTTCGAATGCGTCCAAGTCAAGCAGCAGCGCCGGCGTGTCTACGTCCGCAAGCTGCATTCCGGTCCGGGCCGGCGGGTGCAGGCGCGTCACTCAGCGCCCCGTCATGCAATCGGTGCGCATGACGTTACCGGCCGATTCCACGGTCCAGTTGCGTCCGTACGAACCGAACACCAGATCCACGATTGCAGTGAGGTTCTTCTTTTCCACCGGGTCGTTATAGGGGCGGTTTTCCAGCGCCGCGAGCGCCTGTTCCCGAGTCCGCCCCTCCTTGCGCCAGGACATGGCCTCCGAGGCGAAACTCGCGATGTCGTCGCAGGTCATTGTGCCGAGCGGATAAGCGGCCTGGACGCCGGTGGTGATTGCAAGCAGGCCGAGCAGCAGAAATCTCAACATGGAGAAGCTCTCGAAGAAGTCAGGGGGTAGAATTTATTGGCAGGCGCATCGGATGCGATGCGAATGCGCCATTTTAGGGTTTTGGCCCGGGGATTGCCATGCTGAGCCACTGCAACAGTTCGAGCAGGTTTGCAATGCTGTGCAAGTTCGCCTTCCTCTTGGTGGCGGTGCATCTGGCTGCGGGTCAGGCACTCGCGCAGGGGCCGGAAGGCATGTCGCGGCAACGCGCGCTGGCGGACCTGCAGCAAAAGGATGCGCGAACCCGTGCCGGCGCCTGTGCCGTGCTCGCCGAACTGGGAACGCCGGGTGATTTGCCGCCGCTGATGGCTGCACTGTACGATCCGGACGCGAGGGTGCGGCAGGCCGCGGAAGGGGCGATCTGGCAGGTATGGGGCCGCTCGGGAGACCAGGAAACCGACCGGGTATTCGAGCGCGGTGTGGCGCAGATGCAAAGCGGAGAGTTGCCGGCCGCTGTTGAAACATTCAGCCGGGTGATTGGCATAAACCCGGACTTCGCCGAGGGTTGGAACAAGCGGGCGACGGTTTACTTCCTCCTCGGCGAAGATGATTTGTCGCTGAAGGATTGCGCCGAAGTGCTCAAAAGGAATCCGCAGCACTTCGGCGTGCTCTCTGGCTACGGGCAGATCTACGTACGCAAGGGCGACCTGGAGCGCGCGCTCGACTACTTTCGACGCGCGCTCACGGTCAATCCGAACATGGAAGGCGTGCGCAACTCGATCGAGCTGATCGAGAAATTGCTGGTCGAACGTCGGCGCAAGTTCATCTAAAGGAGAGGCCCTTTGCCGAATTTCATGCGCATCGCGGCGCTGATGCTGGCCGCGTGCTTTTCCCTGTGTGCCGCCGCGGCCGACTGGGGGCCGCTGTCCCGCGCACAGGCCCTTGAGCAGGCCAAGAGCGGTCAGATCGACAAGCGCCGCCTGGCATACGGCCGGCTGGCGGAAGTCGGTACCCAGGCTGACGTACCGGTGCTGATTGCCGCGCTGTGGGACGAGGAGGAATTGATCCGCGGCATGGCCGAGCAGGCGGTATGGGGAATCTGGATGCGCTCCGACGATCCGGTCGCCGATCCGATGTTTCAGACCGGAATTCAGCTGCTGACAGAGGACAAGCCGGCGCAGGCGCTGGAAAAGTTCAACCAGGTGATCGCGCTCAAACCCGAATTCGCCGAAGCGTGGAACCGCCGCGGCGATGCCTACCAGTTCATAGGCGATGAGGAACGGGCGCTGGCCGACTACGACCATGTCTTGCGGCTCAATCCCTACCACTTCGGCACGCTGGAAAGCTTCGGACAAATCTGGCTGGAACGCGGCAATTACCGCAAGGCGGCCGAATACTTCCGGCGGGCGCTGGAAATCAACCCGAATCTGTGGAACGTCGCGGAAATACTTCAGCGGCTGGAGAAGTCGCTGGAAAATGACCGGATCTGAGGCCTCAACCGCCTCAGATCCGGTCATTTCAGTGGAGACTCATGCTTCGCGCAGCGCAGCGTGATGTCGGAACTAAAATGACCGCATTTAAATGCAGGGGTTAGTGACTGGTGGCTGGAAAAGCAAGGATGAAGGATGAAGGCGGAAGGATGAATTTAGCTTTAGCGGGTCAGTGCACAAGGACTGATCATTCATTCCCCTGCTGCTTTTCCTTTGCGTTGCTTTCCTTTCCCCTTTGCGTCCTTTGCGTCGAACGCTGTTCTGGCCGGGCATCGGCCGGCTGGTTTCAGTCCCGAGGTCAGGGCTGAGAGGGTGGAGTAAAACGGGTATGGCTTTGGTTCTACAACTTCCCACGTTGACCTTTTACCTTTGACCTGTTTTTTCGCAGCACACAGCACGCAGCACTCAGCACCGATTCAGGTTTCCTTCTTTTTTGCCTTTTTTTCCGGCAGCTTGATCCCGGACAGCGCCTGGTACACCTTCACCACCGCGGAGTCGTCCTCGTAGCCGAGTCCGGCGCCGGCGGCGCCGAGGAACATCTGGTGCGCGGCGGCGGTGAGCGGCAGGGGAAAGGTCATCTTCTTTGCCGAATCCAGCACGATGCCGAGGTCCTTGACGAAAATATTCACGGCCGACAGCGGCGTGTAGTCGCCCGCGATGATGTGCGGCACGCGGTTCTGGAACATCCATGAGGAACCGGCGCTGTTGGAGATGACGTCGTAGAGCACCTGCGGATCGGCGCCGGCGCGGATGCCGAGCGCCATCGCCTCCGCCGAGGCGGCGATGTGCACCCCGGCGAGCAACTGGTTGATCATCTTCACCTTCGAACCCATTCCCGGTGCGTCGCCGAGCCGGTAGACCTTGGCCGCGATCGCGCCGAGAACGGCATCAGCTTCTTTGAAGGCTTCCTTTGTGCCCGAAGCCATGATCGAGAGCTCGCCCTTGGCAGCGCGCGCGGCACCGCCGGATACAGGCGCGTCGATCATGAGGATACCCTTGGCGTGCAACCGCTCGCCGAGATCCGTGGCGAATTCCGGCGCGACCGTGCTGCTGGCGATGACCACCGAGCCGCTCGCCAAGGTGGCTGCGGCGCCGTCCCTGCCGAACAGCACGTCGCTGGTCTGGTCGGCGTTCACCACCAGAATGATGACGACTTCGGCACAGCGGCCGACCGCAGCCGGACTCGCGGCGGCAACGCCGCCTTCCTTTGCGAAGGCCTTCGACACTTCCGGCCGAACGTCGTAGGCGTGTACCTCGAAGCCCTTTTTGAGCAGCGTGCGGGCTACGCCGATGCCCATCGAACCCAGACCGATCACGCCCACCGC
>DASYUW010000300.1:0-24317 GCA_036000845.1 Burkholderiales bacterium
GAGCAGGTTGGTTGCGGGGGCAGGATTTGAACCTACGACCTTCGGGTTATGAGCCCGACGAGCTGCCAGACTGCTCCACCCCGCGACCGGATTGAAACCCGAAAAATCGAGTTCCAAGAAGCGGAATGATAGCAACGTAACAAGATGCGCGTCAACCAAAGAGCAGGATTATGTCGCGTGGTGTCGGCGTTTCAGTCCTCTTCCAACCAATCCAGCAATGGCTGCCACTGCTCGAGGTCTCGCGCGCTCACGTAATCGGGCAAGTCGAACACGCTCAGCCCGTTGAAAGCCGCGTTCACGTAGACTTGCGTGTCGCGCAGATAGGTCAACACGGGCAACTTGAACTGGGCAAGAAAGGCTTCCAGAGTCGCCGCGGCCTTTGTCCTCGGATCCACCCGCATGCCAACGATGCCTACGAAGGTCTTGTGCTTTCGTATCGCCTTCTCCCCCATCAAGGTTTGCAGGAAAGCACTAGTTGCCGCCATGTCGAAAACCGATGGCTGGACCGGGATCAGAACTTTCTGGGCAAGTTTCAATGCATGCGCGAGGTTCTTGCCATGCAGTCCGGCTGCGGAGTCCAGAATCAGCCAGCTCGAGCCGCGCGCCATGGAAGGTTCGTCGTCATCGCGCGCGTCCAGCCTGTGAATCGCCGGCCGGTCTGCCGGACGTATCGTTAGCCAGCTCAGAGAAGACTGCTGGCGATCGAGGTCCCACAGAAGGACCTTTTCTCCGCGCACTGCCAAAGAGCCCGCGAGGTTGGTCGCAAGTGTGGTCTTGCCGGATCCGCCTTTGGGATTGGCAACAAGAACGGCTTTCATGTTGTTCTCCAAAACCGGCATTGACCGCTGCCGGATGACGGCCATTCAAGCCGGATTGGCTTGTTTCTCCGCGGACTTCTCTCCCTCAGACTGGGCCGCTTCCTCTGCAGCTGCACTTTCTGCAGATACCTCGAGCTGTTGCGCCTGCACAGCCAGCTGTTCAATCTCGACCAGCGAGCCTAGATCCTCAAGCGGCGGAAGTTCATCCAACGAACGTAGATTCAAATCGTCGAGAAACATCCGGGTGGTGGAGTAAAGCACAGGCCGGCCGGGCACTTCGCGGTGACCGACTTCGTCGATCCAGCCTCGCGTCTCGAGCGCTTTGAGTATGCCGCTGGAAACCGTAACTCCCCGAATTTCCTCGATATCTCCGCGCGTGACCGGTTGCCTGTAGGCGATGATGGCGAGCGTCTCAAGCACCGCCCGCGAGTATTTCGGCGGTTTCTGCGGATTCAGCCGGTCCAGGAATTTCTGATAATCCGGACGGACCTGAAACCGCCACCCGCTGGCGACATTCACCAGTTCCGCGCCTTTCTCGGCCCATTCCGTGCGCAGTTCGTCGAGCATGCGGCGAATGACATCGGGACCGACGTCCTCATCGAACATCTTTCTGAGATCGGCCACCGGTAAGGGCTCGGCGCTGCTCAGCAACGCGGCTTCCAGCACGCGCTTGACCTGGGCCGGATCAGGCAGAGGTAATTCCATGATTTAACTTCACATAAATAGGTGAAAACGCACCCTGCTGGGTGACCTGTACGAGGCTCTCGCGGGCCAATTCGAGTATGGCTAGGAAACTGACTACCAGTACGGGCACGCCTGCCGTTTCATCGAATAAGTCCTCAAAGCGCACGAATCGCAAGTGCTGCAGGCTGCGCAGAATGCGGCTCATGTGCTCGCGGACCGAGAGCTGCTCGCGGGTGATCCTGTGGTGGCGCGTCACGCGCGCCCGCGCGATCAGTCCCAGCCATGCGTTGCGCAAGTCCTCCGGATTGACGTCGGGCAGCCTCTGCTCGACCTCCCGGTCGAGCCAGACCTGTACCAGAGCGAAATCCCGTCCGGCCTGCGGCAACTCATTGAGTTGCTGGCCCGCGAGTTTCATGCGCTCGTATTCCAGCAACCGGCGCACCAGTTCGGCTCGTGGATCTTCCTCCTCCGGGCTCACTTGAGGCGGCCGCGGCAGCAACATGCGCGACTTGATCTCGATCAACAGCGCAGCCATCAGAAGATACTCGGCGGCCAGTTCGAGCTGATGCTGTCGCATCACTTCGACATATTCCATGTACTGGCGGGTCAGGCTCGCCATGGGGATGTCGAGCACATCGAGGTTGTGCTTGCGGATCAGATAGAGCAGCAGATCGAGCGGGCCCTCGAAGGTCTCGAGAAAAACGCGCAGCGCATCCGGCGGAATGTAGAGATCACCAGGCAGCTCGTGCACCGGTTCGCCCCGGAATAAGGCGAGCGGCTCGGCGGAGGTTTCGACGGTCATGTTCCAGTAGGTGGGACGCCGCCGGATTCCTCTGCAATCCCGATGCGAAAGCGCAACCTTGCCGCTCACGCTCGCAGAGGACCGGCACGTTTCAAGGCACGAATTATCGATCAAAACCGCTGCTCTATCCAGCCGCTTACCAATATTCAGCTTGCGCCGACCGCGTGGATCGCCTGCTTTCCCCTCTCGAAGCGGATCTTGCCTCCGGCCGAAGTAACACGAACTACATCCCTCGGAGCGAATCGCCCTTCGAGGATTTCCTTTGCCAGCGGATTCTCGATCGTCGACTGGATCGCGCGCTTCAATGGACGAGCACCGAACACCGGGTCGAAGCCTACGTGGGCCAGTTCAGACAATACGGTATCGTCCACTTCCAGCTTCATGTCCATCGCAGCCAGGCGCTTCTCCAGATGGCCGAGCTGGATCCTGGCGATGGACCTGATGTGCTTCTCGTCAAGCGCGTGGAACACCACCACTTCGTCGATCCGGTTGATGAACTCCGGCCGGAAATAGGACTTGACCTCGCCCATCACCGCCAGTTTTATCACCTGATAGTCGTCGCCGGCCATCTGCTGGATCATCTGGCTGCCCAGATTCGAAGTCATGACGATCACCGTGTTCTTGAAATCCACCGTGCGGCCTTGACCGTCGGTCATACGGCCGTCGTCCAGCATCTGCAATAAGACGTTGAACACGTCCGGGTGCGCCTTTTCAACCTCGTCGAGCAGGATCACCGAATAGGGCTTGCGGCGTACCGCCTCGGTCAGATAACCACCCTCTTCGTAGCCGACATAGCCGGGCGGCGCGCCGATTAGACGTGCCACCGAGTGCTTTTCCATGAACTCGGACATGTCGATGCGGATCAGGTGATCCTGCGAATCGAACAGGAACTCGGCCAGCACCTTGCACAGTTCGGTCTTGCCGACGCCGGTCGGTCCCAGGAACAGAAAGGAGCCATAAGGCCGATTCGGGTCGGCCAGCCCCGCACGGGAACGCCGGATTGCGTCCGACACCATGCGCACAGCCTCGTCCTGGCCAACCACGCGCTCGTGCAGCCGCTCCTCCATGTGCAGCAGTTTCTCGCGCTCACCCTGCATCATCCTGGAAACCGGTATCCCGGTTGCGCGCGACACCACTTCGGCGATTTCTTCGGCACCCACCTGGGTGCGCAGCAGCTTGAATTTCGGTTGATCGGTCGAGGTTTCCGCCTTCCTGAGTTGCGATTCCAGCTGCGGAATCTTGCCGTACTGGAGTTCGGAGACTTTCTGCCAATCACCCTTGCGTTTGGCGGCCTCCATTTCCAGCTTCAGCTTCTCCAATTCTTCCTTGATGTGCTGCGAACCCTGAACCTGGGCTTTTTCTGCTTTCCAGACTTCTTCGAGGTCCGAGAATTCCTTCTCCAGCCGCTTTATCTCTTCCTCGAGAGCCTGGAGGCGCTTGCGCGAGGCTTCGTCCTTCTCCCTCCTTACAGCCTCGCGTTCGATCTTGAGCTGAATCAACCGGCGCTCGAGCTTATCCATTTGCTCCGGCTTGGAATCGATTTCCATCTTGATGCGTGCAGCCGCCTCGTCAATCAAATCGATCGCCTTGTCCGGCAGGAAACGGTCGGTGATGTAGCGATGCGACAGTTCGGCCGCGGCAACAATGGCTGGGTCGGTAATTTCCACGCCGTGATGCAACTCGTATTTCTCCTGCAGTCCGCGCAGGATGGCGATGGTGCTTTCCACGCTGGGCTCTTCGACCAGCACCTTCTGGAAGCGGCGCTCGAGTGCCGCGTCCTTCTCGATGTACTTGCGGTATTCGTCCAGCGTAGTCGCACCGACACAATGCAGTTCGCCGCGTGCCAAAGCGGGTTTGAGCATATTGCCGGCGTCGATCGCGCCTTCCGCCTTGCCCGCGCCGACCATGGTGTGCAGCTCGTCGATGAAGACGATGGTGCGGCCCTCGTCCTGCGCCAGCTCCTTGAGCACGGATTTGAGCCGTTCCTCGAACTCGCCGCGGTACTTGGCTCCCGCCAGCAACGCCGCCATGTCGAGACTGAGGACGCGCTTGTTCTTAAGCGTTTCCGGCACCTCTTCATTGACGATGCGTTGTGCCAGACCTTCGACGATCGCGGTTTTTCCAACTCCCGGCTCACCGATCAACACCGGGTTGTTCTTGGTCCGGCGCTGGAGAATCTGGATCACCCTGCGGATCTCGTCATCGCGGCCGATCACCGGATCGAGTTTGCCGATACGCGCGCGCGCGGTCAGGTCCAAGGTGTATTTCTTGAGCGCTTCGCGGCTCCCTTCCGCCTCCTGGGTTTGCACGCCCTCGCCGCCACGCACCGCGTCGATGGCCTGTTCGAGCGCCTTGCGGCTGACCCCGTGGCTCTTCAGCAGCTTGCCGGTTTCCCCTTTGTCGTCCGTCAGCGCCAGCAGAAACAGCTCGGAGGCGATGAACTGGTCGTCGCGCTTCTGTGCTTCCTTGTCGGTAAGATTCAACAGGCTGGTCAGTTCGCGCGAAACACTGATCTCACCCCCGTGCCCCTCGACCTTGGGCAGCCGGCCAATGCTGGCCTTGAGCGCTTCCTTGAGCGGCGGCACATTGGCTCCGGCGCGGGCGAGCAGCGACGCCGTACCACCATCGTCCTGCTCGAGCAACGCAAGCAGCAGGTGCTGAGGCTCGATGTACGGATTGTCTTGGCCGACCGACATGCTCTGGGCATCGGCCAGCGCCTGTTGGAATCGAGTCGTAAGTTTGTCAAAGCGCATTGCAGATCCTTGGTTTCAGGTATTGCCGCCTAGATTGGGCGGTAACCAACGAATTTCAACGGTTTGGCGTCAGCCGAAATGAGCCATCCGGTCATTGCACGTTGCCGACCGCGCACAGAACTGGCAGATTTAGCTAAGAATTGCTTCTCAGGACTTCGCGAATACATGAAGAATTTCCGGATGGTCCCATTTCTGCTGCTAGGCACACTGAGTCCGCCAGCCATGGCCGACGACTTGACCGTTTCCGCGCGCGCTACCGCGTCCGACCTGATCCAGCGGCTCGGCGCACTGTTAAAAAAGGAAATGGCTGCCGGCGGGCCGGACAATGCCATCGCAGTTTGTCGGGATACAGCTCCGGACCTTGCGGGGGACCTATCCAGAAAGACTGGGGCCCGCGTCTCCCGCGTCAGCCTGAAAACCCGCAACCCCCTGCTCGGCCAGCCTGACCCCTGGGAGCAACGGGTGCTGGCGGAGTTCGACCAGCAGGCGGCGCAGGGAGCCAAGCCCGAGACCCTGGAGCGCTCCGAGGTCGTGACCGAGCCTCAGGGCCGTTTCTTCCGCTACTTGAAGGCGATCCCGGTTCAGCCCTTGTGCCTGACCTGCCACGGGACGACGGACTCAATTCCGAACCCGGTGAAGGCCAGGCTGGCTACCGACTATCCGCATGACCGCGCCACTGGTTATGCGCTCGGCCAGATTCGCGGCGCCGTAACCATCAAGCGGTCCATGGATGAAGCCAAATGATCTTCCGGCAACTATTCGAACCCGTTTCCTCGACTTACACCTATATCCTGGGTGATGCCGCAAGGAAGGAGGCGGTGATGGTCGATCCGGTGGGCGAAACCATCCGGTTTGGCGACGAAGCCGTGCGCGCCACCTCCACCCCCGGTCACACGCCGGGGAGCAGCTGTTTTCTGTGGAGCGATCGCCGGCGCGACGGAGCAGGCTAGTGGATTCTCCTCCCGCGCTGAAAGCGCTGGTCTTCGATGCCTACGGAACCTTGTTCGATGTGCATTCGGTGATCACTGAGTGCGAAGCGTTGTTCCCGGGTAAGGGCGCGTCGCTTTCCCAGCTCTGGCGCGGCAAACAGCTCGAATACACCTGGCTGCGCAGCCTGATGGGCCGCTACGCCGACTTTTCCGCGATCACCCGTGCGGCGCTGACGACCGCATGCGCCATGCTCCGCCTGGAACTGAGCGAAGCCGCAGCCAGGCGCCTGATGGACGCTTACCTGGTATTGAAGGCCTTCCCGGACGTCATGGACACGCTCAGCCGGCTCCGGGGACGCAAGCTCGCCATTCTCTCCAACGGGTCACCGGCGATGCTGGACGCCGTGGTTCGCCACGCCGGACTCGACCAAGTGCTCGACGCCGTACTCAGCGTCGATGCATTGAGGATCTTCAAACCCCATCCGAGCGTCTACGCCTACGCCGCGGAAAGATTGCAGCTCCCGGCAGGCGCAGTCGGTTTCGTGTCCTCGAACTTCTGGGATGTGGCTGGCGCCACATCGTTCGGATTCCGCACCTTCTGGATCAACCGCACCGGAGTCGTGCCCGACGACCTTGGCTACCAGCCGGCTGGAGTGCTGTCCCAACTCAGGGAACTGCCCGCCCTGCTCAAGTAACGGTCTGCACCACCGACTGCCTGAATTCCTGTTTGATCTTCGGATAGGGATACAGCATGTTGAGGGCCACGCTGTGCCCCGCGGATTCGACGATGCGCACGTGCTCGCGCCGCAACTCGCGCGCATGCCGGCAGCCGCAGCAATGCGCAATCATGTCGACCTCCTTGTTCATGTTGATCGCGTAGTTCGCCACCCGCAAATACTTCTCTTCCACCACCAGCCCGCGCTGCAACCGCTTGTTGTGAGTCGTGACACCGGTGGGGCAGGTATTGGTGTGGCAGCGCAGCGCCTGGATGCAGCCTAGCGCAAACATGAAACCGCGCGCGGTGTTGACGAAGTCCGCTCCCACGCACAGCGCCCACGCCGCCCTGGCGGAATTAATCAGCTTGCCGGCAGCTACCACGCGAATGCGCTCCTTCAGCCCGGCCTCGAGCAGCGCGTCCACTACTCGCGGCAAGGCTTCCGCGATCGGCAGGCTCATATGGTCGGCGAGCGCCTGCGGCGCCGCGCCGCTGCCGCCCTCGCCGCCATCAACGACCAGGAAATCCGGCGCCGTTTCCAGACCCCGCTGCAAGACCGCATTGCACAGGTCGTTGATGAATTGCCAACCCCCGATCGCGGTCTTCACCCCGACCGGACGGCCGGTCAGATCGCGCACCAGGGCGATCTTGTCGAGTAACTCGTTGACGTTGGCAATATCGTAGTGCCGGTTCGGGCTGATCGAATCCTTCCCCGCGGAGATGCCGCGGATCTGTGCGATCTCCGCGGTCACTTTGGCACCAGGAAGGACTCCGCCTTTGCCCGGCTTCGCCCCCTGGGACAACTTGATCTCGAAGGCCTTCACTACTTTGCCAAGTTCCCGTGCACGCTCGCGCGAGAACCTGCCGTCTGCATCGCGAATGCCGTAGTTGGCGGTCCCGATTTGCATCATCAAGTCGCAGCCGCCCTCGAGGTGATACGGCGACAGGCCGCCTTCGCCGGTGTCCATCCAGCAGCCGGCAAGCGCAGCGCCGCGCGACAGCGACCGCACCGCGGGCTCGGAAATCGCACCAAAGCTCATGCCGCTGACGTTGACGATCGAGCGTGCCTCGAACGGATGCTCGCAGTAGCCTGCGCCGATCAGGAGCGGCGGCGTGGGCAGGCGGTCTTCCTCGAGCACCGGGAAGGCCGCATTGACGAAAATGATCGAACCGGGTTCACGCAGGTCGTTGGTCGAGCCAAAACCGATGATCCCGCCCTCGTTCTTGGCCAGCCGGTACACCCAGCCGCGGGTGGCACGATTGAACGGCATCTCGTCGCGGTCGCCGGCAAAGAAATACTGGCGGAAGTACTCGCCCTGCTTCTCGAAGAAATAGCGCAGCCTGCCGATGACCGGGTAATTGCGCAGGACGGTATGTTTCTTCTGCGTGACGTCCTGCACGAACCAGAACACGACCAGTCCAACCAGGATCAGGCCAAGAATGGTCCCCATCCCGTACGAGAGCACACCTATTACGCCCGACATCAACGCCTCCCGCGATAGAATGCCGCCTTCAGTTTATGGGAATCCCATGGATTTGGCACCGGTGATCAGGAGCGACGTCGCGCGAGCGCTTGCCGAAGACATTGGCAGCGGCGACGTTACCGCCAGCCTTGTGCCCGAGAACCAGGCTGCGCATGCGCGCGTTGTCACCCGCGAAGCGGCGGTGTTGTGCGGTAGCGAGTGGTTCAATGAAGTGTTTCGCCAGACCGACTCTGAGACGCGCGTGAACTGGTATGCCAAAGACGGCGAACGCGTGTCCCCGAATCAGGTGCTGTGCGAAATCGACGGCCGCGCCCGCAGCCTGCTCACCGGCGAACGTACTGCGCTTAATTTCCTGCAAACCCTGTCCGGCGTGGCCACGCACACGCGGACATTCGTGGATGCAATTGCGGGAACGAAAGCGACCATCCTCGATACCCGCAAGACGCTCCCGGGGCTGCGCCAGGCGCTTAAGTACGCGGTGCGTTGCGGCGGCGCCAGCAATCACCGCATGGGTCTCTACGACGGGCTATTGATCAAGGAAAACCACGTCGCCGCAGCCGGAGGAATCGGTCCGGCGCTCCGGCAGGCCAGGCAGGTTGGCGGGAATATCTCGATCCAGATCGAGGTGGAATCGATTGCTCAATTGAACGCGGCGATCGAAGCGGGCGCCAAGCTCATTCTGCTCGACAACTTCGATCTTGCGGGCCTGCGGGAAGCCGTGAAGCTGACCGCTGGACGCGCGGCGCTGGAGGCTTCAGGGGGGGTGAATCTCGACACTGTGCGGGCCATCGCGGAGACCGGCGTGGACCGCATATCCGTCGGCTTGCTGACCAAGGACGTGCGCGCAGTGGATCTGTCGATGCGTTTTGCGCCTGCTTGATCAACTCACGATTCGCGCAAAAGGGCGGATCACTTTTTGGAAACTACCGAGGCAAATTCTCACCGATCACACGCTCGATCGCCGCACGGGTGGCGTCCACGACGACCGGCTTGGTGCTCTGTGCGATCGCGCTGTCGGGATCTTTCAGTCCGTGGCCGGTCAGCGTGCACACAATTGTCGTGCCTTCGCCGATCACGCCTAGTTCCAGGTTCTTGAGTACGCCGGCAACAGAAGCCGCCGAGGCCGGCTCGCAGAAGATTCCTTCGGTTTCGCCCAGAAGTTTCTGTGCCCGCAGGATCTCTTCGTCGGAGCATTCGTTGAACCAGCCTCCGGATTCGCTCTTTGCCGCCCACGCGAGTTTCCACGATACCGGGTGGCCGATGCGGATTGCGGTGGCAATGGTCTCCGGCTCGTCCACCATCGCACCGCGCAGAAACGGCGCCGCGCCCGCGGCCTGGTAGCCGAGCATGATCGGCCGATGGGTGGCGATGGGCTTGACCAAATACTTGCAATCGCCGTCGCAGTGCGAGCAACTCGCTGTGTTTTTGCCCGCCGCCTCGCTGTAGCCCATCCAGTGCGCCGAGATGTTGCCGGCATTGCCGACCGGCAGGGCGTGATAATCCGGCGCATCGCCCAGCGCCTCGATCACCTCGAAGGCGATGGTTTTCTGGCCCTGGAGCCGATAGGGGTTGATCGAGTTGACGATGTTCACCGGCATGCTTTGCGCGACCTCCTGCACCAGCCGCATGCCGTCGTCGAAATTGCCGCGGATCTGGATGACCACGGATCCGTGCATCATCGCCTGAGAGAGTTTCCCGAGTGCGATCTTGCCTTCCGGGATCAACACATAACAGGTGATGCCTGCGCGCGCGGCATAGGCAGCGGCAGCTGCCGACGTATTGCCGGTGGAAGCGCAAATGATCGCTCGCGCACCCGCTTCGACCGCCTTCGTAACCGCCATGGTCATGCCGCGGTCCTTGAATGAGCCGGTCGGATTCGACCCCTCGAACTTGCAGAGGATGCGTACATCCTTCCTGATGATCCTCGGCAGGTTGGTGAGCTCGACCAGCGGCGTGTTGCCTTCGTTGAGGGTGATGACGGCCGTGTTCGGCCCGACCGGAAGGCGGTCGCGGTAGCGGTTGATGAGGCCGGTATAGTGGTTTGTCATGGTCACATTGAGTTTTTTGAGCCGCCAAGACACCAAGAAAACCCGGAATCTTCCAAAAAAAGCGCAAGCGCTCGATGCGAGAGTACCCGAATAGATCTTCTTTGAGCTATTAGGTCTCTTTGCCTCGTTCTGCCTTGGCGCTCTTGGCGACCTAGCAGTTTATTTTCGTTTAGTTCCTGCCGAGTTGCTCGAGGCGGATACGGGTGACCGTGCCGGACACAACCGGCAACGACTCGATGCGCTTGATCGCGGAGTTGACGTTTTTCTCTTGGGTCAAGTGGGTCAGCATAATGATGTCCACCTGCTCCTCGCCCTCGCTCGGTTCCTTCTGCACCATCGCGTCGATCGATATCGACATGTCGGCGAGGATGCGGGTGATGTCGGCGAGCACGCCCGGGCGATCCAGCACCCGCAGCCGCAGGTAATACGACGTCTCGACTTCCTCCATCTCCAGGATCGGCGTATCGGACATCCGGTCCGGCTGGAAAGCCAGATGCGGTACCCGGTGCTCCGGATCGGCGGTATGCATCCGGGTCACGTCCACCAGATCGGCCACGACCGCCGAGGCGGTCGGCTCGGCACCGGCGCCGGCGCCGTAGTACAGCGTGGCTCCGACCGCGTCTCCCTTGACGAGGATGGCATTCATGACCCCCTCCACGTTGGCGATCAGCCGCCGCGACGGAATCAGAGTCGGATGCACCCGCAACTCGATTCCGGCAGGCGTGCGCCGGGTGATGCCGAGCAATTTGATCCGGTAGCCGAGTTCCTCGGCGTAGCGGATGTCCTCCTGGGTAAGTTTGGAAATGCCCTCGGTATAGGCTTTGTCGAACTGCATAGGGATGCCGTAGGCGATCGCCGCCATGATGGTGAGCTTATGCGCGGCATCCACACCCTCGACGTCGAACGTCGGATCGGCTTCCGCATAGCCCAGGCGCTGCGCCTCGGCGAGCACGTCCTTGAAGCTCGAACCCTTCTCGCGCATCTCCGACAGGATGAAATTCGAGGTCCCGTTGATGATTCCGGCGATCCACTCGATGCGGTTGGCGGTCAGGCCTTCACGCAGCGCCTTGATGATCGGCACGCCACCGGCAACCGCCGCTTCAAAGGCGACCATGACTCCTTTCTTTTGCGCGGCAAGGAAAATCTCGTTGCCGTGTGTCGCCAGCAAGGCCTTGTTGGCGGTTACGACATGCTTGCCGTTATCGATCGCCGCCAGAATCAGGTCCTTCGCGCCTTTGGTGCCCCCGATCAATTCGATCACGATGTCGATTTCTGGATTGCGTACCACCTTGTAAGCGTCATCGGTAATCTCGGCGGCATCGCCAACCAGCTTGTGCGCCCTGCCAAGGTCCTTGTCGGCGACCATCTTGATCACGATGCCGCGGCCGGCCCGCCGGGTGATCTCTTCCTGGTTGCGGCGAAGCACGGCGAAAGTTCCACCACCCACGGTCCCGATTCCGAGCAGGCCGACGTGTATCGGTTTCATTGGAAATCTTTTCTGAACGAAAATGAGGTGATGAAGAATCCCTCGCGGAAATAAAAACTATGCGCGCGGGTGCGATGCGTCCCCGATTCCAGATCCAGTCCCTTGCAGCCACGTTCGCGGGCGGCCTGTTGCAGATAAGCCATCAGCGCCCGCCCGATTCCGGAGGAACGCTCGCTTTCACCCGTCACCAGATCATCGACGTAGAACCGCCGCCCGGCATGCGTGTTTTCGAACTCGCGGTAGACCGCCACGCCAACCACTTTCTTGTTTCTCACCGCGACACACATCTCGCCGCCGTCACGGAAAATCCGTTGCATCTTGGCGGGATAATCGGCGGGCAATTGCGGACGCAGTTGCCGATGCACCGCCTCGGCACCGGCGAGCCACTCGCGTTCCAGAACTTCGCCATTCTTTCCGGAGATCTGCACGATGCGCAACGCGTCGTCCGTCATGATCAATCCCTACACAAAAAGATCGGGCGACGCGCGCCCGATCGAATCGGAAACCTGAAAAATTCGTCGCGCCGTGTGCAATGTCAAACCACCTCGGCGCGTAGGCCTATGCAGAAACGAGGCGCGGCCCCGGTATCAGCAATCCGTCGCGACGGAACATTTCCTTGATCCCCCGCACGGCCTGGCGGGTGCGCGCCTCGTTCTCGATCAGGGCGAAGCGCACATGACCGTCACCGTACTCTCCGAAGCCGATGCCGGGGGAAACCGCCACCTTGGCTTCCGCCAGCAGTTTTTTAGCGAATTCCAGCGATCCCATGTCCTTGTAAGGCTCCGGAATCTCGGCCCAGATGTACATCGATGCTTTCGGCACCTGCACCATCCAACCGGCTTCATGCAGCCCCCGCGCGAGCACGTCGCGGCGTTTCTGATATTTCTCGCAGATCTCGCGCACGCAGTCCTGCGGGCCCTCGAGCGCGGCGATGGACGCCACCTGGATGGGTGTGAAGCTGCCGTAGTCATGGTAGCTCTTGATGCGCGCCAGTGCGGACACCAATTCCCTGTTGCCGACCATGAAACCGACGCGCCAGCCGGCCATGTTGTAGCTCTTGCTCATGGTGAAGAATTCGACCGCGACCTCGCGGGCGCCGGGCACCTGCATGATCGATGGCGCTCTCCAGCCGTCGAAGCAGATGTCGGCGTATGCCAAATCGTGCACCACCAGGATGCCGTAATCCTTCGCCAGTGCCACGACGCGCTCGAAGAAATCGAGCTCCACGCATTGCGCCGTCGGGTTGCTCGGGAAGCCCAGGATCATCATCTTCGGCTTGGGGATGGATTCCCGTATCGCCCGCTGCAACTCCTGGATGAAATCGATCCCCGGCGTCATGCGCACCGAGCGGATATCCGCGCCGGCGATCACCGCACCGTAAATATGAATGGGATAGCTCGGATTCGGCACCAGCACGGTATCGCCGTGATCCAGGGTGGCGAGCATCAGATGCGCGAGCCCTTCCTTCGAGCCGATCGTGACGATGGCCTCGGAATCCGGATCCAGCGTCACGCCGAAGCGGGACTGGTACCAATTGCAGATCGCGCGCCGCAACCGCGGAATCCCCTTGGAGACCGAGTAGCCGTGGGTATCGATGCGCTGCGACGCCTCCACCAGCTTGTCCACGATGTGCCTAGGCGTTACCCCGTCCGGGTTGCCCATGCTCATGTCGATGATGTCCTCCCCGCGGCCGCGTGCCGCCGCCTTCAACTCGCCGGTGATGTTGAAGACGTAGGGGGGTAGGCGTTTGATGCGGGGGAAATCTTTCATGGGCATGGGTTCGGACCGGCGCTGGTGTCGGCTCGTAACCGACTGTTCAAGCGGTGGAAGTTGGGGCGATGGAAAAGTTATAATCCTACCGGATCAGCCGCATTGCAGCAAAGAACCTCCGCGCCTTGAAACTTTACCTCGCCCGAAGCGACAACCAGAATACCTTCACCGGTTACGGTGAGAGCTATGTGATGGTGAACGCGGTTCGCTACGAGCGCAGTCTCGTGGTCCTGCCCGATCGGCCGGTCGAGGCTTGGGCGGTTGCTGGAGTGGATACGCTGCTGGAAGAGGATCTGCAGTTTCTGGCCGGTCTCGGCGCGGAAATCGTGCTGCTTGGCACGGGAAAGAGCCTGTGCTTCCTCCACCCGCGCCTTCTGCAATCGCTGGCGCGGGCCCGCGTCGGCGTAGAAGTGATGGATACGCGCGCGGCCTGCCGGACTTACAACATCCTGGTGGCTGAAGGCCGCAAAGTCGCCGCGGCTCTTATTCTTTAGCACTGGAGCGCATTAGTCCGATGCTTGCAAAAGAACAACAATTGCGCCGTGGATGCTTTGGTTTCTTCATAACCGGGCCAAAGCACGCAAGTGTACGACAACGCTTCGTGCCAGCGCGTTGAGATCATATCCTCCCTCGAGCGTCGAGACGATCCGCCCCCCGGAGAGTCCATCCGCAATCTTCACTAATCGTTCGGTCACCCAAGCGTAGTCGGCTTCCACCAGACTCAGCGAGGCCATGTCGTCATCGCGATGCGCATCGAAGCCTGCGGAAACGAAGATCATCTGCGGCTGGAAACGTTCCAGCGCCGGGATCCAGAATTGCTCGACAGCTTCCCGGAACTGGACTCCGCCGCTGTGGGCAGCCAGCGGAATGTTTACCATCCGTTCCGAGCGCCCCTCCGCCCCGCTGTATGGATAGAACGGATGCTGGAAAGTTGAGACCATCATCACCCGGTGGTCATGGCGAAAGATATCCTCGGTGCCGTTGCCGTGGTGCACGTCGAAGTCCACGACTGCAACGCGCTCCAGACCGTATTTTTCCAGAGCATGGGCCACGCCCACCGCGACGTTATTGAAAAAACAGAATCCCATCGCGCGCGCGCGTTCGGCATGATGCCCCGGCGGACGCACGTTGCAGAAGGCGTTCTCGACCACACCACTCATCACCATGTCGGTCGCCTTGACCACCGCCCCCGCTGCCCGCAGGGCGGCATGATAGGAGTGCGGGTTCATCGCGGTATCGGGATCGAGGTGGACAAGGCCGCGCGCCGGGACGCTGGCTTCGATCGCATCCACGTAGTCCGGATGGTGCACTCTCTGCAGTTGCTCGCGCGTCGCCGACGGAGCGTCCACATCCACCAGATGCTCCACGATGCCGGTGGCGAGCAGGTGATCCTCGATCGCGGCAATCCGCGCCGGACACTCGGGGTGATGGGAACCCATGTCGTGCAGCGTGCAATCTCGATGGTGAACAAAGGCAGTTGGCATGACGCGGCAGGCAGTGACGGGAACCAGGACCTCGCTGCATCTTATTCAGGGCCAGCGCGCTTGTCCATGACGCCCGGTTTGCCAATGCGGAAACTGGGCTAATCTTTGCGAATGAACCCGCTCCCGTCCGCGAGTGGCTGAGAAGCTTCCCTATCCTGTCGAACTGGTGCAGAGCTGGGCGCTGCGCGACGGTACCCGTATCGTCATTCGTCCGATTCGGCCAGAGGATCGCCAGATTGAGAAGGACTTTGTGCGCCACCTTTCCGACGAATCGCGCTATTTTCGTTTTTTCAATGCCCTTAGGGACCTCAGCGAAACGGCGCTCACCCGCTTCACGCAGGTCGACTGCGACAGGGAGATGGCGCTGATCGCGGTCATCTGCGAGAACGGCCGGGAAACGGAAATCGGCGTAGCCCGTTACGCAGTCAATCCGGACGGCAGGAGCTGCGAGTTCGCAATCGTCGTTGCCGATGCATGGCAGCGCGAGGGCATAGGCTCGAAACTGATGAACAGTCTGTTGGAGGCCGCCCGCAGGCGTGGGCTGGAAACCATGGAAGGCTGGGTCCTGTCGGGCAACACCAGGATGCTGGCCCTGACGGATGGGCTTGGTTTCACCATCGACGCGAATGCAGGCGATCCGTCGCTGCGGCACGTGGTCAAGAATCTGGCGATGCGTACCGTTCCGGCCGGAACGGCGGCGAACCCGGAAACAACCTGAGGTAAACTAGGTTTTCCGGGAACTCCGGACCGGCCGCACTTTCCCAAGCGAGTAGCGTCCCGCCGAATTCGCATCCAGAAACCCGTCCCAGACGCATGCCCAATCCGCTCGATCCAGTTGTCGTTCAGGTCGGCCGAATCATCCTAGGCAAGGAACACCAGATCCGCCTCACGCTTGCCTGTCTTCTGGCGCGCGGGCATCTGCTTATCGAGGATCTGCCTGGCGTAGGCAAAACAACGCTTGCGCACGCACTGGCCAGGACTCTGGGCCTCGATTTCCAGCGCATCCAGTTCACCAGCGATCTGCTGCCCGCCGATATTCTCGGCGTATCGGTGTTCGAACGCGAAAGCTCGACCTTCAAATTCCATCCTGGCCCGGTCTTCTCGCAAGTGATTCTCGCCGACGAGGTCAACCGCGCCACGCCGAAAGCACAAAGCGCGCTGCTGGAGGCAATGGAAGAGCATCAGGTCACCACCGACGGCCAGACCAGACCGCTGCCCGAACCGTTTTTCGTGATCGCTACCCAGAACCCATCGCACCAAGTCGGCACCTTCCCCTTGCCGGAATCGCAACTCGACCGTTTTCTGATGCGCATTCACCTGGGATATCCGGACGGCGCGGCCGAGCGCACGTTGCTGGAAGGACGCGAGCGCCGCGACATGATTTCCGACCTTGCGCCGGCGTTTACCGCTGCGCAACTTCTGTCCTTACAGAAGAAGGTTCGAGAAATCCTCACTGCGCCGGCACTGCTGGATTACTTACAGGCGCTGATCGCTTACACCCGTCAGTCCCCGGATTTCGTCAACGGCCTGTCGCCGCGCGCGGGGTTGTTCCTGCTGAACGCCGCCCGCGCCTGGGCATTCATGGACGGACGCCGAGAAGTCATTCCGGAAGACGTGCAGGCGGTGCTGCCGAGCGTGGCCGGTCACCGGCTCTACCCGGTCAACGGTTACGCCTCTCTGGGCAGCACGCAACTCGCCGAACGGCTTATCGCAGAAGTGGCTATTCCCTGATTTGAAACGGTTCAAAGGCCTTAACGCAAAGGCGCAAGGAATGCGCGAAGGAAAGCGAAACGGAAACATAGGCGTGTCAAAATGGATCCCTTTGGTGATTCTACAAGAGTGCAAATGCAAAGGGTGAATGACCAAATCCGGCGCCCTTCGTCCAATTCTCCTTTGCGTTTCCTTTGCGTCATTGCGCCTTTGCGGTCCGGAATTACGCTTTAGATGAATCTCGCGATACGCGACAGGATCGGCGACTGGATTTTCCCGCCCAAGGGTCCGGAGGCAGGACCGGTGGTGCTCGGCCAACGGCGCGTTTACATACTGCCGACCAGCGCCGGACTCATGTTTGCCGTTACTCTGGTGCTGCTGCTGATCGGCTCGATCAATTACAACCTCGGCCTCGGATACGTCCTCACCTTCCTGCTCGCCGGCATCGGCGTGGTGTCGATTCTGCATACCTGGCGCAATCTAGCGCGGGTCGCGCTGCGCCCTGCCAAGACGCGCCCGGTTTTCGCCGGAGATTCCGCCCGCTTCCATATCGTGGTCGAGAATCCGGGCGCGCATCAGCGGCTGAGTCTGGCGATCCAGCTTGCCGGCCAGAGCGCGACGTACTTCGACGTGGCGTCGCGTGATGCGCAGGACGTGGAAGCGGCGATGCCCGCAGCAAGACGCGGTGTGATGCGGCCAGGGCGTTTTCGCATTTTCACTGTCTATCCGGTCGGCCTGTTCTACGCCTGGGCCAACGTCGAACTCGATTTGCATTGCCTGGTATACGCGCGGCCCGAGCCCGGCCATGTTCCGCTGCCGCCGGCGCAGGCCGCCAGCGGACAAGGCGGAGCGAGTGGTGCCGGCGAAGAGGATTTTACCGGCCTGCGCACCTACCATCCCGGCGACTCACCACGACGTATCGCCTGGAAGGCGTTCGCACGCAGCGACGTATTTCTCACCAAGCAGTTTTCCGGAAGCGCGGCATCGGAATTGCGGCTGAATCTTGCCGACATCCCGGAAGCGCTGGGTCTGGAAGCCAGACTTTCGCGGCTCACCCGCTGGGTGATCGAGGCGGAAACCGCGGGTCAGCGCTTTGGGCTGCGGCTGCCCGGAGTCGAGTTCGGGCCCGAGTTCGGCGCATCGCATCGCGACCGTTGCCTGCAGGCGATTGCCTTGTTCAAGCCGGCGCGCGGATGACATGTCGAGTGCCGCCGGCCTGAGCCCGATCAACCTCACCGCGCTGCTGTTCTCGCTGGCGCTGGTTATTGCGCCGCATGCGCAACATTTGCCGGTTTGGATTCCGGCCTTCGGCGCTGCGGTACTGCTGGCGCGCTTCTATCTGGGATACCGGCGCAAGCTGCTGCCCAATCGCTGGCTGCTGCTGGCGGCTGCACTGGCCGCCGTTGCCGGCGTGGCACTGTCGTATCGGACGCTGTACGGCCGCGACGTGAGCGTCGCGTTGCTGACCGTG
Organism: Burkholderiales bacterium; assembly: GCA_036000845.1. GTDB lineage: Bacteria > Pseudomonadota > Gammaproteobacteria > Burkholderiales > JACQAP01 > JACQAP01. Next base: position 18,155 of record DASYUW010000300.1, read on the forward strand.
ATGGCAGCCCTGAAACTGATGGAAATGTCGAAGCCGCGCGACACCGTTGTGATGGTGCTGCTCGCCTACTTCCTGGTCATCACCAACTTTTTCTACTCGCAGTCTATTCCCACCGCCCTGTACATGTTGATTATCGTCTGGCTCATCACCGCGACCATGATCAGTCTTCAGCACCAGGCAGGTCCACCCAGACCGGCCGCGGTGTTGCGCCGTGCCGCCGGTCTGATCGCACAGGGCGTCCCCATTATGCTGGCGTTGTTCCTGCTGTTTCCGCGGGTGGAGGGCCCGCTGTGGGGATTGCCGCAGGTCAACTACAGCGCCAGGTCGGGGTTGTCGGACGTCATGTCACCCGGCGACGTGAGCGCGCTCAGCTTGTCCGACGATGTTGCCTTCCGCGTGTTGTTCGAGACGCTGCCGGAAAAGCCTTCGCAGCTCTACTGGCGCGGGCCGGTACTGTGGGATTTCGACGGCCGTGCCTGGCGCACCGGCCAGATCTACACTGCCGATTCGATTGAGTACGAAGCACTGGGCCCGCCAATGAACTATACGGTGACGCTGGAGCCGCACGACCAGCGCTGGATGTTCGCCATCGACCTGCCGTCGCGCGCCGCGCCCAACAGCTATTTTTCCGTGGATTACCAGATGCTGGCGCGACGGCCGGTGCGCGAGCGCATTCGCTACGACATGCAATCGGTGCCAGCCTACCGCGTGGGGATCAACGAACATCGCATGCAATTGCGTCGCGCATTGCGTCTTCCCGATGGTGTGGCTCCGCGGGCGCAGGCGCTGGCCGCTTCCTGGAGCGCCGAACTCTCCGGGGACCGCGACGTCATGCTACGGGCGCTGACCATGTTCCGGGAACAGCCGTTCACCTACACCCTGGCGCCGCCGGAGCTCGGTGACAATCCTGTCGATCAGTTCCTGTTTGAAACGCGCAGCGGCTTCTGTGAGCATTACGCTTCGGCATTCACGTATCTAATGCGCGCCGCCGGCGTTCCTGCGCGCGTGGTGACCGGTTACCTGGGCGGTGAGATGAATCCCGTGGACGGTTACCTCATGGTGCGCCAGGCAGAGGCACACGCATGGACCGAGGTCTGGCTGCCCGGCGAGGGTTGGGTGCGGGTGGATCCGACCGCGGCGGTTTCACCTTTGCGCATCGAACGCGGACTGGCCGCGGCAGTGCCGGAAACCGATCAGGCATCGCTGCGGGCGCGCAATCGTCTCGAATGGCTGCGTCAGGTCCGTTTCGCCTGGGATGCCGCCGCCAACTCATGGAACCAGTGGGTACTGGGTTATAACCCGGAAAGACAGGTGCGTTTCCTGACGCAGGTCGGATTGGCACAGGCAACCTGGCAAAACATGGTGATCGCGCTAATTGCCACCAGCGGCATCATCCTGCTGGTGCTGGCGTTACTGCTGCTTGCGCGGCTCACCGCGCAGCGCATGGATCCCGTGCAGCGCGCTTATGCCAGATTTTGCCAGGCGATGGCCCGGCGCGGCGCACCGCGCAAGCCCAGCGAAGGACCACGTGACTTCGCGGCCAGGGTATCGCTGCAATTTCCGCACCTGAGGGAAATGGTTCAACGCATCGCCGCGCTGTACGTGGCGCTGCGTTACGGTGGCGAAAAGAATCCGCGTGTTCTGGAGGAATTTCGCCAGGCGGTGAACAGCCTGAGATGAAATGCAGTCGGGCATGACTGGGTAGCGATTTCTAGAGTAACGTTTCCCTCGAAATTCCGCTGCGGCGCAAAATCTTGCGTAGCGAGGCGAGCGCTTCGATCTGGATCTGCCGCACTCTTTCCCTGGTCAGGTTCAGGCTCTGCGCCACCTGTTCCAGGGTGTGGATCTCCGAGCCGTCTAGCCCGTAGCGCCGCTCGATTACGCTGCGCTGGCGTTCGTTCAACTGGTGCAGCCACTCGCGCACGTACATCTCGATCTCCGCGTTCTCCAGCCTCATATCCGGCTGCGGGGTGTTTTCGTCGGCGATCGACTCGCCTACCGAAAGCATGGGATCAATTTCCAAAGGCGCATCCAGCGACGTCATGCGTTCGTTGAGCGACAGCAGGCGGCGCACGTCCTCGACCCGGAAGTCCACCAGATGCGCAACGTCATCCGGGCTGGGATCGCACTCGGAATGGGTCTCGAGATGGCGCATCGCCCGCAGCACCGTGTTCAACTCCTTGATCACATGCACGGGCAGGCGGATCGTGCGAGACTGATACATGATGGCGCGTTCGATGCTCTGGCGGATCCACCACGTGGCATAGGTAGAGAAGCGGAAGCCGCGTTCGGGATCGAATTTCTCGAGCGCGTGAATCAGGCCGAGGTTGCCTTCTTCGATCAGGTCCAGCAACTGCAGCCCGCGGCCGGTATAGTGCTTCGCGATGTTTACCACCAGCCGCAGATTGTGTTCGATCATCTTCTGGCGTGACAGGAAATCCCCCTGCTTGACCAGTCGTGCGTACCTGACCTCTTCCTCTACCGTGAGCAGCGCGTTCTGCCCGATGTCGTTGAAATAGAGCTGGGTGACGTCGCTGAGGATGTCGGTGCCGAAATAGTCATCGACAGCGGCCTCTTCGACGGGTGCGATGTCCTCGGTGCCGTCTTCCTGTGAAGAACAATTCTCCTCGTTCATGAATTCCGCTCAGGCAGATACTGCAGCGGATCGATCGGCTTGCCGAGCCGGCGGATTTCGAAATGCAGGGCGACCCGGTCGCCGTCGGAATTGCCCATCTCCGCAATCTTCTGGCCCTTGGCCACCGATTGCCCTTCCTTCACCAGGATCTGGCTGTTGTGTGCGTACACGCTCAGGTACGACGTATTATGCTTGATGATGATCAGTTTGCCGTAACCGCGCAGACCGCTGCCGCTGTACACGACCTTTCCCGGCGCGCTCGCGAGCACCGCTTGGCCGGACCGGCCTTCGATTCCCACACCCTTCTGGTTCGTTCCTTCCCCGAAACCGTAGATCAGTTTTCCCTGGGTCGGCCATTCCCAGACCAGCCTCACGTCCGCGCTTCTGGTTTCCTTGGGCGCCGGCGTTGTCGGCGTCTTCACTGCCGGCTTGGCGGGAGACGCTGCCGTCGGCGGCGGCGATGGTGCCGTCACGGGCGGCAACACTGCAGCAGGCTTCGCCGTTGCCGCTTTCATCTGCGCCAGCGCCTGTTCCGAGTAGGGCAGCTTGCGTGCTTTCGGCTCGGTCTTGACCGGTACGGCAACCGGCGCCGGCGGCATCTCCAGCGGCACGGCCTGCGGCAGCGCCAGCTCACCGACGCTGTCCGGCGGGAACAGCCGCAAGCGTTGATCCAGACGAATCAACGCCGGATCCTCCAGGTTGTTCCAGGCCGCCAGTTCACGGTAATCCTGTCCGTAATCCAGCGCGATGCTGTAGAGCGTGTCGCCTTTCTTGACGACGTGGAATTCCGGGCGCCAATCGCCTTCACGGTAGGGCTTGATGACCGGCTCTTCCGTGGCTGCGGAAACCGTTGTCTCGGCCTTCTGGGTGGTCGATGCGCCCGGACCTGCGTGTGGGGGCGCAGCCGCCTGGGATGCGCTGGCAGTAGGCGCAGTTGCAGCGGGAGCGGTTGCCACTGGGGCGACGGTGGTGGGTGCGGTGACCGGAGGTACTGTCGGCGCGGGCCGGGACGCGTTCGGTGAACGCTCGAGCACCGGAGCCGCGGTAGGTGTGGATGCGCAACCCGCGCCGAGCACTGCGACCGCCGCTGCGAGCAGCAGCGGCCACGAGATTCCCTCGCAACGGGAAACGCTGTTCAAGTCGATACTCCCGCAATAAGCGGAACAAAATTGACGCCGTCCAGCACCGATTGGCTGAATCCGTCGTGGCCCCGCTCGACCAGCACGAGGCGTTGCTCGCGCGTACCCAGCGGCAGAACCAGGCGCCCGCCTTCCACCAATTGCTCAGCCAGCGCCTCGGGCATGTGCGTCGCCGCCGCCGCCATCACGATCGCGTCGAATGGGCCGCCGTCCTTCAGTCCGTGATGGCCGTCGCCATGCCTGAGTTTGATGTTGCGGATTCCAAGTTCGCGCAATCTCAGCCGCGCCTTGGACAACAGGCCGGCGAGACGTTCGATCGAATAGACTTCGCGCGCCACCCGCGACAATATCGCAGCCTGGTAACCGCAACCGGTGCCGACCTCGAGCACTTTGCCGAGCGTGCGGCCGGCGCGCGCCAGTTCGACCATGCGGGCGACGGTGAACGGATTGGAGATCGTCTGGCCGAAGCCGATGGGCAGGGAAACATCGTCGTAGGCACGGCTCGCCAGCGCCTCGTCGACGAACATGTGGCGCGGCACATCCGCCATCGCACCCAGCACTACCTCGTCCTTGACGCCCTGGTCACGCAGGCGTTCCACCATGCGCATGCGGGTGCGCTGGGAAGTCATGCCGATGCCGCTGATCCTGCTGTTCATGTCGTGTCGAAATGACCGCCGCGCAAATATTCTATGTGAGTGCCGGTTCCTTCAGCCAGTCGCGCACGCTTTCCAGCTTGGCGTACTGCGTGAGATCGATCTGCAGCGGCGTCACCGAAACCATCCGGTTCGCAACCGCGTGAAAATCGGTGCCCTCGCCCGCATCCTCCGCGTCGCCGGCAGCGCCGATCCAGTACACCGTTTCACCGCGCGGGTTGGTGGACCGGATCACCGGCTCGGACTTGTGCCGCCGTCCCAGCCTGGTCACTGCCGTTCCCGCCAGTTGATCGGCGGGCACATCCGGGATATTGACGTTGAGCAGCACCGGAAATGCAATCGGCCGGCGGCGAAAACGCTCGACCATGTCGCACACCGCCTGCGCCGCGGTGGGATAGTTGCCCGCCGCCTTGCTCGCCAGCGACACCGCGATCGAGGGAATCCCCAGGAGAAAACCCTCCGTCGCCGCCGCCACCGTTCCGGAGTATATGGTGTCGTCGCCCATGTTGGCACCGTGATTGATGCCCGAAATCACCATGTCCGGAAGCCGGTCCAGCATACCGGTCACGGCGAGGTGCACACAGTCGGTGGGCGTGCCGTTGACGTAGTGAAAGCCGTTGTGCGAGCGCCTGACCTGCAGCGGGCGATCGAGGGTGAGTGAATTGCTGGCGCCGCTGCGGTCGCGCTCGGGCGCGACCACGACGATCTCGGCATGCTTTGACAGCGCCTCGGCGAGGGCAGCGAGGCCGGGTGCGAAGTACCCGTCGTCGTTGCTCAGGAGAATGTGCATCGGAGAGAAGGACTGCGAATCAGGCTACGGTCGAGGGCACCCCGCGAAACAACAGACCTGGAAACTGGATCTTCCCGTCCGTGCATTTTTCTCGCGAGCCCGCCGGCCCCTCGTCTATACCGCGATAGTTGGTCGGGGCGAGAGGATTTGAACCTCCGACCACCTGCACCCCATGCAGGTACGCTACCAGGCTGCGCTACGCCCCGAATCGAGAGCGGATTATAGCAGAGGCCCGTGCGCGGAACGCCTCAGGCGCGCAGGATGTCGAGGAGACTCTGGATTTCCCGGCGCAACAGCGCGGGATTGAATCGGGAGGAAGACGGTTTGAGTTGCACTGCAGCCTCGTCCAGCCGCGCCCGCGCGCCGCTGATGGTGAAACCCTGCTCGTACAGCAGCTCGCGGATGCGTCGGATCAGCAGCACTTCGTGGTGCTGATAATAGCGCCGGTTGCCGCGCCGTTTAACCGGCTTCAACTGGGTGAACTCCTGCTCCCAGTAACGCAGCACGTGGGGCTTGACCCCGCATAGCTCGCTGACCTCACCGATGGTGAAGTAGCGTTTGGCGGGGATCGGGGGCAGCGGGGTCTTAGGACTGCTGCTGTTGCGGTTGCTGCTGTCCACCGTAGTTCTTTTCCACCATCGCCTTCAGTTTCTGGCTGGCATGAAAGGTCACGACCCGGCGCGCCGTAATCGGGATTTCCTCGCCGGTCTTGGGGTTGCGGCCCGGCCGTTGCGGCTTGTCGCGCAACTGGAAATTGCCGAACCCGGATAGCTTCACGCCCTCCCCGGCCTCGAGTGCAATGCGTACTTCCTCGAAGAAGGACTCCACCATGTCTTTGGCTTCGCGCTTGTTCAAACCGACTTTCTCGAACAACAGATCCGCCAGGTCTGCTTTGGTCAGTGTCATGACTTCACCTTATTGTCTCAGCTTGGCACCGTATTCTTGT
>DASYUW010000301.1:0-7763 GCA_036000845.1 Burkholderiales bacterium
CAGGCCAGGCTCAGCAAGGAAATAACGGCGCTCACAAACCTTTGATTGGTTTGGAGCGCCGTTGTCATTTCGGCGCTCCGTTTTGACTGGGAGAGTGTCGATGTCTGCCGTTCCGAATTCCATGAAGTCCGCCGATTTCCACGTCGCCGACCTGTCGCTCGCCGACTGGGGCCGCAAGGAAATCCGCATTGCCGAAACCGAGATGCCCGGTCTGATGGCGACCCGCGAGGAGTACGCCTCACCCCAGCCGCTGCGCGGCGCGCGCATCACCGGCTCGCTGCATATGACCATCCAGACCGCGGTGCTGATCGAGACGCTGCAGGCGCTCGGTGCCCGGGTGCGCTGGGCCTCGTGCAACATCTACTCAACCCAGGACCACGCGGCCGCGGCCATCGCCGCCACCGGCACGCCGGTGTTTGCTTACAAGGGCGAATCGCTGGCGGAGTACTGGGAGTACACCCACCGCATATTCGAATGGCCGGACGGCGGTTTCTCGAACATGATTCTCGACGACGGCGGCGACGCGACGCTGCTGCTGCACCTGGGCACGCGCGCCGAGACCGATTCGTCGGTTCTGAAGAATCCGGGCAGCGAGGAAGAAACTTTCCTGTTCGCCGCCATCAAGGCCAGGCTCGCCCGGGACCCGAAGTGGTATTCCACGCGGCTCGGGCACATCAAGGGCGTGACCGAGGAGACCACCACGGGCGTCAAGCGCCTGTACCAGATGGCCAGGGACGGGCTGCTCAAGTTCCCGGCGATCAACGTCAACGACTCGGTCACCAAGTCCAAGTTCGACAATCTCTACGGCTGCCGGGAATCACTGGTTGACGGCATCAAGCGCGCCACCGACGTCATGATCGCCGGCAAGATCGCGGTGGTCGCGGGCTACGGCGACGTGGGCAAGGGCTCGGCACAGGCGCTGCGCGCGCTTTCTGCGCAGGTCTGGGTAACCGAAATCGACCCGATATGCGCGCTGCAGGCGGCGATGGAAGGCTATCGCGTGGTGACCATGGACTACGCTGCGGACAAGGCCGACATTTTCGTCACCGCCACCGGCAATTTCCACGTGATCACCCATGATCACATGAAGAAAATGAAGAACCAGGCGATCGTCTGCAATATCGGCCATTTCGACAACGAAATCGATGTCGCCGCGCTGAAGAAGTACACCTGGGAGAACATCAAGCCGCAGGTGGACCATGTCATATTCCCGGACGGCAAACGCATCATCCTGCTGGCCGAAGGGCGGCTGGTGAACCTCGGCTGCGCCACCGGGCATCCGAGCTACGTGATGTCCTCGTCGTTTGCGAACCAGACCATCGCGCAGATCGAGCTGTTCAACAATCCCGACAAGTACCCGGTAGGCGTGTACGTCCTGCCCAAGCACCTCGACGAGAAAGTCGCGCGGCTGCAATTGCGGAAACTGGCGGCGCAACTGACCGAACTGACCGACGCGCAGGCGCGCTATATCGGGGTCAAGAAGGAAGGCCCGTACAAGCCGGAGCACTATCGTTACTGAGCGGCGTAGCCGCTCAGTAACGGGTGAGGCGTGAGGCGATAGGCGTGAGGCGCAAGCACCACGAACTTGTTGCATGGCAGGTTTCGGTTGAACTTGTAGGCGATCTCTACAGGCTTACCGAAACCTTTCCAGCCAAAGAAACCTACGGCCTTGCCAGCCAGATTCGTCGGGCCGCAATCTCGGTTCCGTCCAATATCGCCGAGGGTGCCGCACGCACCACCAAGCGTGAGTTTGCACACTATCTTTCCATGGCCCGTGGCTCGCTCAGCGAAATTGATACCCAACTTACCATTGCCAAGCAACTCGATTACATCGACAACGATGACGAAGTTCAACAGAAGCTCGACCGTATTTTTGGATTGATCGGCGGTCTGCTGAAATCCATTCGCACTACGGACTGAAGCACCGCACGCAATGAACGCCTCACGCCTTACGCCTCACGCCTCACCGGTCTTCTCATTCGAATTCTTTCCACCGAAGACGCCGGAGGGAAAGGAAAAGCTGCGCGCCACGTGGCAGCAACTGGCAATGCTCAAGCCGCGTTTTTTCTCGGTGACCTTCGGCGCCGGAGGATCGACCCAGCAGGGCACGCTCGAAACCGTGCTGGAAATCCGCGCGGCGGGTCAGGACGCGGCGCCGCACCTTTCCTGCGTCGCCTCGAGCAAAGCGGAAATCGCCGCGGTCCTGTCGCGCTACAAGGAAAACGGCATCCGCCACGTCGTGGCGCTGCGCGGCGACCTGCCCTCCGGCATCGCCTCCAGCGGCGAGCTGAGATACGCCAACGAACTGGTGGCCTTCATTCGCGAGACTACCGGTGACTGGTTCCAGATCGAAGTGGCCTGCTACCCGGAGTACCACCCGCAGACGCGCAACGCCGCCGACGAGGTGAAGAACTTCAAGCGCAAGGTGGACGCCGGCGCCAACTCGGCGATCACGCAGTATTTCTACAATGTCGACGCCTATTTCCGCTTCGTCGATGAATGCGAGGCCGCGGGCATCACGCTCCCCATCGTTCCGGGCGTCATGCCGATCGGAAATTTCTCGCAACTGGCGAGATTTTCCGACGCCTGCGGCGCGGAGATCCCGCGCTGGATGCGCATCAAACTCGATAGTTACCGCGACGATACCGCCTCGATCCGCGCCTTCGGCCTGGATGTGGTGACGGCGTTATGCGAGAAACTGCTCGCTGCCGGCGCACCGGGATTGCACTTCTATACGCTGAACCAGGCCGGCGCGACCACTGCCATCTGGCAGCGGCTTGGTCTTTGATCTTGCTCAATCACGCGCTCACCGCAGAGGACGCAGAGGACGCGGAGGTAAGACAAGAGCAAAAAAGCATTCTCGGGTTAAAGCCGTTCACTGGCCCATGATCCATTGCAGTGAAAAGTGGCGGCACAGGTTCACGAACAGTCACCCCGCCTTTAATCCCAGTTTGCTTTTTCTCGTTTTGTTCTTCCTCAATGTCCTCCGCGTCCTCCGTGGTGAGCGTTGTTCTTGATCAGCGCAAGCCGTAGACTGCGCCGGTGTCCCGATTGCCCGCCAAACCCCTCGTCATTGTGCTTGTTGCCTTCATTGCGGCGACGATGCTCGAGTTCTCCTGGCTGAACGGGCTGCGTACACTGGAGGCGCGTTTCTCCGACCTGTTCGTCGCCGCCCAGGCGAGGAACATCCGGCAGGATCCCGATATTGTCGTCATCGCCGCCGATGAAGACAGCCTGGCGCGCATGGCCGACTACGCCGGTCGCTGGCCGTGGCCGCGCTCGGTGCATGGAGAACTGGTACAAGGCATCGCGGCGCAGAAACCGCGGGCGATCGTTTTCGACATCATGTTCTTCGAGCCGGACATCTACCGGCTGGATGCGGACGAGATGTTCAACAAGGCCGTCTCGCGGCTGAAGAACGTGTACTTTCCTACCGTGCGGCAGGATCGCGCAGCAGACGCCTACGGCGTGCCGATCGCGGAAATACAGGAAGCGCTGGGCGCCTTCGCCACCAGAGGTGCCGACCGTACCGCCACGCTGAGCATCGGCCTGCCAAAGGCGCTCGCGCCGAAGAACTGGCGGCTCGGAACCATAGATTTCCTTGCCGATGCGGACGGAATCGGCCGCCGCTATTTCGTCTACCAGAACGCGTACGGCTGGAAGATTCCCTCGCTTCCCGCAAGGGTGGTGCAGGACCTCGGACTAGCGGTGCCCGACGTCGAATCCATCCTGCTGAGCTGGCCCGGCGGCGCCAAGGCAAGGGAGCATGTTTCTTACGCCGACCTGTACGTCGATTTCAACAGCCAGAAGCGCAAGCGCGATTCCCGGGAATTCACCGACAAGATCGTGGTGATCGGCGTCACGGCCACCGGGCTGCACGATATTCGACCCACGCCGGTGGATATCCGCGCCGACGGCGTCGACATTCTCGCCACTGCGATCGACAACCTCAAGAACGCCAATTATCTTCGCGAAGTCCGGACATACTGGCCGGCCGCCGCCGCATTGCTGCTGCTGGGTCTGCTGTTCACGGCATTCACGCTGCGCGTGAACACGATCCGGGTCGGCGCCGGTCTTGCGGGCGCCACGGTGGTGTTGCTGGCGGGACAGTATGTCGCCGTCGGGAAACTGTTGCTGGTCCCGATGCTGCGTCCGCTGATCATCGGCTGGGCATTCTTTCTCGCGGCCGCCCTGCGGGAGTACCTGCGCGAACGGCGCGAGCGCGAACAGGCGGTCCGGGAGTTCTCGCGCTTCGTGAATCCCCACGTGGTCAATGAACTGATTGCGCATGGCGGTCTTTCCCGCGAAGGCGAGATCCGGCAGGTGACGCTGCTGTTCTCGGACATCCGCGGCTTTACCACGCTGTCGGAAAACCGTTCCCCGCAGCAAGTGGTGAGTCTGCTGAACCGATACTTCAGCCGCCAGGTCGAGGTCATATTCCGCAACGGCGGAGCGCTCGACAAGTTCATCGGCGACGCCATCATGGCGATCTGGGGTGCGCCATTGGACGACTCGAAGAACGCGGAGCATGCGGTGCACTGTGCGCTGGAAATGTCCGACACTCTCGAGGCTTTCAGGAAGGAACTCGGCGACGTGGGTGACGCGTTCGATGTCGGCATAGGCATCCATTCCGGTCCGGCGGTTGTAGGGTTGATCGGCTCCGAGCAACGGCGCGAATACACAGCAATCGGCGATACCGTGAACCTCGCCAGCCGGATCGAGGGTTCGACCAAGGGCGTGGCGCGCATTCTCGTATCCGAGGATACGATGCGGCTGTGCGGCGAGGCTTTTGACTTTATTCCACGCGGACTCTATAAAATGAAAGGCAGGGCACAGGAGGTCGAGTTGTTCGAGCCGAAGAGAAAGAGCGAGGGGAAAGCCGCGTGAATTGCCTGGCATGGCTGGTCGCCGCACTGGTTTTGTTCCTTTCGGTGGCATACGCCGCGGAAAGTGGCTACACCCTCAGGCCTACCGAGCTGAGGGACAAGCCCTTCCTTGACGCCGTTACGGTGGTCACGCTTTCCGAAAAAACCCAGGTCGAAATCGTCACCCGTCAGGGTGCGTGGATGCAGATCCGGACCAAAAACAATCAGCAGGGCTGGGTGCGCATGCTGTCGGTGCGGCTGGGCAGTCCCGACAAGAACCCCCAGGGCGGCGGCAACCTGTTGTCCGCGATCGGCATCGCCAGCCGCGCGCGGCCGACGACCACCGCAACGGTTACCACCGGCGTGCGCGGCTTCTCCGAAGAGGATCTTGCCAAGGCCGCGCCAAACGCCGCGGAGCTGGCAAAGATGAAGGGTTTTGCGGCAACCGCGGCCGATGCGCAGCAACTGGCCACTCAGGGCAAGCTCGATCCGCGCCAGATCGCCTATTTCGATGCCGATGGCAAGCCGCTGACGGAGAAGAAATGAACCCGGCACGCTGCGTTCTCGTTTTCCTGGCACTGTCGGCACCGGTCCTTGGCGGCTGTTCGAAGCAGCAGGCCGATGCATTCATGCGCAACATCAACGAATCGGGCGGCCTGAAACAAACGCTCACCAATCTGCGAGAGCCCACGCAGGCGCAAGAAATCGAGATCGGCGATGGCGTTGCCGAAACGCTGCTGGGAGCCCGCCCGCTGCTCGACGACCTTGAGCTGCAGCGTTACGTGAACGCGGTGGGCATGTGGGTTGCGCAGCAATCGGAACGCCCCGATCTGCCCTGGCATTTCGGAGTCAATGACTCGGACCACATCAACGCCTTTGCCGCGCCGGGCGGCTACATCATCGTCACCAAGGGCATGATGAAGCAGCTGCGCAACGAAGCTGAACTCGCCGGCGTGCTTGGCCACGAAGTCGCGCACGTGACTCAGAAGCATCACCTCAAGGCATTGCGCAAATCCGCGCTGGTGAATCTGCTGAGCGCCGGTGCCGCCGCCGCCACCGCGGAAAGCCGGCATGCCGAAGTGGTGCAGAAACTGGCGGGACCGACCAAGGAGCTTTACGCACGCGGCCTCGACAAGGCCGACGAGTTCGAGGCCGACCGCATGGGCGTGGTGTTGGCCGCACGCGCCGGCTATGACCCGTACGGATTGCCGGCGGTGCTGACCACGCTTGCCAGCGCCGATCCGAAGGACAATTTCCTGACGTTGCTGACCAAGACCCATCCGCTGCCGCAGGTCCGCCTCGACAGTCTCGCACCCGGGCTGGCCACTCTGGACGACATCAAGGCGACGCAGATTCCGGCGCGCTTCCAGCAATACACCAGGAAGTTGCACGTCGCGTCCCAGTAATCCGGGCTGCAAACGGGAAGCCGAATTTCCCTCCTGATCCTTTTTGCAGCCTTCTGTCTACCTGGGTTGATCCGGCGTTGGCCGATACTCGGAAGAAGAAAGCGCTGATAGCCGGTGCAACCGGCCTGGTCGGCGGCTATGTCCTGAGACGCTTGCTGGCGCACCCTTCGTACTCGCAGGTGGAAATTCTGGTTCGTCACGAGTCGCCGGTCCATGACCCGAAACTCACCCAGCACATCGTGGATTTCGCGCGTCTGGACGCCGGCGTGCCGGGGGTTGCGCCCGACGATGTTTTCTGCTGCCTCGGCACCACAATCGGGAAAGCCGGCTCCGAAGAAGCGTTCCGGCGCGTGGATTTCGACTATCCGCTGGCACTGGCGCGGCTTGCCAAAGCGGTTGGCGCCGGCAAATTCCTTACGGTGTCGGCGCTCGGCGCCGATCCGAAGTCTGCGGTGTTCTACAACCGCGTGAAGGGCGAGGTAGAGCAGGCGATCGCCGCAATCGGTTTGCCGGCAGCGCATTTTTTCAGGCCCTCGCTTCTATTGGGCCCGCGCGCCGAGAGCCGGCCCGCGGAGAAGATCGGCATTGCAGTCGGGACGCTGATTACACCCTTGATGATCGGCGGATTGCGCAAGTACCGGCCGATCCATGCCGACACCGTGGCCGCGGCGATGGTGTACGCGGCCAATCACGACGTCCCAGCCGGCGTGATCGAGTCGGACGCCATCGCCCGACTTGGTCTCGATTGATCTCCTGGCCTGTCTAGGCGGCGACAGCGCGCACCGACTGCACCTTGTTCGGAAGGGCTGCATACGCGTGGTAAGCGGCAGCCTCGGCGGCGCCGAACTCCACTTTGATGCCGAGATCCGCAAACACGGTCTCCAGCGCGCACAGCGACAGCATCACGTTCTCCATCTTGCAGGAATAACCCATGATGCCGAAGCGCCAGATCTTGCCGGCGAGATCGCCCAGGCCGGCGCCGATCTCCAGGTTGTAATCCAGCAGCAGCCGACGGCGCACTTCCTTTTCGTCCACCCCCGGCAGCACGGTCACCGCGTTCATCTGCGGCAGGCGGTAGGGTTCTTCGACCAGGTACTTCAATCCCAGCGTCTCGAGACCGGCCTTGAGCGCCTTGTGATTGCGCTGGTGGCGCGCCCACGCGTTCTCCAGGCCTTCCTCGCGCAACATCAGCAGCGCTTCGTGCAGCGCGTACAGCGAATTGGTCGGTGCGGTGTGATGATAGGTGCGATTGGTCGCGCCCCAGTAGCCGAGCAGGAGGTTCATGTCCATGAACCAGCTGTGCACCTTTTCCTTGCGGTTCTTCACCATTTCGACCACGCGGTCGCTGAAGCTGATCGGCGACAGCCCCGGCGTGCAGGACAGGCACTTCTGGCTGGCGGAATAGACCGCATCGATTCCCCATTCGTCGGTCAGGACCGGCGTGCCGCCGAGCGAGGTCACCGCGTCCATGATGGTGAGCGCGCCGTATTTG
>DASYUW010000302.1:0-15809 GCA_036000845.1 Burkholderiales bacterium
ATCGGACTGGCTTCCAACGTTCGAGAGTTATCCCACGAATCAGCGGGACAGGACACTAGAATCCGGAAATCCTGAGAGCAGGATACCCGAATCGGCGTTGGCGCCCGGCCGATGTCAACGCATCGGCGTCTCGCGCGTCAACGGTGCGCCGGCAAGTTTGGCAGGCCTCATGGAGGCGCGGCCAGTGCATCCGGGGAATCTTATTGTCGTCCACGTATCTTAACTGAACCTATCCTGCCCCCCGACAACGTCACGCCGTGGTTCTCAAACGCAGCCTCTTCATTCTCAAGCATGGTTCGCTCTGGACGTATCGCCTCGCGACTTACGCGGTGCTGGCCGCCGGCATCGTGTTCGTTGCACTGGTGATCGCCCTGCGTTATGTGGTCCTGCCGAACATCAACGATTATCGCGAAACGATTGCACAGGCGATCAGCCGGGCGGCGGGACAGCGGGTCTCGATCGGCGCAATCACCGGCAGTTGGCAGGGCTATCGGCCCGAGCTGAATTTTCGGGATGTGCGCGTCTTCGATGCGCGGAACCAGCAGGCGCTGAGTTTGGGCCGGGTCGAGGCGGTGCTGTCGTGGATGTCGCTGCTCGATGCCGAGGTGCGCTTCTACGCGATAGAGGCCGTCGAGCCGGAACTGGAAGTCAGACGCGACGCCGCCGGCGTGCTGTGGGTCGCCGGCATCACGGTCGAGCGCAGCCAGGGCGGCGACGGCGGATTTGCGGACTGGCTGCTGACGCAGCGTCAGGTGGTTGTGCGCAACGCGCAGATCGTCTGGCGCGACGAGGCCCGTGCCGCGCCGGATCTGGCCCTTGCCAGGGTTAATTTTCGTCTAGACAACGACGGCGAGAGCCATCGCTTCGGACTGAACGCCTCGCCCCCTGTGGAAGTCGCATCGCAGATCGAGGCTCGCGGCGAACTGCAGGGCCGCAGCGCGCACGATCTGCAAGCCTGGCGCGGCCGACTGTACCTGGAGTTCGGTTACGCCGACCTTGCGCAGGCGCAGACCTGGATTGCCGTGCCGCTCGATGTGGCGCGCGGGCTCGGGTCGCTGAGCGTCTGGATGGACCTTGAGGGCCCCAGGGTGGCCGTGGCGACCGCCGACGTGCGTCTGAGCAACGTGCAAGCGCGACTTGCGCCCGATCTTCCGGAGCTTGCGCTTGCCAACCTGCGCGGGCGGCTTGCCTGGAACAGCCGCGGGGAGCGCACGCAGATCACCGCACAGGCGCTGGGCTTTACCACCGCCGAGGGATTGACGCTGGCGCCGATGCAGTTGTCCTTTACCCGCATTGCGGCGGGCGATGGCGGCCGATCGGAACTGCGCCTGGAAAAGCTCGACCTTGCGCCGGTAGTGGAACTGGCCGAATACCTTCCCCTCGACGCATCGTTGCGTGGCCGGCTGGCGCGCTCCTCGCTGAGCGGCATGGTCGACGAAGCCTTGATTTCCTGGGAGGGCGAGTGGAACGCCGGCCGGCCTTACCGTGCCCGCGCGCGTTTCTCCGGCCTAACGCTGCGGCCGGACGGGATTTTCCCCGGGTTTCGCGGCATCAGTGGCCAGTTCGACGCCAATGAGGCCGGTGGCGCGGTGTCGCTCAGTGCCCGCGATGCTCACGTCGAATTGCCGCGCGTGTTCAGCGAAGGAATCACGGTGGACTTTCTCGCCGCAGAAGCGGACTGGAAATTCCAGCAGGGGCATACACTGGTTACGCTCAAGAGCGTGGCGTTTACTAACGAGCACCTCGCCGGCAACGTGTATGGTTGGTACCGCACCGATCCCGAAGGAGGACGGGGCAGCGCCGATTTGGCCGGCTCGGTGGTGCGCATCGATGCGCGCCAGGTGTGGCGCTACATCCCGGTGTTCGCTCCGGTGACGCAGGCGTGGCTCAAGCGGGCGTTGCTGGGGGGCGAGTCGCGCGACGTACATTTTCGACTGCAGGGCCCGCTCAAGGATTTTCCGTTCGAGAACCAGAAGACCGGATTGTTCGAGGTGAAGACCCGGGTGACAGGCGTGACGCTCGACTATGCCGATGGCTGGCCGCCGCTGACGAACGCGGTCGCCGAGGTGGTATTTCGCGGCCGGCGTGTGGAAGCCCGCCCCAAAGCGGGTTCGATCCTGGGACTGCAGCTGACCAACGTGGTGGCGTCCATCCCAGAACTCGGCAAGCGCAACGAACATCTGATGGTGGAAGGCGCGGCCGAAGGGCCGACCGCCGAATTTCTGCGCTTCGTCGAATCCAGCCCGGTATTGCGCTACATCGACCGGTTCACCGAGGACATGAAAGCGAGCGGCGATGCCCGGCTCGATCTCGAGCTGGACCTGCCATTGCGCCGGATGGCCGACTCCGCGATCTCCGGTGTGCTGGCACTGCGCGACAATCAGGTGACCGTGGACCCGCGCCTGCCGCCGCTGGAAGGATTCGGCGCGCACATCGCCTTTACCAGGAAAAGCGTGAGCGTCAAGGATGGACGTGCCCGGCTGGCCGGCAATCCGATTTCCTTCGAAGCGTCGAACCAGAAGGACGGCGGTCTGGTACTCAATGTCGCCGGCACCCTGGACGCGGGCCGGTTGCGCAGCGTGTCCAGCCTCCCCGCGCTGCAGTTCCTGGAAGGGCAGACCGAATGGCGCGGCAGCATCGGCCTTCGTGACAAGATGGCCAGCCTCAGATTCGACTCGAGTCTGGTGGGAATCGTCTCGACTTTGCCCGCGCCGTTTGCAAAGGCCGCGGGCACCAGCCTGCCCCTGCGGCTGGATTTGCGCGAGCGCGCCGCGCGCCAGCACCTGCTCGCGATCGAACTGGGCAAGGTGGCCTCGGCGCGGCTGCTGCTGGATTCGGCGGATCCCGACGGCATAAGGCGCGGCATGGTAAGGCTGGGTGCGGCTGCTTCGCTGCCGGCGGCCGATGGCTTATGGGTGAACGGCAGCCTGGATGTAGTGGACGTGGATAGCTGGCGCCCCGTTTTCGCTGGCGGTCTGGGCGGCACCCCGATCGATCTTGCCGGCGCCGACCTGCAGATCGGCATCCTCGATTCCAATCGAAGGCGATTCCACGACCTCAAGGTCAATGCGACGAGGCAGGACACGACGTGGCAGGTCGTGCTTTCCGGGCGAGAGATTGCCGGTCAGTTATCGTGGGCATCGGCAGGCGAGGGCCGCCTGTCTGCGCGCCTGGCCCGATTCGCGCTGCCGCCGCTGACCACCACCCGTGAGGCCGGCGCGCCGGACCGCTTCTCCAGCGGGCGCCTGCCCTCGGTCGATCTGGTCGCCGATAGTTTCAACTATGAAGGCAAGGACCTCGGACGACTTACCGTGCTCGCCGATCCCGATCCGTCGGGTTGGCGTCTGCAGCGCCTGGAGATCGTCAATCCCGAGAGCAAGCTCAATATCAATGGCCGTTGGGCAGTTGGCGAGGTGTCGCGCACCGACGTGGCGGTGCGGCTGGAGGTGAACGACATCGGCAAATTCTTCTCACGGGTGGGCTGGCACGAGGGCGTCAAGGGAGGTTCGGCGCTGCTCGAAGGACCGGTCGCCTGGGCGGGCGGCCCGTATCGGGTCGACATCCCGTCGCTTTCCGGACGTCTCAAACTCGAAGCCAAGAATGGCCGATTCCGCAAGATCGAGCCGGGTGTGGCGAAGCTGCTGGGCATTCTCAGCCTGCAGGCGCTGCCGCGCCGGGCCTCGCTGGATTTCCAGGACGTGTTCAGCAAGGGCTTCACCTTCGACCGCATCGGCGCCAACCTGAGCATTGCCAACGGGGTGGCGCATACCGAAGACTTCATGATGGAGGGCTCGGCGGCGCGCGTGGGCATGCGCGGCCAGGTGGACCTCGCGGCCGAAACCCAGAATCTGATCGTGCGCGTAACGCCGTTGCTATCGGAAAGCATCGCGGTGGCCGGCGCGATCGTGAACCCGGCGGTGGGCGTGGCGGCTTACCTCGCCCAGAAAGCGCTCAAGGACCCCTTCAGCCAGATCGCGTCGTTCGAGTATTCGGTAACCGGCACCTGGGCAGACCCGGTGGTGGCGCGCATCAACAAGCCCGCCGAAACTGCTTCGCCGAGGCGCTAGGCAGTCACTCAGAGCAGGTTACAATTCGCGCTCGCTTCAACGTTCCAGAGCAGACATGGCAACCATCAACAGATCGGGATTCGGCCGCGCCAAGATGCGCGGCGCACGCGTACATTCCCCCGCAGGTGGATCAAAGAACCAGCCGCAGGGCTTTCGCATTGCGGGAGTGCAGATGGCCTCCGGGCCGAACGTGTCCGCCAACCTCAATGAAGCCGGCCGGCTGATCGAAATGGCGGTGGCGGAAGGCGCGAAGCTGGTGGCACTGCCGGAGTATTTCGCCATCATGGGGATGCGCCCCACGGACAAGGTCAAGGTCCGCGAGAAAGACGGCGACGGACCGATCCAGGCGTTTCTCGCCGAGACCGCAGCCAGGCTCGAGATCTGGCTGGTGGGCTGCTCCGTGCCGATGGAAACGCCGGTCGAGGGCAAGATCTACAATTCCTGCCAGGTCTACGACGACACCGGCAAAATGGTGGCGCGTTACGACAAGATCCATTTGTTCAGCCTGGACCTGGGCAAGGAGAAGTTCGCCGAACAGGGCACAATCGAACCGGGCAAGCAGGTCAAGGTGGTGGATTCGCCGTTCGGGCGCATCGGCCTTTCGGTCTGCTACGACCTGCGTTTTCCCGAGTTGTACCGTGCCATGAAGGACGTGGACATCATCGTGGTTCCATCCGCATTCACCGAGACAACGGGCCGCGCACACTGGGAAGCGCTGGTCCGGGCGCGCGCGATCGAAAACCTGTCCTACGTGCTGGCGCCGGCACAGGGAGGTTATCACCTGAGCGGGCGCGAGACGCACGGCGATTCGATGATCGTGGACCCGTGGGGAACCGTGCTCGACCGGTTGCCGCGCGGTTCGGGCATCGTCAGCGCCTGGGTCAATCCCGCGTACCAGGCGAGCCTGCGCAAAAGCCTGCCGGCGCTGACGCATCGGGCGATACACAGAATATGAGGCAAGAGGTGAGAGGCAAGGGGCGAGAGGGCAAAATCGAACCGCCTTCGAAAATCCGTATCCAATCCCTCGTCCCTCCTCCCTCGTCCCTCGCCCCTAACCTTTAGCCCCTAGCCCCTGAATCTGCATGCCCAACGATCCCACAAACAATCACGAACTGCTGTTCGCCACTGCCGACAGCACGCTGCTCGCTCCCTATGGGCTAGACTCCGGTGGTCTGGCGCGCGTGTTCGGCCAGATCATGAGCCACAGCGTGGACTACGCCGACCTGTACTTCCAGTATTCACGCTCCGAGGGCTGGAGCCTGGAAGAGGGCATGGTCAAATCCGGCAGCTTCAACATCGACCAGGGCGTAGGCGTACGCGCGGTGAGCGGCGAGAAGACCGCATTCGCCTATTCGGATGACATCAGCGTGCCGGCACTCGAATCGGCGGCCTACGCTACGCGCGCCATCGCGCGCCAGGGCGGCGCGGGCGCGACCCGGGTGTCAAAGCGAACCCAGGGCCGCGAGCTGTATCTGCCGCAGGATCCGCTGGGGAGCCTCTCCGACCAGGAAAAGGTGAGGCTGCTGGAACAGTTGGAGCGCTACGCGCGTGCGCTCGACAGCCGTGTGGTGCAGGTGATGGCCACGCTGGCCGGAGAATACGAGGTGATCCTGGTGGCGCGCGCCGACGGCGTACTTGCCGCCGACGTGCGGCCGCTCACGCGCCTGTCGCTGCAGGTGATCGTCGAGGAAAACGGCCGGCGCGAGCAGGGCAGTGCCGGCGGCGGTGGGCGTTTCGACTACGCTTACTTCAGCGACGACATTCTCAGGGAGTACGCCGCCAAGGCTGTGCACCAGGCGGCAACCAACCTGTCGGCGCGGCCGGCGCCGGCTGGAACCATGACCGTGGTACTCGGACCGGGCTGGCCCGGCGTGCTGCTGCACGAGGCGATCGGCCATGGACTCGAAGGCGATTTCAACCGCAAGGGCAGCTCGGCGTTTGCCGGCCGCATCGGCGAGCGCGTGGCCGCGGCGGGGGTCACGGTGGTGGATGACGGCACCATCACCAGGCGGCGCGGGTCGCTGAACGTGGATGATGAAGGCAATCCGACGCAACGCACCGTGCTGATCGAAGACGGCATCCTCAAGGGTTACATGCAGGACACGCTCAACGCGCGGCTGATGGGTGCGTCCCCGACCGGCAACGGCCGGCGCGAGTCGTATGCGCACATCACCATGCCGCGCATGACCAACACCTACATGCTCAACGGCGACAATGATTCGCAGGAGATCATCGCCTCGGTGAAACACGGCCTGTACGCGGTCAACTTCGGCGGCGGACAAGTGGACATCGTCAGTGGGAAATTCGTGTTCTCCGCCGCCGAGGCTTACATGATCGAGGACGGGAAAGTGACTTACCCGGTGAAGGGTGCCACGTTGATCGGCAACGGCCCGGATGCGCTGACGCGCGTGTCGATGATCGGCAACGACATGAGCCTCGATTCCGGAATTGGCACCTGCGGCAAGGAAGGGCAAAGCGTGCCGGTTGGCGTTGGGCAGCCGACGCTTCGCATTGACGGACTCACCGTCGGGGGCACGGCGTGACGAAGGGCGGTGATTCAGTGATTCGGTGATTCAGTGATTAGGTGAACGGCATTTCACCCAATCACTCAATCACTCAATTATCCTTCACCCCTCACCTTTCACCCTTCACCGTATCCACATGATCCTGATCCTCAGCGACAGCGCCGATCCACAAAGCCCGGAATACGAGCAATTGATGCAGGCGCTTGCGCTATTACCGAACATCAAGACGCGTATACACCGGATTCAGGGCACCGAGCGGTCGGTCACCGAGGTCTATCTGCTCGGCGACACCAAGGCGCTCGCTATCGAGGACATGCAGAGTCTGCCTTGTGTCGAACGGGTGATCAGAGTGTCGGAGGAATATCGCGTCCTCGGCCGCCATCGCGGCGACACCCGGCCCACGCATTTCGACTATCAGGGTCTGCGATTCGGCCAGGACACGCTGAACGTATTTGCCGGACTGTGCGCTGTGGACAGCCGCGAACACGTCGAAATCATGATGCGTGCGCTCAAGGACAACGGCCAGCAGTGCACCCGTATGGGCGCCTACAAGCCGCGCACCAGTCCATATGCCTTTCAGGGCCACGGCAAGGCCTGCCTGCCCTATGTGTTCGAGCTCGCTGGCAAATACGGCATCAAGGTGATCGCGATGGAGGTAACCCACGAATCACACGTGGAAGAGATTCGCCAGGCATTGCGCGACACCGGCAATCCGACCGGCGTCATGCTGCAGATCGGTACGCGCAACACCCAGAACTTCGAGCTGTTGAAGATCGTCGGGCGTCAGAAGGAGTTCCCCGTGCTCATCAAGCGCGGATTCGGCATTACGCTTGACGAGTCGCTGAACGCCGCCGAATACCTTGCCAGCGAGGGCAATCACAAAGTTGTGTTCGGACTGCGCGGCATGAAGACCAACCTCGGCGAACCGCACCGCAACTTCGTGGACTTCTCCCATGTGCCGGTGGTCAAGAGGCTTACCCGCATGCCGGTATGCGTCGACCCCAGCCATTCGGTGGGCTCGCGCATGGCCGGCCCCGACGGTATCCTCGACGTCATGCACGTCACCGCCCAGGGCGTGCTGGCGGGTGCGAACATGGTGCTGGTGGATTTTCATCCCAACCCGTCCAAAGCGCTCGTGGACGGTCCGCAGGCGCTGCGCCTGGACGAACTGCCCCACTTCCTCGCCGACGTCGCGATTGCCCGCGAGGCCTGCGTCAAGCGCGCCGAAGTGGCACGGCGTTACCGGGATACGGCGACCTCCTGAGCCCGCCCGAGGAGCGGCAGCGGATCGGGCTTTACCGCATGCGGCCGCTCCCGCATAATGGAGCGGATGCGTTCCGGCCAAGGGAGATTCGGCAGTGCCGGAACGAAAGACTCCCACGCAGTTCTCCAATGATCGTGGCTGACACCGACATCGAGGAGCCGCAAAACATTCTTCTGAATACCCTCGAACACCTGGGAGAGGGGACTGCGCTCGCACAGCAGATCTTCGACATGATCGGGCACTCGAAATTCTTTGCGGACTTCACCCGCGAGGACGTGCAGAGGCTGACCGCTTTCATGCAGATCTACCGTGCCGAAGCAGGACAGATGATCATCCGCGAGGGCGACATCGACGATTACATGCTGCTCATCATTCAGGGCCGGGTGGAAATCGTGAAAACCGACTCGCACGGCCATCTCCAGCCGATGACAACGGTCGGGCCCGGTGCGACGCTGGGCGAGATGTCGATGATCGATGGCGAACCGCGTTTTGCCACCTGCATGGGGCTGGAACCCACGACGTTTGCCGTTCTGTCGCGCGACAGCATGGTGCAGATCATTCTCGAGGAGCCCAGCCTCGGGGCCAAGGTCCTGGTCAAGCTGGTGACCCTGTTGTCGCAGCGCCTGCGCCAGACCAGTTCCAACCTGCTTCACTATATGGAACGCTGAGCACCGGCGCAATCACTCCGGTGCGGCTCCGATGCGGCGCCTGGTTTTCTTCGCAAGTCTGCTTTCCCCGTTTTTCGCCACAAGCGCCCCGGCGGCGGTGGAGGTCATCGACGATCGCGGCGTTCAGCTGCACCGCGAATCGCCGGCGCAGCGGGTTATTGCTCTGGCCCCACATCTCACCGAACTGGTTTTCGCCGCCGGCGCCGGCAGTCGTCTGGTCGGAAAAGTGCGGGGCAGCGATTTTCCGCCCGAGGCGCAGACCCTCGCAGAAGTCGGCGATGCCGCGGGACTCGACTTCGAACGCATACTGGCATTGCGACCGGACCTGGTGCTGGCGTGGGGCAGCGGCAATCGCATCGCGGATGTGGAACGTCTGGAGAGGCTCGGGTTCGCCGTGCTGGTGCTGGAGCCACGCCGTCTCGAGGATATCCCGCGCCAAATGCGGATACTGGGCGCGTTGTTGGGGACCGGCGCGCGCGCGCAGGCTGCAGCGCTGGCCTTTGTGTCGCGCGCAGACCGGTTGCGCGAGCGCTATCGGAGAAAGCCCGCGGTGAGCGTGTTGTTCGAGGCGTGGCATCAACCGCTGATCACGGTCAACGCCGAGCATCTGATCAGCGATGTATTGCGACTGTGTGGCGCGCACAACGCGTTTGGCGAGCTGCCGCAACTTGCCGCAGTCGTTTCGCCGGAACAGGTGCTGGTCGCGGACCCGGATGCCATCATCATCGGTTCCGAAGCCGAAGACGCCGGCTCGCAAGGCTGGCAGCGTTACCCAAACCTCAAGTCGGTGCGAGCGCGAGCGATTTTCACCGTCTCCGCCGACCTCATAACCCGGCAAACTCCACGCGTTCTCGATGCCGCGGAAAAGATCTGCGCCGATCTCGACTCGGTCAGGGCAAGACCTTAACGCTCACCACCAAGGCACCAAGAAAACCAAAATACTCGGTTTGAACTCCTGAATCCTTCAGGTGCACCAACACGTCTTCCAAGAAATCCAGCGTCTCGCCGAAAGCTGAGAATGGGTCCCGCTTTCTTGGTGTCTTGGTGCCTTGGTGGTTTGTTCTTGATTTCTGAAAGCGTGTGGCTCACGTCTTGACGCATTGGCCGGCGTAGAGCACCGGCCCGGTTGGCAAGCCGGTGGGTGAGCCGCCTGCGGGCTCGACGCTCATTGCCAGGCCAAGGGCCTGGTCCAGCTTCGCGGCCAGTGACTCGGGCACGACCACTGTCTGGGCATCGTGGGTCGTGATCAGACCCAGCGATACCGGTTTTTGATCCTCACCTGGCAGCATCCACAGCTCCCATGCCGTACCCGGCGCCATGTCTGCGTGGCCGATGACGCGGATGCGCATGACGCGCTTTCCGGGTTTGCCGGGCACCCAGGACACGGCCATCGCCGGGTTGCTTGTCTTCAGGTCGTTCATGACTACCACCATCCTGGTGCCATCAGCCGGAGGCGATTCCGGGCCCGGAACCGCTACCAAGATCAGCAACGCCAGCGCTAAAAGCCCGCTAGCAATGGACGAGAAGCGCCAGAACGACAGGCTTTCCCAGAAGCCCAGCCTGGTCTGCCTGCCGGGGCGGATTCCGGACTCGATCGCCTGCCAGACGCGTGACGGGGGCTCGACTTCCGGCAGCACCAGCGCCAGTGGCGTAAGTCGTTTTTCCCACTCAGTCACCGCTCGCCGCAGCGCCGGGTTCTCCTTCAGACAAATCCCGAAACGCCGGCGGGCGTGCGCAGACATGGTGCCGAGCACGTACTCGGCGGCCAGTTTGTTGCGCAGCTCTTCGTTGGCGAATTTCATTCTCTCGATCCGACGTGCCGGGTTCTCAATAAGAAGATTGCGTCATATGCCGTGTGCATCAAGGCAGCTTTTCAGGCGTTCCAGCCCGCGGCGAATCCAGGTCTTCACGGTGCCGAGCGGCTTCTGCATCTGACGCGCAAGTTCGCCGTGGGAAAGACCGCTGAAGAAAGCCAGCGCAATGCTCTTCTGCTGCTCGCCAGTCAGCTGCTTCATGCATTCCGCCAGCGCACTGGCCTCCATGGACTGCTTGAGCAGTTCCTCCGGGCCGGGGGATTCGTCCGGGAGCGACGCCATCAGGTCCTCTTGGCCCTCGTCGATTTCGACTTCCCGTGGCCGGCGCAACAGATCCAGCGCCCGGTTGCGCACAATGGCGGTCATCCAGGTCATCGGTGCACTTTTCGCCGGGTTGTAACCCGAGGCATGGTTCCAGATATTGATGAAACTCTCCTGCAGTACCTCTTCGGCCCAGTCCCTTCTACGGGTTATACGTACCGCGACGGCAAACAGTTTCGCAGAGCTGTGCTGATAAAGCGTCCTGAATGCGTGCTGGTCGCGCAGCGCGCAGCGGGAAAGCAGATCGGAGAACTGTTCCGCATCCATGGCTGTCACGCGGGCTCGCCGCGGTTCTTGCCTTTTTGCCAGTACACGTCGGTCATGCCGGCGTCGCGATTGAGCACCCGGCAGAGCACAAACAGCAAATCGGAGAGCCGGTTGAGGTAGCGCTGTAATGCGGAGGACAACTGCTCCGCGGCGGCAAGAGCGACCACCCGACGTTCGGCGCGGCGGCAGACGGTGCGTGCCACATGGCACAGCGCAGCGGCACGCGAACCGCCCGGCAGGATGAATTCCTTGAGCGCGGGCAGATCGGCGTTGAACCGGTCAAGCAAGCCCTCCAGTCGCGCGACATGCGTATCCTCGATGCTGGTGTATCCCGGGATGCTGAGTTCACCGCCGAGATCGAACAAGTCATGTTGCACGTCGTGCAGGCATTGACGTACCGTGTCTGCCAACGTTTCGGCGAGCAGTACGCCGATGGCGCTGTTCAGTTCGTCCACCGCGCCGATCGCTTCGATGCGCAGACTGTCCTTGGATACGCGTGAACCATCGCCGAGTCCGGTAGTGCCGGCGTCGCCGGTGCGGGTGTAGATCTTTGTCAGGCGGTGACCCATGTGCTCAAAGGAGATTGGCCGTTCGCCGCATTATAGGGGATCGATACGTTGCGGCCCGGGGCCCGGATTCAGAATGCCGGGAAATTCAGCGTTGCGGCAGTGCAGTCGAACGGGGGTCGCCGCCGAGTTCCTCGATCTCCAGTTGCAGATAGCGATGCAGCGCGTTCTGCCGGTGGGTGGTCGCGTACATGGCCCAGGCGCCGTAGGCCGGCAGCGCGGCGTTATCCACCGATTCGAGCAGACTTGAGCTCCTGGCGTACAGCGCCTTGATCTTCTCATCCAGGGCGCGCAGGTAGTCCGCAGTAGACCGGATAGCATCCGGACCGGACACTGGGCCGTGCCCGGGCACGACGCGCTTCACCGGCAGTTCCCGCAGCGTTCCGAGCGAGCGCGTCCAGCCTTCGAAATCGCAGTCGCGGATCTCGGGAATGCGCCTTACCGCGACCAGGCCGCCGGCAAACAAAGTGCCGGTGGCGCGGTCGAACACCGCGAGGTCTCCAGGTGTGCTGGCCCAGCCCAGGTAAAGCAGCTCGAGCGTCCGGCCGCCGGCCTCGATTGTGGTGCTTCCGCTCACCTCCCGTTGGGGCAGCACCAGGCGGGTGCCCTCGAGCTCATCGCCGAGAACCGGGCGCAGGTTATCCAGGCAATGTCCGCAGCGTGCTTTCATCAGCGCGGCGGTTTTGCTGTGCGCAAGGATGGCAATGCCGCGTTCTTCGAACGCAGCGTTGCCGAACAGAAATTCCTGCACTGCGTGCGTGACCACTACCAGCTCGACCGGCTTGGCCGTCACGCGGCCGATTGCCGCCAGCATGCGCCGGCCGTGGCGGTACGAGATGCCGGTGTCGATGGCCACCACGCCGGTGGGTCCGACGATGAAGCCGCTGTTGCCAACATTGCCGCGATTTGCGGGAGAGATCTCGCCGGTGTCGGCGACGAATGCGTACACGCCGTCGGCAACCTTTTCCGGGCTGAGTTCGTCCGCGGCGCGGGCCGGGCAAACGACCAGCAGCGCAATCGTAGCCAGTCGCGCCGCGATGTTCAGAACAGACATCATATGCAGGCAAGGTTAGGGAAAAGTGTCACCGTAATCGAGAGCCGCAGTGCGGGCAAGGGCAACTGGTTTTCGTTCCCTGAAATCAAAGGATTCGACGCAAAAGGCGCAAAGTCGCAAAGAAAATCGGAACCGATAATCAGACATCGTAGATATTCCGGTTGGACAATCACAATTTGGTCTACTGTATGCAAACTTGTTGGCCGGACTATCAAAGACTTCGTTGTACATACCCACCCGTGCATTTCTTTGCGCCTTCGCGTCTTTACGTCAAGGTTTTTCTCTTTTTAGGCAGCTTTCAGTACGATCACGCATGCCTTGCTTACGTGCGTTTGGGCCAATACGGCAAGTCCACCGAGCAATTCAACAGCCGGCCCATTGCCTGATGTGCGACCTGGGAAACGCATGAAACGGATCAAGGTGACAGCCGCCATACTTGCCGCAATGGCCGTCGTGATCGCGACGACGGCAATTGCTGTGGAGCCGGCGCAGATCAGGAATTTCGAGGTGACCGAAGTCGCGCCCGGTAACTACGTGCATTACGGCAACTTCGAGGAGAGGTCGCCGCAGAACCTGGGCGACAACGCCAACATCGGTTTCATCGTCGGAGAGCGATGCGTGCTGGTGGTGGATTCGGGAGGATCGCTTGCGGTAGGCCGGGCATTGAAAAAGGCGATCCGCAGGGTAACGCAGGTGCCGATATGCCATGTGGTGCTGACGCACGTGCACCCGGATCATTTTTTCGGCGCGGCAGCTTTCCTCGACGACGGGGCGCAATTCATCGCGCACCGGAACTATCCGCGGCAACTCGCCGCCCGCGCGCGACCGTACCTCAATTACTTGCGGCGCGATCTGGGTGAATTTGCCAAGGGCAGCGAAATCGTTCAGCCGACGCTGCTGGTCGACGGCAGGCTCGAGCTCGATCTGGGCGGCAGGTCCGTGGTAGTGCAGGGGTGGCCTCCGGCGCATACCGACGACGACGTCACCGTCTTTGACCGCACGACCCGCACCTTCTGGCTGGCGGACCTACTGTTCGTGGACCATACGCCGGTGATCGACGCCACGATTACCGGCTTTCTTGCGGTGATGGACGATCTGCGCAAGATCGATGCCGTGCACTACGTTGCCGGACATGGACGCTCGCGGGCACCGTGGCCAGAGGTTCTCGAGCCACAGCGGCGCTACTTCACGGTGATCCTCGGGGAAACGCGCGCGGCGATCAGGAACAGAAAAACGATTCAGCAGGCCACCGAAGAGGTCGGCCTTTCCGAGGCGAAGAACTGGGCCGCCTTCGATACCTTCCACCGCCGCAACGTGACCACGGCGTATACCGAGCTCGAGTGGGAATGAGGGGTCCTGATTCCGTGGGGGATTGGGTTATACTTCCCACCGATTTGCCAGGCAGTAATCAAGGGAGAGCGCGGATGAAAAACGGCATGCATCGGATTGCCGCGGTGTTGGCGGTACTGGCGTTCGCCCTGCCCGTGGCTGCGAACGAGAAGGCCGAGCCCGATCCGGCGCGCAGCCCCTATTGGGAGCCGATCAGGCAACTGATGTTCGGCGACCGGGTGATCAATCCCGATGACCGGGACGTGATCCGCGTCTATCTCAACCTGCGAGCCGACGATGCGTCGACCGTGCCGGTGGCGGTGAAGTCGCAGATCGATCAAACCGCCAAGGACTACATCAAGTCGATCTACCTGATCGTCGAACGCAACCCCTCTCCGACGGCAGGCGTGTTCCATTTCACTCCATCGAGCGGCCGCGCCCAGGTCGAGACCCGCCTGCGCTTCGAGGATTTCAGCTTCGTGCGGGCGGTCGCGGAAATGAACGACGGAAAGCTCTACATGTCGCAGCGCTGGGTGAAGGCGGCCGGCGGTTGTTCGGCGCCCAACGCCAGGAACTTCGTGCCGGAAGCGTTGCTCGGGAAAATGAAGCTGCGCTTCGATGACGATTCCATCACCTACGGCAAACCCAATCTGGTGCAACTGATGATCCGCCACCCGAATGAATCCGCGTTGGCGGCGGACTTCGACGCGGAAAAAGTGCCGCAGTTCGTGCGCAGCGTGAAGGTCTCGTTCGACGGCAGGCCGGTGATGGATGCGGAGGTGGATTTCTCCATATCGGACAATCCCAACTTTCGGTTCTTCTTCAATCCGCAGGACAAGGGCGAGTTGAAAATCGAGGTGGAAGATACCCACGACCGTAAATTCACCCATTCGGTGCCGATAGCCGAGGGGGCTCCACTGCCCGGGGGCTGATCCCCGGGTTCCTGTAGTTCCGAGGACCGCGCCAGCGTTGACCGGGGTATCCGCTTCGGCTAAAGTTGCGCGGTTTTTTTATTGGCAAACCCAGGAAAACTCCAAGTCATGAAATTCCGCAACCTCACCATATTTGGTCTGTTCGCCGCGTTGGCGTCCGTGGCCGCGCCGCTGCTCGCCGAAGGGGATCCCGCGGCAGGCAAGAACAAAACTGCCATGTGTGCCGGTTGCCACGGCATTCCCGGGTTTCGCACCGCCTATCCCGAGACCTACCAGGTTCCCAAAATTGGTGGACAGAACCCCGGTTACATCGTGGCCGCACTGAAAGCCTACAAAGCGGGCGAGCGCAACCATCCGACCATGAAGGCAATCGCTTCCAGTCTCACCGAGCAGGACATGGCCGACCTGGCTGCGTACTACGCCGATGCCGGCAAGAAATAACCCGGCCCAAGACGTGAAAAAGGAAGATATGAACAAGCTGCTGATTGCGATCGTTGCCGGAGCGGGTTTCGCGCTCGCCGGTGGCGCCGTTGCCGCGGATGCGGCCGCGGGCAAGGAAAAGTCCCAGATGTGCGCGGCCTGCCATGGCCCGGACGGCAATACCCCGATGACGCCGGAGTTTCCCAAGCTCGCCGGACAACCGGCCGATTACCTGGAAAAGACGCTGCGCGATTACAAGAAGGGCGCGCGCAAGAACCCGATGATGATGCCCATGGTGCAGGGCCTTTCCAAGCAGGACATCAAGGACCTGGCCGCCTACTACTCCAGCCTGAAGGGCGATCTGAAGGTCAAGTACTGACCTGCATGCGGTAAGCGTGAAGAGAGAAGAGGAGCCGCCGGCTCCTCTTTTTTTGGCTAAGCGGCTAAACGAGGAGGGAAGCATGAGTTCTCCGGTCCGGATGTCGGCTGCGATGGTTCTGCTGGTCGCCACGCTTTCCCATGCCGCTGACGGAGACCCGGTCGCCGGCAAGCGCAAGACCTTGACCTGCAACGCCTGTCACG
>DASYUW010000303.1:0-21565 GCA_036000845.1 Burkholderiales bacterium
CACGGCGATTCGGAACAGCGGCCACTGCATCGCTTCGGAGGCACTCGAATCCGTGCAGACCGCCACTACAGTGCGAATAAGGAACGGCAAGGTGTCGGTTACCGACGGGCCCTTTGCCGAAACCAAGGAGCAGCTCGCCGGTTTCTACATGATAGAGGCGAAGGATCTGGACGAAGCCCTCCAGATAGCCGCGAAGATTCCGCCGGCGCGCGTGGGCAGTGTCGAAGTGAGGCCGGTCCGGCCGATCCGGGAAACGGTGCGGGCCGGATCGCAGCCACGGGCGGACAAAACGCAAAGGAGCGAGTGATGGCACGCAACGACGGCAAGGCGAAAATGCAAACGAAACGTCCCACCGCGCGCGCGCAGCAGAAAGCGCGGCGCGTGCTGGTCATGGTAGCCACGCGCAAGGGCGCCTGGCTCTATCACGCGGACGCGACGCGGAAGACTTGGCGCGCCGACGGTCCGCATTTTCTCGGCCACGTCCTTAACCATCTCGTGCTCGACCCGCGCGACGGGCGCACGTTGCTGGCGGCGGCGAAGACCGGCCACCTCGGCCCGACAGTGTTTCGCTCTACCGACCTCGGGCGCAGCTGGAAGGAAGCCGCGCAGCCGCCCGCGTTCGCGAAGGCCGCGGACGGCAAGGAAGGCCGCGCGGTCGATCACACGTTCTGGCTCACACCGGGTCATGCGAGCGAGCCGAACGTCTGGTACGCGGGGACCTCGCCGCAGGGACTGTTTCGCTCGGAAGACGGCGGCGTCACTTGGGAACCGTTCTCCTACATCAACGAAGATCCGCAGTACAGGAAGTGGATGGGCACGGTGCAGGACGGCACGCCGGACGGGCCGAAGTTGCACTCGATCATCGTCGATCCGCGCGATCCCGCGCATCTGTATTTCGGCATGTCGGGCGGCGGCGTGCACGAATCCACCGAAGGCGGCAGGACGTTCGCGCTGCTGATCAAGGGGCTCGAAGTGGTCGAGGGCTTCGAGCGGGCCGACGCCACGGTCCACGACCCGCACTGCGTGCGGCTCTGTCCAAGCAACCCGGACCGTCTATACCAGCAGAACCACTGCGGCATCTACCGGATCGACCGGCCGTCGGACGAGTGGGTACGCATCGGCAAAGCCATGCCGAAGCGGGTCGGTGACATCGGTTTCCCGATGGTGGTGCATCCGCGCGACCCCGATACTGTCTGGGTGTTCCCGATGGACGGCCAGACCGTCTGGCCGCGCACCAGCCCGGACGGCAAACCGGCGGTCTATGCGACGCGCAACGGCGGAAAAACCTGGAAGCGTCTCGATGCCGGCCTGCCGGAACAGCAGGCGTGGTGGACCGTGAAGCGCCAGGCAATGTCCGCGGACGCGGGAGATCCCGTTGGCCTGTACTTCGGCACCACCAGCGGCGAACTGTGGACGAGCCGGGACGAGGGCAAGGGCTGGACCTGCATTGCGCGGCATCTTCCGGAAATCTACGCGGTGGAAGCGGCCGCGCTGTCTTAGCCGGATCTTGCGCGAATGAAGGTGCTCATCCCGGGCGCGCTGCGCTCGTACACCGAGTCCAGCGAAACCGTGGCCGCCGGCGCAACACTCTCAGCGGTCCTCGCCGACCTTGACCACCAGTATCCCGGCATCCGCTTCCGCATGATCGACGAGCAGGACAGGATACGGCGCCACATTCGCATCTTCGTCAATGGCGAGCAGGCTCGCGATTTGTCGCAGCCGCTGCGCGTGACCGACGAGGTAGTAATCGTCCAGGCGCTGAGTGGCGGCTGAGGGCGTGCGCGGCGTCCGCGTTCGGATCGGGATCGCCGGGGCGGCCCCGAAAAAGCCGGTTGTCGAATTTAGCCCTTCTGGTTCGACTATGCAGTGAAAGGAAGTGCCCATGGGTCCCGTGTGCCTTACAACCGCAGCGCTGGCGGTCGCCGGCGTGATCTTGACGGGCGGACTGACCACACCCGTCGTGAGAAAGCTTCGCACCGGCGTTGGTGCGAATAGGATCAACCCGACAACCGGAATCAAAGGAGACCAATATGGATCGCCCAAGAGTCGTGTCACGAGATGAGTGGCTTACTGCGCGTAAGGCGCTTTTGGCCAGGGAAAAGGAACTCACCCGTTTGCGCGATAGTGTGAGCACCGAGCGGCGCAATCTGCCTTGGGTGAAGGTCGAGAAGAATTACGTTTTCGACAGTTCCAACGGAAAGCAGACGCTCGCCGACCTCTTCGACGGACGCACCCAGCTGATCGTCTACCACTTCATGTTCGATCCGCGGTGGGAGGAAGGCTGCCCGAGCTGCTCATTCCTGGTCGATCACGTCGATGGCGCGCTGGTGCATCTCGCGGCACGCGACGTGACATTCGTCGTCGTGTCGCGCGCGCCACTGGCGGAGATTCGGCCGTTCCAGCAACGCATGGGCTGGCGGTTCAAATGGGTGTCGTCGCACGGCAGCGACTTCAACTACGATTTCCACGTGACGATGGACGAAGCCGTCGCGCCGGTCGAGTACAACTATCGGGACAAGGCGACCCTCGAACAGTTGGGCCATAACTACCACGTGAAGGGCGAGCAGCCCGGTGCGAGTGCTTTCCTGCGAAACGGCGACCGGGTCTATCACACCTACTCGACGTACGGCCGTGGCCTGGATCTGCTGGTCGGCGCGTACAACTGGCTCGACCTCGCGCCGAATGGCCGCGACGAGGACGGCCTCGCCTTCACCATGGCATGGGTACGGCACCACGACCGCTATGGTGACGGCTATGCCGTTGACGCGGCCGCTCAGTACGTGACCCCCAAGGAGTCGGACTCCTGCTGCGCTTAAGCCAGCAACATGACCCTCTACCCACAGCCGGAGGGGAAACACCTTTGTGCAAACATAGGAACGCGGTGATTTAATGCTCGACTCGTATTTTGAATCGGAAAAATGTGCGGACGGCGGGTTCGTGCCGTGCGTCGTACCGACGGGACACTTTCCGCCGCGAGCAGTGCGCCGTTCGATCGAATACATCCACGCCAATCTCGCGAGTGCAATCCGGCTCAAGGACGTTGCCGGCGCCGTCGGAATGAGCATGTTCCATCTGTCGCGGACTTTCAGGGCCTCTACCGGGGTGACGCTGCATCACTATCTGACCCGGGCGCGCGTCGAGAGGGTGAAGACGCTGCTGCTCGAAAGTGACCAAAGCCTGGCGGTCATTGCCGACTCAACGGGATTTTCCGACCAGAGTCACATGAGCAAAATCTTCAAGCGGTTCACCGGTACGACACCGCGACTCTTTCGACACACCCGGAGACCGTACCATTCGGCCATGCGATAAACTCGCGCCGATGCGGCCCATCGTCTCCATTTCGAACCTGGCCAAGACCTACGCCTCCGGCCTTCAGGCGCTGAAGAAGGTCGACCTGGAAATCCGCAAGGGTGAGATCTTCGCCCTGCTGGGCCCGAACGGCGCCGGCAAGACCACGCTAATCAGCATCGTCTGCGGGATCGTCACGCCGACCACGGGCACCGTACTGGTGGACGGCCACGACATCGTGCGCGACTATCGCCAGTCCCGCTCGAAGATCGGCCTCGTGCCGCAGGAACTGCATACCGACATGTTCGAAAGCGTGTGGGGGACGGTGACCTTCAGCCGGGGGCTGTTCGGGCGCGCGCCCAGCCCGGCGCATCTCGAGAAGGTTTTGTGCGACCTGTCGCTGTGGGAAAAGCGCAACGACAAGATCATGACGCTGTCGGGCGGCATGAAGCGCCGCGTGCTGATCGCCAAGGCTCTGGCGCACGAGCCGGAAATCTTGTTCCTCGACGAGCCGACGGCGGGCGTGGACGTGGAACTGCGGCGCGACATGTGGGCGCTGGTGCAGCGGCTACGCGCGGGTGGCGTGACCATTATCCTGACCACGCACTACATAGACGAAGCCGAGGAAATGGCCGACCGCATCGGCGTGATCAGCAAGGGCGAGCTGATCCTGGTCGAGGAGAAAGCCCGGCTCATGAAGAAGCTCGGCAAGAAGCAGCTCACCTTGCATCTGCTGGAGCCAATGA
This sequence comes from Burkholderiales bacterium, assembly GCA_036000845.1. Taxonomy (GTDB): domain Bacteria; phylum Pseudomonadota; class Gammaproteobacteria; order Burkholderiales; family JACQAP01; genus JACQAP01. The sequence goes on from DASYUW010000303.1 coordinate 4,035, forward strand.
CGGCGATTCCGTCGGAGCTCGGCGCCTGGAGCCTGATGCTGAAAACGCAAGGCACGGTACTGGAGTACACCTTCGATGCGGCCGAGGAAGGTACCGGCATTCCCGCACTGCTGCGCCGCCTAGGCGAGATCGGCATAGGCTTCAAGGACCTGCAGACCGAACAGAGTTCGCTGGAGGACATCTTCGTGAGCCTGGTGCACGAACGCGCATGAGTACGGCAGCGAAAATCCCGTCGTTCAACCGCCACGGCGTGCTGGCGATCTACCGCTTCGAGCTGGCGCGCTTCAAGCGCACCGTGTGGCAGAGCCTGGCGACGCCGGTGATCACCACTTCGCTCTATTTCGTGGTGTTCGGCGCGGCGATCGGTTCGCGCATGAGCGAAGTGGGCGGCGTGCCCTACGGCTCCTTCATCGTGCCGGGTCTGATCATGCTGTTGCTGTTCACCGAGAGCCTTAACAATGCCTCGTTCGGCATCTACCTGCCGAGGTTCACCGGAACCATCTACGAGGTCCTGTCCGCGCCGGTATCGGCGCTCGAGATCGTGCTCGCCTACGTCGGGGCGGCGGCGACCAAGTCGATCATCCTCGGCCTGGTCATCTTGGCGACAGCGACGCTTTTCGTGCCGATCCGGATCGAGCATCCGCTATGGATGATCGCCTTCCTGGTTTTGACCGCGGCGACGTTCTGCCTGTTTGGCTTCATCATCGGCATCTGGGCCAAGGGCTTCGAGCAGCTGCAGTTCATCCCGATGCTGATCATCACCCCGATGACCTTTTTGGGCGGGGCCTTCTATTCGATCGACATTCTTCCGCCGGCGTGGCGCACGGTGAGCCTGTTTAACCCGATCGTTTACCTGGTCAGCGGCTTCCGCTGGAGCTTCTACGGCACCTCGGATGTCGGTGTGGAAGTGAGCCTCGCGGCAACGCTTGCGTTCTTCGTGCTCTGTCTCGCCGGGGTGGTGTGGATTTTCAGGACGGGGTATCGGCTGAAAAGCTGAAGCGGGAGGCAGCGATTCCGCAGCGAACCTGGCCGCCAGGCCCCCTTGTCATCGCGAGCAGCAAGCTCGCCTGAGACAGTATGCGCAAAATGCCCCGGGCTTGCGGCATACTACGGCCCGGGGTGTGGAGGGGCGCGACATCCGCGGAGCGGGTGCGCGCGAAGCAAAATTCCAACAATTCAAGGAGGCTTCGCCCATGATGCGGATTTTCGTGCAGGTATTCTGCGGGCTATTGCTGCAGCTGACGCTGTCGTCGGGCTTCGTGGTGGCGCAACAGCCGGCCGGCGAGCCGATCAAGGTTGGTGCGGTGCTGTCGCTGACCGGACCGGGTGCGGGGCTCGGCGGTCCGGAGCGCAACGGCATCCTGCTCGCGGAAAAGCGCATCAACGAGCGCGGCGGCATCCGCGGCCGTCCGCTGCAAATCATCATCGAGGACGACGGCTCGAAGCCCGACATCGCCAAGAACAAGGTCGAAGCCCTGATCCACGGCGAGAAGGTCGTCGCGTTGCTCGGCCCTTCGCTCACCGCGAGCACCGGCGCGGTGGCCACCGTGACTAACGGCATGCGGATGCCACAGTTGTGCATGACCGGTTTCGGCCCGGCGATCGAATCGACCTACAAGTCGCTGTTCCACATGCTGCCGCCGCAGACGCTGAACGCGCGCGCCATGCTGGAATACATTGCCAAGGGCCTGAAGGCGAAGAAGCTCGGCGTGCTGCATGACTCCGGCTACGGCCAGCTGGTGATGAATAACATCCAGAACTTCTACAAGGACTACGGCATCGAGATCGTCGCCACCGAGAAATTCGAAGTCGGCGCGACTGACGTGAGCACGCAGGCGGCCAAGGTCCGCGCCGCCGCGCCGGATGTGGTGGGCGTGATCGCCACCTCGCCGGTGCCGTTCCGCAACGCCCGTCAGATGCGCATCACCCAGCCGATCGTTTCCGCTGTCGGCTCGTCTTCTTACGAATACGTGAAGGGCATGGGCGAATTCGCCGACGACATCGCGTTTGCAGAGTTCATCGTCTCCGAAGACCCGCTGCCGCACCAGAAGGAATTCGTCGACTACTTCCACAAGGAGAAGGGCACGCTGCCCAAGACCTATGACGCGGCCGGGTGGGACGCGACGCACGTCTTGGCGCAGGCGCTCGAGAAGGCCGGTCCGGATGCGGGAGGCGAGGCCATCGCCGCCGCAATCCGCGCCAACCGCTACCGCGGCGTGGTTGCGCAGTACAACTTTGCCGCCGCGGACATGACCGGCATCGAACTGGACAGCTACACCTATTCGAAGCTGGTGAAGGGGCAATACACGCGCCTTCCCTTCAAGGCCGGCAAGTAAGGGGGGCCGGGGGTGGCCGGGTCCGCCGCGGGAGCGGTTTGCCGCGTCGCGGCTGCCGAGGACCTGTACGCATTCAGACCGCTAGCCCGATGACCGCACCATCGCGATGAGCCTGAGCCTTCTCCTTCAGTCGGTCCTTTCCGGCCTGACCAACGGTTTCGTCTACGGACTGGTGGGGCTGGGGCTGGCATGCATTTTCCGCGGCACGCGCATTATCAACGCCATGCAGGGCGACTTTGCGCTGATCGGCGGCATCACCGCCGTGCTGCTGCTCGAACGCTTCGGCTGGCCGATGGCGCCGGCGTTTGCCGCCGCGGTGGCGATCGGTGGGATCGCGGGCTGGCTGATGGAAGTGCTGCTGATTCGCCCCTTGCACCGGCGGGCTGGCTCGGAGGACAGCTACCTGCTGCTCACGCTGGGTGTTGCCTTCGCGGTTTCCGCACTGGTCCTGTACACCGTCGGCCGGGATTCGCATTCGCTGCCCGGCCTCGGCGGCGAAGGCATCGTCGTGATCGGCGATGCCGCAATCCGCACGCATGCGGTTTGGCTGATCGCTATCAGCCTCGCGACGATGGGCGCGCTGCGGCTGTTCTTCGCAAAGACCGCGCTCGGTCTGTCGATGATGGCCGCCGCCCTCGACGCAGAAGGCGCGCTCACCACCGGCATCAACGTGCCGCTGATGCGCACGCTCACTTTCGTGCTCGGCGGACTGGTCGGCGGGCTCACCGGTGTTCTGGTCGGTCCGCTCGTGACGGTGTATTTCGACATGGGCCTGCTGCTCACGCTAAAGGGGTTCGCCGCCGCGATCCTCGGTGGGCTGGCCAATCCGATGGGCGCGATCGTCGGCGGCGTCACGCTCGGCTTGCTCGAATCGCTTGCGATCGTCACGGTTTCCTCCGGCTACAAGGACGTGATCGCGATGGCCATCCTGATCGTCATCATGATCGCCATGCCCAACGGGTTGCTGGGCCGGCGGCTGCGCCAGGGGGGCTGAATGTCGCCATTGAGGCGCGCGCTGGTCTGGGGCATCCCGTTCCTGGTTTGGGCGGCGCTGCCGTTCATCGCCACGCGCCACATCGTCGATCTGCTTGTATTCGCGGGCCTCTACACCATCGCCGGTCTCGGGGTCGCGTTCCTGCTCGGCCAGTGCGGCATCGTCAGCCTGGCGCAAAGCGTCTTCTACGGCATCGGTGCCTACTGTACCGCCTGGTTTTGCGTGCACAAGGGGCTGCCCAGCCCGGTGGGCGTGGCCGCGGGCATCGCGTTGAGCACCGCCATCGCCGCGCTGGTCGGCTGGCCCGTTCTGCGGCTTTCCGGGTACTTCCTCGCGCTCGCCACGCTCGCGCTGGGCATCATCGGGCAGGTATTGTTCCTGGAGTGGGACTGGCTCACCGGCGGCACCCTGGGCATCGGCGGCATCCCGCGGATCGCGCCCTTCGGGTTCGCATTCGACACGCCGCTTCGCTTCTATTTCCTGGTCTGGCCGATTGCCTTGTTGCTGCTGGTGCTGCACCACAACCTGCTGCATTCGCGCAACGGACTTGCGCTCCGTGCGATGCGCGATTCGCCCGAGGCCGCGGCCGTGCTCGGCTTGGACATCCACAAGCTAAAGGTGCAGATGTTCGTGCTGAGCGCCGCGCTCGGCTCGGCTGCGGGCAGCCTGTTCGCCCACTACGTGACCTTCGTCAGCGTGGACAGTTTCGCAATCGACCGTGCGATCAGCTTCCTGCTGCTTGCAGTGCTGGGCGGGGTGTACACCGTGTGGGGACCGGTGCTCGGCGCGCTGTTCATCACCGTTCTCCCGCAGTGGCTGAGCCGGTTGGGGGACATTCATGCCTTCGTGTTCGCCGCGGCCTTGATCGCTGCCGTGATCCTGCTTCCCGAGGGTTTCGGCGGCGCGATCCGCAACTGGTGGCGCGCGCGGGCGGCGAAATGACCATGGGACGGAAACGGTGAACTCGCTCCTGCAGGTCGCGGAGGTCTCGCACAGTTTCGGCGGCCTGCACGTGCTGCGCAGCGTGGATTTCGGCGTGCCGGCCGGATCGCTCACCGGCCTGATCGGACCAAACGGCGCGGGAAAAAGCACGCTGTTCAACATCATTTCCGGTTTCCTGCCACCGCAGCGCGGCACAGTGCGGTTCGACGGGCGCGACATCACTCGCGATCCGGTGCAAACACGCAGCCGGGCCGGGCTGGTGCGCACCTTTCAGACCCCGAAGGTGTTCGCGAGGCTGAGCGTGCGGGAGAATCTGATGATCGGTTGCTATCGCCACCTCGCATCCGGTGTGGCGGGCAACATGCTGCGCTCGCACCGTTCGCGCGTGGAGATGGAGCTGATGCATGCGCAGGCCGCAGAGGCCGGCGAGCGCTTCGGCCTGAGCGAGGTGATGGAGCGGCCGGCCGGGCAAGTGCCGGCGGGCATGCAACGGCTGGTCGAGCTGGCCCGCGGCTGCGTCAGCCGGCCGCGGCTGCTGATGCTCGACGAGCCGTCCTCGGGGCTGAACACCACGGAGATCGGCCACTTGCGCGAACTGCTGCAGCGGCTGAACCGCGAGGGCATCACCATTCTGCTGGTGTCGCACGACATGCACCTGGTGGACGTGGCCAGCCGCGTGCATGTGCTGTGCTTCGGATCGATCATCGCCTCAGGCGCCATGGCGCAGATCAAGCAGGACGAACGCGTGCGCCAGGCCTACCTCGGGATCTAAGAGCGCATGGGAGCGCGCGGCGATGATTGAAGTCGAAAACCTGGAAGCTGGCTACGGCGAGGTCCCTGTGCTGAGGGAGGTGTCGCTGCGCCTGGCGGCCAACGAAACCGTCGCGGTGATCGGGGCCAATGGCGCGGGCAAGAGCACGCTGGTGGCGGCGCTGTGCGGGTTGATACCGGCGCGCGCCGGACGCGTCGTGCATCTGGGAACGGACGTTACCCGGCTTGCCGCGCACAAGCGAGCGCGGCGCGGCATCGGCGTGGTGCTCGAAGGCCGTCACCTGTTCGGCCCGATGACCGCGCGCCAGCATCTTACGCTGGGCAGTTTGGGCGCGCGGGTGATGCGGGAAAGCGAGAAACGCTTCAGTGTCGAAGACGTGTTGGCGCTGTTCCCGTTCCTGCGTGAGCGTCTCGACGATCCGGTCGAGCTGATGAGCGGCGGGGAGCAGCAGATGGTCGCACTCGGTCGCGCACTGCTGCTGCAGCCGCAGCTGTTGATCCTGGACGAGCCCTCCACCGGGCTGTCGCCGCTGCTGGTCAAGCAGATCATGGGGACCATCGGCGCGCTGCGCGCGCGCGGTATGGGCATTTTGCTGGTGGAGCAGAACGTGGGGCTTGCCGCCGAAGTGGCCGATCGCGCCTATGTACTGGCAGTCGGGCGCGTCGCGCACGAGGTGCATAAGGGCGAGTGGGCGAGCTTCCTCGCCGACGACAGCCTGGTCAACACCTACCTGGGTGGCTGATGGTCGACATCCGGAAAATCCGCTTCTTCGTCGCCGTCTACGAGGCCGGGAGCATCACCCGCGCCGCGGAGCGCGAGCACATCGCCCAGCCGGCGCTGACGGTCCACATGCAGCAGATCGAGGACGAGCTGAAAGTGAAATTGTTTGAGCGTTCCGCGCAGGGCGTGAACCCGACGCCGGCGGGCCGGCATTTCTACGGCATATGCCAGGACCTGCTGCGGCGGCTGGAGTCGGTCGGCGAGGAAATGCAGGCCTTCAGCGGTGAGGTGGCGGGGTCGATCGCTGCCGGCATCATGCCCTCGATCTGCCACGGGCCGCTGGCGCCGGTGCTGGCGCGCTATACCGCAACCTATCCGAACGTCGCGGTGCGCATCGTGGAGGGGCTGAGCGGCACGCTGGCAGACTGGGTGTTGTCCGACACGGTCGATTTCGCGATCTGCAACCGCCCGGCCGCGACCCTCGGATTGTCGCTGCGCCTGCTGGTAACCGACCGGCTCGTTCTGGTCTCGGCGCGCAACAGCGGGCGCATGCCGTTCGCCCCGTGCCGGCTGGGCGAGATTGCCGACCTGAAGCTGGTGCTGCCTTCGCCCAACCATTTCCTGCGACACACGCTGGACCATCACATCAACCGCGGCGACTTCCGGCCGGTGACCACACTGGAGATCGACGGGCAGAGCGCCACGCTGCAGTTCGTGGCGCATTCAGACTGGTCGACGATCCTGCCGACCATTGCGCTGATCAATGAGTTCGACTCGTCGCGTTTCACCATCAGTCCGATCGAGGAGCCGGCACTGTCCACCGAGATCTACGAGTTGCGCTCCCCGCGACACACGCCGAGCGTCGCCTCGGAGCGATTCATCGCTATGATCGAGGCACAGATTCGAGCGGTCCCGGCCCTGCCCGACCCGCCGGACGCCGGCGGGGCAGGGCATCGTCCGGCACAATGACCGTCATAGCCAACCACTATTGGAGCGCGAAGATCACGCCGACCTAAACTGCGGTGAACTTCCAACGGACACCCGAGGAAAAAACATGGCTCCGCCGAAAATCATTCTCCAGTTGTACCCCATGATCCCCGCCGCTGACGAGGACGACCGCAAGCGCCGCCGTCCGCTGGGGCGCAACCGCGACGCGTACCACCGCGCATTGCACGACTGGATCGACATCATCCGGGCGGCGGAAGACCTCGGGGTCTGGGGCGCCAGCACCATCGAGCACCATCTGCACTCTGAGGGCTACGAAGTCGGGCCCAACCCGGGCATTCTCAATGCGTGGTGGGCCTCGCAGTTCAAGAGGATCCACATCGGCGCGCTCGGCTACGTGATGGCCACACAGGACCCAATCCGGGTGGCGGAGGAAACCGCGATCCTGGATCACATCACCCGGGGCCGCTATTTCGTCGGCTTCGCGCGCGGCTACCAGTCGCGCTGGACCAACACGCTGGGGCAGTTCACAGAAACCCGCGCGGCGCTTTCGGACGGCGGCAGCGACGACGAGCGCAACCGCCAGATCTTCGAGGAGCGGGTGAACATGGTGCTGGAGTGCTGGAAGGAGGAATCGGTGCGCCTCGACGGCAAGTACTACCAGGCGCCGTTTCCGCCGGAAACCGGCATCGTCGGCTACCCCGCGCACAAGATCGCGCGCGCGGCCGGCGGCGAAGGGGAGGTCGATGCGGACGGCGTGCTGCGCCGCTTCAGCGTCGTCCCCGCGCCGTACCAGGACCCACATCCGCCGATCTTCGTGGCGGTGAGCCGCAGCGAGCCTTCGGTGCGCTACTGCGCGCGCAATGGCTTCCGCGTGGTGCATTTCTCCAAGGGCGACGGCGTGGCGAAGTACGCGCACGTCTACCAGGAGGAGGCCGCCAAGCACGGGCGCAGCTTCCAGTTCGGCGAGCGCCAGAACCCGGTCCGCTGGCCGCACATCGCGAAGAGCACCGAGGACTTCAACCGAAAGCTCACGCAATACGACCTCGACATCTACAAGAACTTCTATTCACCGTTCTTTCCCCAACTGCCTGCCAACGTCGATTGGGTGCAGAACATGAAGGAGTCCGGTCTGTTCCTCGGCGGCACGCTGGAACAGGCGCGGGCGCAGTTCCAGGAGGAATTCGCCAAGTGCCCGAGCGAGTACCTGACGCTCATCTGGCACTACGCCCAGCAACCCAAGGACGAAGTGATCTGGGAGCTGGAGCAGTTCATGCACCACATCTGGCCATCGCTCGAGGCCGTCGAACCGGCAAAGGCCAAGGCGGCATGAGGTGCAACCGGCCGGTCCGTCCATGAGCCAGACGCCGATCGATCCGGTTCTGCTGCGCCGCGCGCTCGGTGCGTTCGTCACCGGCGTCACCGTGGTGACCACGCGCACGGCCGCCGGCGACCCAGTGGGCATCACTGTGAATTCCTTCAATACCGTGTCGCTTTCGCCGCCGTTGGTGCTGTGGAGCCTGTCGCTGCGCGCCGCGAGCTTCGATGCGTTCGTGCAGTCGTCCCATTTCGTGGTGAACGTTCTGGGCGCGCACCAAATTCCACTCTCTGAGCGCTTTGCAGCGACCGGCGGCGACAAGTTCGCCGGCGTGGCCTGGCACAAGGCGCTCGCGGATATGCCCTTGCTTGACGGCACGGCGGCGAGCTTCACCTGCCGCAATGTCCATCGCTTTCCAGGCGGCGACCACCTGATCTTCGTCGGCGAAGTCGTCGCCTTCGAGCAGGGTGTGTGCGCGCCGCTGGTATACGCCAACGGCGGCTACACTGAGCTGCGCGAACGTTCCAATGCGGGCCAGTCTGGCGTGGAATCCAAGAACAGGCTCGCCTCGCGCTGACCCCGCCGGCGCCGGTAATGCCCGCATCTGTTCATACCGGTCTAGAAATTGCGCCCCCAGAAGCCGCCTCCCCGCCGCGAATCGGTCATGCGGTCCCGGCCTCTTTATGCGCCCCGCCCGTCTGCCCGTAGCCGCTGACGATTTCGAGAATCTGCACACTCTGCGGCAATTCGATCAGGAACTCGGGATCGCGGTCCAGATGATGGATGCGCCGCGGGTCCTTGCCGGCGAAACGCGTCATCGCCCCCACGCTTTCCCAGTAGGAAATGGTCACGAACTCGCTTTCTTCCGCCCGGTCCTCGCGGAACAGCTGTACGCCCAGGGCCTTCTGTTCGAGCGGCTTGATGCCGTGCTCGTAGAGATACTCCGCATATTCGTCGGCCCGCGCGGCCGTCGTGCGGCCGCGCCAGATGCGGGCGATGGTGGGGCGCAGGCTGTTGCGTGACGCGTTCATTGCTATCTTCTCCTTGATCGATGACGCGTAGTTGAGGTTTCCTTCATAGGTTATAAGATAGCGCTCTGGGCCGGCGCCGTCACGAGTGCGAAACGTATTTCATTCATTCCGCGAACTGCATCTTCCATGCAAAACAGGAAACTTGAGCAGGCAGTGCAATTCGCGATCGACCACGAAACGCCGTGGACGCGCGAGATCACCGACAAATGGGGCATTCATAACGACGACCTGCCGCCCTGGAACAAACTTCTCGGCCCGGTGCATGCGCGTGGCCCGGTGTCGGGCACCGTCGTCCTGAACGGGAAGACCCTGACCTCGTGGGGTGAGCCGGATCGGGCCGACCTCACCTTCAGCATTGCGAAAACCTACCTGGCGTTGCTGGCAGGTGTCGCCCACGACCGCGGGCTGCTGCACGATGTGGACGAACCCGTTCGTGCGCGGGTATCCGGCATCGGCTTCGACACGGGACGCAATGCGCAAGTGACCTGGGCACATCTGCTGCAACAGGCCAGCGAGTGGGAAGGCACGGTCTTTGGCGTTCCGGATCAGGTGGACCACTACCGTACCCTGTCGTTTCAGGGAGGCGTCGCCGCAGGAAAGAAAGGCGATCCGCGGCCGCTGCAAACGCCGGGGACGTTCTGGGAGTACAACGACGTGCGCATCAACCAGCTCTCGCTGGCCCTGCTGCATCTGTTCGGACGTCCGCTGCCTGACGTGTTTCGCGAGGCGATCATGCAACCCATCGGCGCCAGCGACAACTGGCGCTGGGTGGGGTACCACAACGCATGGATCTATCTAAACGGGCGGCGAGTTCAGTCGGTCCCCGGCGGCACTCATTGGGGCGGCGGTGTGTCGATCGGCAGCCACGACCAGGCGCGTGTCGGCCAGTTGTTCCTGAACAACGGCAAAGCGAACGGTCGTCAGGTGATTTCTGCAGAATGGATCGAGCGCATGCGCACGCCGTGCGAGATCGCGTCATTCTATGGCTATCTGATCTGGCTCAACCACGACCGGCGCGTTTTTCCCACCGTGCCCGCATCCAGCTACTTCGCCATTGGCGCGGGTGGCAACTTTACGTGGATCGAGCCCGAACACAGGATGGTGCTGGTGGTGCGCTGGATCGACGCGGCCCACGCCGACCAGTTTTTTGGACGAGTGTTGCAGGCCATAGACGATCTGGGATGACAGCGATTACAGCAGAGCCGAAGAAAGAAATAGGGCCGGACTCGACATATTGAGCTGCCCCAAAATTGAGGCAGCCCAGTTTGTCTTGCCGGCTGGCTACTATGGGCAAAGCGGTTGGTATTCACGCCAGCAGGTTGTTTCGCCTGCGGGAACTGAGCCGGCCGTCGGCAGAAATTTCCTTCAGGCCTCGGGATCACCCTTTGCCACCTTGCCGAACCAGTCCTCGATAGTGACTAGGCCGCCTGCCTTTTGCGCGCGTCCCTGATCCTTGCCCGACAAGTCGTCCTGAAGCAGGTCGATGCGCTTCCATCCCGCCAGCGGCGTCTCGCAGTTGGCGCGCGGCACATAGCGCGAAGCCTTCACCTTGTCGTAGCGGTGCACGTAGCGCGGGCAATTGGGCCACACCTCGGTGACCTTGATGCGAACAAGGAGCAACGCCTCGTGGAACTGGCCGATCAGGGGGTCGTTCTCGGATACGCTGGCAACCCCTTGGACACGCAGGCGATTGGGCCGCTCGAAATCCATGAACAGCATTCCTATCTTGCTCTGCCCGGAGATGTTGCCGGCCGAGTAGAACATGCCATTGCCGTCATAGAGCGGGAAGACGATGATCTTTGCGTCGACCACGCGCACGAAACCGGGATCGCCACCTTTGTACGACACCGTCGGGCGCCCCTGATCGTCTATGGTCGAGAGCCAGAACATGTCGCGGCTCTCTATGAATGCCTTGTCCATGTCGCCGATTTCTGGCTGGATGGCGAGGGCCTCCACTTTGTCGGCCAGGCGGCGCGTGTCGAAACGGTCCTGGAAGGCGCGCTGCTTGGCGCCATAAAGCGTGCTCATGCGATTCTCCTCCGTAAGGTTTCTTGTAGTTGATTTGACCGTCTGCACCGGGCGGCCGGCGAGTCATTGAGAAGAGTATCAGAATGTCCAGGGAAAATGCCGGCTTCGCCAATCTCCGCTGTGATTCAACCCGCGCCCGGGCATCGCGTTGGTACGGCGAAATGACAACGCAATAAAGAAATTGACTTGGCGCGCGGCGGGACCATTGTTGGAGCAGAATGGCATCTAGTGGCCCACCCGTTAGAGAGTCATTGCCGATGAGACGGATTCTTTTCGCAGCCATGTTGCTGATGTTTTCCGCTGCTGTCTGGGCAGATGATTACGACGATATCGTCAACGGCTGCAACTACGCCAATGCCGAGTTTGGCGCTGTGGCGATCCAGATTTGCATAAAGGACCACCAGGCTGCTCGCGCAGCGGTGTTGCAGTACGCTGAGGAGATCAAGCACATTGTCGCGCGTTGCGTGCGCGGCAGGGAAATGGGCTGGTCAGTGGTAAAGCTGTGCATCGATAACGACATCGAAGCAGAGGCCGCGCTTGCGAACTACGGGAGAGAACACGACTTGCTGATGGATGAATGCAAGACGGAGTTCGGGCACCGGGGTCCGGCGAGAATCAAGACCTGCGTGGATCAGGCTATCGAGGCTGACAGGTCGCCCGGGAACTGTGAGGCGGGCGTGAACCGATGGAACGGCCGAACGATGATGCGATCGTCTGTTCGACCGCGACTAGTCCTTCAGCCTCTCGTCCAGCAGTTCGATCCAATGCCTGACGGGTAAGGCGGTGCCGCTCTGAATATGGGTCAGGCACCCGATATTGGCGGTCGCAAGCAGTGCCGGTTTTCCCGACTCCAGCGCGCTGACCTTGTTCTTCAACAGTTTCTGCGACAACTCCGGCTGGAGGATCGAGTAAGTCCCCGCCGAGCCGCAACACAGATGCGAATCCGGTACCGAAATTACTTCGAAGCCTGCCACGGTGAGCAGAGATTCCACCTTGTCGCGAATCTGCAGGCCATGTTGAAGCGAGCAGGGGGAGTGGAAGGCAACACGGGGCTTCACCCCTGTCGCAGCGGAAAGTGGAAACATTAACGAGAAAAGTGAAGTACTCAGAAACCTTTCCAACTTGTCTTTCTCGCCGGCGATGATTTCGCTGATATCCCTGGTCATGTCCGAAATCCGCCTGGCTTTTTCCGCATAGACCGGGTCGCTGGCGAGGAGATGGCCGTATTCCTTGACCATCGTGCCACAGCCGCTCGCGGTCATGACCACGGCTTCCACGCCGGCTTCGATATGCGGCCACCAGGCGTCGATGTTGCGGCGCATGTAGTCGAGCGCGTCTTCCTGGCGGTTCAAATGGAAGGTGACGGCGCCGCAACAGCCCGCCGCTTCGGCCTTCACTAGCGAAATTTCCAGCCGGTCCAGTACGCGTGCCGTCGCTGGATTGATGCCGGGTGCCAGCGAGGGCTGCACGCACCCGTCCAGAACCAGCATCCTGCGCGCGTGGCGAGGCTCGGGCCAGACGGTGTTGCGCTCGACGGCCCTTGGCACTTTGCGCTTGAGTGCCCCGGGCAACAGCGGCCGCAGGAGCTGGACGACCCTGAACAGCGGACCGAACAGCGCCGGGTTCGGGATCACGGCGCTCAGCGCCGCACGCTTGAGGAATTCGATGAAGGGCCTGCCTACGCGTTTCTCGACGATGTTGCGACCGATGTCCACCAGTCGGCCGTATTGCACGCCGGAGGGGCAGGTGGTCTCGCAGGCGCGACAGGTGAGGCAACGATCCAGGTGCAATTGCGTCTTGACGGAGTAGGCGTTGCCTTCCAGCAGCTCCTTGATCAGATAGATACGGCCACGCGGGCCGTCGAGCTCGTCGCCGAGCAACTGATAGGTCGGACAGGTGGCGGTGCAGAATCCGCAGTGCACGCAGGCACGCAGGATGCTGTCCGCTTCCCGCCCTTCCGGGGTGTTTCTGATGAATTCCGCCAGATTCGTTTTCATCTAGGACAACTTCTCAACGCAAAGACGCAAAGGACGCAAAGGAAAAAGAAAGGAATCCGGGCGGGTGAAGAATCGCCATTGGTCATTGCTCGCTGTGTAAGCCGAGACTTGATAGTTGCACCGGATTTCCTGATCATTTTTGTTTTCCTTTGCGACCTTCGCGTCCTTTGCGTCTTTGCGTTGAGGTGTAAGGTTTTCAGAAATCGGCATGGATGCGGCCGGGACTGAGAATGCCTTCCGGGTCGAAAACGCGCTTGAGCTTCTTGTGGATCGCCAGGAGGTTTGCCGGCAACCGCTGAATGCCCAATCGCTTGTCGCCGCCACGGAACAGGGTGGCGTGGCCACTGGCCCTCTGCGCGGTTTCGAACGCATGGGACGGACTGAGATCGCCGGCAATCCAGCGCAGGCCGCCGTTCCACTCGATCAATTGCGGGCCGAGGCCAAGAGGCGGAGCGGTGGGCTTGATTGACAGGCGCCACAGTGCTGCAGCACCGGCGAAGAACGGGTGTGTCTGCTCGCGGATCGATTGCCAAAACGCGACGCCGTCGGCGACCGGATCGCCGCCGAGTTTCTTCTGAGCCGCTTCGACCGCGGAGCCCGCACCGGACAGGCGCAGGTAAAGTGTGCCGTCCACGTGGCAGGACGCCGACAACGGCAAGGGCTTCCCGGCCCAGCGGCTTATCGAGTCGAGCGCGGTAGCCTCGTCCATCTCCAGGCGCAGCGTACGCTCCTGTTCCGGCACCGGCAGTACTTTGAGCGAAACTTCGGTGATTAATCCCAGGGTGCCGAAGGAGCCGGTCATCAGCCTCGACAGGTCATAGCCGGCGACGTTCTTCATCACCTGCCCGCCGAAGCGCAGATCCTCGCCCAGGCCGTTCAACATGCGCACGCCGAGCACGAAGTCGCGCGCCGATCCGGCGGCGGCGCGGCGCGGACCGGAGAATCCGCAGGCCACGCTGCCGCCGAGGGTTGCTGCGGCGCCGAAGTGTGGCGGTTCGAACGGGAGCATCTGCGTGTTCTTCGCGAGCGCGGCTTCCACTTTCCGGAGCGGCGTGCCGGCGCACGCCGTCAGCACCAGTTCGGTGGGTTCATATTCGACGATGCCGGTGCACGGGCGCGTGTCGAGCACATCGCCGATCAGCGCCAGGCCGTAGAAATCTTTGGCTCCGCTGCCGCGGATGCGCACGTGCGTGTGCTCGGCGGCCGCCTTGCGGATGGTTTCGGAAAACTGTTCTATTACTTGCTGCATCGGAAAAAAGATTGAACCACGGAGGACACGGAGGATATCGCCTCACCCCCCGCCTCTCCAGCAAGCTGGAGAGGGAGCTTAAACGCAACGCGGTTGTTCATTTTTTTCACCCTCTCCGCCCGCTTGCCGGGGGGAGAGGGCCGGGGTGAGGTGGGTGTCCTCCGTGGTTCAAGGTTCTGCACTAGAAACGGGGCAGGTCCGGAAACTTCTCCTTGCCGCGGTGCACGTGCATGGCGCCGAATTCGGCGCAGCGCTGCAGGGTGGGCACGGCCTTGCCGGGATTGAGCAGGCCGTGCTCGTCGAACACGCGCTTCACCGCGTGGAAGGTTTCCAGTTCGCGGGTCCTGAATTGCAGGCACATCTGGTTGATCTTCTCGATGCCCACGCCGTGCTCGCCGGTGATGGTGCCGCCGACCTCGACGCACAATTCGAGGATCGCCGCTCCGTAGGCCTCGGCGCGCCGCATCTGGTCGTCGTCGTTGGCATCGAACATGATGAGCGGGTGCAGGTTGCCGTCGCCGGCGTGGAACACGTTGGCGCATTGGAGATTGAACTTTCCCGAGAGCGCGTCGATGCGCATGAGCACATAGGGCAGATGCTTGCGCGGGATGGTGCCGTCCATGCAGTAGTAATCGGGCAGGATGCGGCCCACCGCGGGGAAGGCGGCCTTGCGCCCGGCCCACAGTTTCAGCCGTTCGGACTCGTCCTGCGAGACGCGGATCCTGGTCGCACCGGCCTTGCGCATCACCTTGGTGACACGGCCGATCTCCGCCGTCACTTCCTCTTCCGTGCCATCGGATTCGCACAGCAGGATGGCGGCGGCGTCGAGCGGGTAGCCGGCATGGACGAATTGCTCTACCGCGGCGGTGGCTTTCTTGTCCATCATCTCCAGCCCCGCGGGGATGATCCCAGCCGCGATGACGTCCGCCACCGCCTGGCCGGCCTTGACGATGTCGTCGAACGCCGCCAGCACTACCTGCGCCTTCTCGGGCTTCGCCAGCAGCTTGACGGTGATCTCGGTGACCACACCGAGCAGGCCCTCAGAACCGGTGATGAGCGCCAGCAGGTCGTAGCCCGGCGAATCGAGCCCTTCCGAGCCGATCTCGAGCAATTCTCCCTCGATGGTGACGAACCGTACCTTGAGGATGTTGTGCACCGTGAGTCCGTACTTCAGGCAGTGCACACCTCCGGAATTCTCGGCGACGTTGCCGCCGATCGAGCAGGCGATCTGGCTGGAGGGGTCGGGAGCGTAGTACAGGCCATGGGGTGCGGTCGCCTCGGAGATCGCGGCATTGCGCACGCCCGGTTGCACGCGCGCGATCCGTGCCTGCGCATCGATCTCCAGGATTTTCTTCATCTTCGACATCACCAGCAGCAGACCGTGCTCGTAGGGAAGGGCGCCACCCGACAGACCGGTCCCGGCGCCGCGGAATACCACCGGCACCCGGCCTGCGTGGCAGACACGCAGGATCGCGCGTACCTGCTCCTCGTACTCGGGTAGCGCGACCAGGAGCGGCATGCGCTGATAGGCGGTGAGGCCATCGCACTCGAAGGGTTTGAGTTCCTCGTCCTGATGCAGCAGCGCATCGGGCGCGAGGATCGCGGACAGCTCCTGGATCAGTTCCGCCTTGGAGATATGCGGTTGCAGCGTTTCAGACGGAAGAAGTTCGGGCTTGCCCATATGGCGCTAGCGTAACCCACGACACGAGCGCTCGCGAGTGCCGGACGCACACGCGCTCATGCGGTCGAGAGGGTCGTGCCTATATTTTGCAGAAATAATCACAACACCAAGATTGCGCGGAAGTCGTTGACATTGGTCAGCGTCGGACCGGTCTTGACCAAATCGCCCAGCCCCGAAAAAAAACTGTAACCGTCATTATCGGCGAGCATCGCCTTAGCGTCCAGATTGTGTGCGGCGGCGCGCGCGAGCGAATCGGGCGTGAGAACCGCGCCGGCGTTATCTTCGGTTCCGTCCACGCCGTCTGTATCGCCTGCGAGCGCGCTTATACCCGACTCTCCATTGAGGGCAACCGCCAGTGCAAGCAGGAATTCAGCGTTGCGGCCACCGCGGCCGTGCCCACGCACGGTCACCGTGGTCTCGCCGCCACTGAGCAGCACGCACGGCACCTTGGCGGGCTGCCCATGACGCTTGACCTGCCGGGCGATGCCGGCGTGAACCAGCGCGACCTCGCGTGACTCGCCTTCGATCGCGTCGCCCAGGATCACCGGCGTGACGCCTGCCTTGCGCGCGACTTCCGCAGCCGCTTCGAGCGACGTCTGCGGCGTCGCGACCATGTGCAACTCGGTCCTGGCAAGGCACGGATCGCCGGGTTTCGGCGTTTCTTCCCCGGCGGTGCGCAGGTGGTTCACCACCGCCAGCGGTTCCGTTATCCGGTATTTGTCGAGGATGGCGTACGCATCTGCAAACGTGGTCGGATCGGCCACGGTGGGACCGGACGCGATGACCGCCGGATCGTCTCCCGGAATGTCGGAGATTGCCAGCGTCACCACCTTTGCCGGCGCGCAAGCGGCGGCAAGCCGCCCGCCCTTGACCGCGGACAGGTGTTTGCGCACGCAGTTCATCTCGGCGATGTTGGCGCCGCACTTAAGTAGCGCCTTGTTGATCGCCTGCTTGTCGGTGAGGGTCAACCCCGGTGCAGGCAGGGCCAGCAGAGCAGAGCCGCCGCCGGAAACCAGGAACAGCACCAGGTCATCGGCGGAGAGCCCCTGCACCATCTTGAAGATGCGTTCGGCGGCTTCGCGCCCCGCCAGGTCGGGCACCGGATGCGCGGCTTCGATCACTTCGATTTTCCGGGTGGGCGTGTTGTGACCGTAACGGGTGACGACCAGCCCGGAGATTTCTCCTTTCCAGTGATCCTCCACGGCTTTGGCCATGCTCGCCGCCGCCTTGCCGCAGCCGACCACGATGGTGCGGCCTTTCGGCGGCTTCGGCAGATATGCCGGCAGCGACCTGTCCGGTAGCGCCGCCGCGATTGCCGCATCGAACATGGCTCTTAGCAGTGTACGTTGATCCTGATTCATGCTTACCTAAGCGCCAACCGCAGAGCAACCGTGTTGTTAACTGATAACGAGATGCTCATTCCAACGACTGTGGGTTCTGACCATGGCATTGAGGATGATCAGGATCTTGCGCATACACGCTACGATGGCCACCTTGGCGGGTTTGCCAGCGGCACGC
>DASYUW010000304.1:0-10885 GCA_036000845.1 Burkholderiales bacterium
TCGCCTCCGGCATGCCCACGCTCGGCATCTGCCGCGGCGCCCAGATCCTGAACGTGGTCCAGGGCGGCAAGCTGATCGAACACATCCCGGATGAGTTCGGCGAGAAAGTGCTGCATCGCGCTCCGCCGCGCGAACCGGTCATGCACAGCGTCAAACTCAAGACCGGATCGCGGCTGGCAAAGATCCTCGGGCGCGACCAGTTCGACGCCACGTCCTGGCACCACCAGGCGCTGCGTGGCGCGGCCGCCGGCTTTGAAGCAGTCGCGCACGCGCCCGACGGCACCATCGAGGCGATCGAGATGCCCTCCCATCCGTGGCTGATTGCGGTGCAGTGGCACCCCGAACTCAGCGCGGCCAGTGATCCGCTGCAGCAGAAGCTGTTCGATGCGATAGTCGAAGAAGCGCGTCGCGGAACTTGAGATCTTACAATCTCGATGCATGAAAACGCTCACCACGGAGGACGCGGAGGACACGGAGGAAAAACAAAAACGAGGAAAAACGAATTGGGGATAGAAGCGAGGTAACTGTTCGTGATCCTCTGCGGCCAATTTCGACTTTGTCGCAACATCCACCAATTGGAGCTTTTTATGCTCGTTTACTTTTTTTACTCTTGCCTTTCCTCCGTGTCCTCCGCGTCCTCCGTGGTTAGCGCTTGTCCCGCCTTACAATCCACCTATCCGCCCCTACACCCAGAAAAAATGAAAAAACTCGCGCTGATCACCCTGGTGCTCGCTTTTTTCTGTTCGGCCCTGTCGTTCGCCGGCTATGTGGGCTTCCAACTGCTCCAGGGGAAAGTCCCCACGCCCGTGCACGTGCAGGACAGAATCACGACCACGAACGACCTGGAGCAGCTTCGCACCGTTTCGCTCGACGCCATCCGCGACAACGACATGCTGCTCGAAAGCATATGGAAGCTGACCCTGTCGATCCTGCTGTTCACCGCGGTCGAGTTCACGATCATCGCGATGCTGCTGGTTTTTGTATATCGCGAGATACGCAAAGCGGAAGTCGCAGACGCCGGGCAGGTCAAGACGGGTTCAGGAAAATGAAGGCATGAGGACGGAACCGGCCTGGACCAGAAAATCCCGCCGGGCGCTGCTGATCGTGGCGGCTTGCCTCACGCTCCTGCTGCTCGGGCTGGATCGCTACGCAGCGTTCGCCCACCGCCCGGGCGCCGATTCCAAGGCAGTGGTGATCTACACGACCGAGTGGTGCCCGTACTGCGCGAAGCTGCGCACCAGCCTCGCCGCCAGCGGCATCCCCTACGTGGAGCACGACGTGGAAAAAAGCCTCGACGGCCAGCTCGGTTTCTGGACGCTGCGCGGCCGCGGCGTCCCGGTTTCGGCGATCGGTCCGAAGATCATCTACGGCTATGACGTGGCGCGAATCGCCTTCGCGCTTCGGGACCTAGGCTACACGTTCATTCCCGTTTCCGATCAGAAGTCGGCCGACGAACCGGAAACGGATGCGACCAGTTCTTCGATCGGTGGGTCCAAGTGATCTTGCGGGCGGCGGCTTGCCCGCGTAAACGCGGGCAAGCCGCGTGATAAAGTCCGCTCTGCCCCTCGGGCATCGCTCGCCCGGCGGGAATGAACAACAAGACGACCAGGATATTTCGGGATCATCCACAGTATGACTGCCACCACTGCACCCGGTTTCCCCGCCACGGTACTGGGCTGGATAGACCGCAACATCCTCGCGCTCGGACGCGAGATGCGCCTTTCCTATTTGCCTCCGCTGATGGTTTACGCCGCTGCCGGCATCTCCGGACTTACCGGCATCGTCGGCACCTTCTACGTGAAGGAGCACCTCGGATTGTCCGCCGAGTTTCTCGCCGCGCTCGGTTTCTGGATGATGCTGCCGTGGGCGCTGAAGATGCCGCTCGGGCATCTGGTGGACCTGGTGTGGCGGTGGAAGAGCCTGCTCGTGTACCTCGGTGCGGGACTGATCACGCTCAGCGTCCTGATCATGATCGGACTGCTGGGCCACACCGATGCGATGCGGGCAGTTGCACCGGTCGAGACCTGGTTCGTGCTGGCGGCACTGCTGGCGCCGATCGGTTATGTGGTGCAGGACGTCGTGGCCGACGCGATGACCGTCGAAGCGGTGCCGCGCATCGGTGCCCACGGCCAGCCCGTTGATGCCGCCGAGCGCAAGGCGATGCACACGACCATGCAGACGCTGGGGCGGGTCGCGATCATCGGCGGTAGCGTAATCGTTTCCATCATGAACATTTTCCTGCTGCGGGGTGTCGGCGCGCTGCCGGAAGCGCAGAAGGCCGCGGCGTATCTTTCCATCTACCAGCTTGCGCTGATCATCCCGGTGGTCTCGGTGCTGGGAGTGGTGCTGGCGTCGTGGCTGCGACGGCGCGACCTGGCACGGCTGGCCGCCGAAGGGCGCACGCGCGCGGAATGCGAGGCGATCCTCGACAGCCATTTCGATCCGCCGCCGGTGAACTGGTGGATCTTGGGCGGCGGACTGGCTTTCGCGGTGGTTTCGTTGAGCGTCGGACTGGGCCAGATACCGGCCGCGCAGGAGATCGTATTTGGCGCGTCCATGGCCATCGTCATTTTCCTGATGTGGCGGCTGACGCGTGAGCTCGAGCCCGAAGCGCGCAATTTTCTCGTGGGTACCGCGATCGTGGTGTTCGCATTCCGTGCCATACCCGGTCCGGGCGCCGGCTCGACCTGGTGGGCGATCGACGCGCTGGGCTTCGACCAGCAGTTCATGGCCACCCTGGGGTTGATAGGCTCAACCCTGACGCTGTTCAGCCTGTTCATCTTCCGCCGCTTCATGGCCGAGCATTCCATCGCCTACGTGGTCGGTGTGCTGACCATCATAGGAACGATACTTTCGCTGCCCAATATCGGCATGTATTACGGGCTTCATGAGTGGACGTCGGCCCATACCAACGGTGTGGTGGATGCGCGCTTCATCGCGCTGATCGACACGGCGCTGGAGTCGCCGCTGGGACAGATTGCGATGATCCCGATGCTGGCCTGGATCGCCAACTCGGCGCCGGAAAAACTCAAGGCCACGTTCTTTGCGGTGATGGCCTCGTTCACCAACCTGGCGTTGTCGGCCGCGCAACTCGGCACCAAGTACCTGAACGGGATTTTTTCGGTGACGCGCGAGGTAAAGAATTCTGCCACCAACCAGGTGATCGCGCCCGCCGACTACAGCGAACTGGGCGTGCTGATGATCACGGCGATCTTGATAGGCTTCGCGCTGCCGTTTCTGGCTATCCTGTTCGTGAAAATGACGCGTTTCCGCAATGCCTGAGCACTCCGGCCACGACGGAATGTTCGCGAAATGATTGCTCAACCGCTGATGATCCTGGTTGCCGGTCCTTACCGGTCCGGTACTAACGATGATCCCGTCTTGATCGCCACCAATGTGCGGGCGATGACCGAGATGGCGTTGCGCCTGTTCCGTGCGGGCCACCTGCCGGTGCTCGGCGAGTGGTTTGCGCTGCCGTTGATCGAACAGGCCGGCTCGAAGCGAATCGGCGACCCGGTCTTCGACGGCATCTTTCATCCGATTTCGCGGCAACTGGTTGAGCGCTGCGACGCCTGTCTGCGAATCGGCGGGCCCTCAAAGGGCGCCGATGAAATGGTGGAACTCGCGCGCCGGCACGGCAAAGCCGTGTTTCACCGCTTCGAAGACGTTCCCGGCTGCGCCGGTATGGAGAAATGATGGACGCCAACGTCACCGATATCGCCCGCATCATCCAGCTTGCTGTCGCGCCGGTGTTCCTGCTGACCGCGATCGGAACCATCCTGTCGGCATTGAACAACCGGCTCGGCCGCATCGTCGATCGCCGCCGCGTTCTCTTGGACAGGCTTCGCACGCCCCCGGGCGAGGAGGCGGCGCGGGTGAAGGAGGATGTCGAGGAGCTGAGCCTGCTGGCCCGGCGCATCAGGCTGATCTATCACGCGATCATATTCTCCGTTTTATGCGCCCTGTTTGTCTGCCTGCTGGTCGCCGGAGCATTTCTCGGCGTCTTCATTACCGCTGACCTCGCCAAGCTGGTCGGAACGCTGTTCATCCTGGCGATGTTCGCCCTGATCGGATCTCTGGGGATGTTCCTGAGAGAGATTTTCCTCGCCGTGAAGGGTGGACGCCACCAACTCACTTTGAACGACGTCATTAAATGACAAATTCAAGAGCGTTGACGCAAAGGCCGCAAAGGGAAAAAGAAAGGTACGCAAAGGAATAAATGGGCGACTATCAAGGGACAAATGGCTGGGGGTATGTGGGTGGTGATTGGCGACTGGCGACTGGCGACTGGCGACCGGAGTTTCGAACAAAATTCAATTCATTCAATTTTTTTATTCTTTCCTTGCGTTTCTTTGCGTCCTTTGCGTCTTTTGCGTTGAAGGGCTTGACCTTGAATTTGTTCGCGGCAAAGGGCACGCCCGAGTCGAAGAGCCCGGAGAGGTCGTTACGCCAGGCACCAGCAAGGCATGCTACGTTGGCCGCTTTCGCAGAGTCGGGTCATAATCTCGGGAAGCCCGATGCTCGGAGCCTGGCATTGATTGCACCGAAAAACCGGATACGACGCTCAGATGACCGACGGAACATCCCGCAGCATTGACCTCGTGCCTGCCATCCCGGCAGATGCCCTGGCGGTCGCAGAAATGTCGCGAGACCTGATCGAGACCGGGCTCGGATGGTCCTGGAGCCGGCAACGGGTGGCGCGGGCAATCAGCGACCCGGAAACGTTGGTGCTGACCGCACGCCATCGCGGCCGGGTGGTCGGGTTCGGCATCATGGAGTTCGGCGAAGAAAAGGCCCACCTCTCACTGCTCGCGGTGAAATCCGGATATCAGCGCGAGGGCATCGGCACACGGGTGTTCGGGTGGCTGAAGGAATCGGCGCTGATTGCCGGCATCGCTGTGGTCAAGCTGGAATTGCGCGCCACCAACGTGGTCGCGCAGCATTTCTACCGTTCCCTCGGTTTCGAGGAAGCCGGTTGGGCAGTCGGTTACTACCGCGGACGGGAAACCGCGCTGCGCATGGCATTGCACCTGCGCCGGCAATCGGCAGGACGTTCGCATCAGGCACTCTGACGCGGCGAAGCTCACACGGAAAATATCCTGCGCGCCGGCCTGCCAACGGCGCAGTCCGCACCGATCCGCAAAATCCCGCTCGGCCCTGCGGACGCGATATTCACGCGCCGCGAGGACGGCGCGATCCTGATCCGCTCGCCGCATTCGCTGCCCGCCTATCCCGACAAGCTGACCTGGCACCTCGCGCACTGGGCAGCCGTGGCGCCGGAGCGGACTTTTATCGCACAACGTGATCGCGACGGAAACTGGCGCACCCTGAGTTACGCACAAACTTTGAAGCGGGTGCGCGCTATCGGACAGGCACTCATCGATCGCGGCTTGTCTGCGGAACGCCCGGTCGCGATCCTGTCCGGCAACGACCTGGAACATGCGTTGCTGGCGCTGGCGGCGATGCACGTCGGCGTGCCGTATGCGCCGATCTCGCCCGCGTATTCGTTGATTTCCACCGACCACGCGAAGCTGCGCTTCATCCTGCGGTTGCTCACGCCGGGACTGGTTTTCGCCGCGCACGGTGAACGGTACGGAAAGGCAGTCGCCGCGGCGGTGGCGCCCGACGCGGAACTGGTAGTGACCGAGGCCCCCGCGCCCGGACGCGTCACCACGATGTTCGGCGCGCTGCTTGACCGCTCTGCCACGGCTGCCGTCGAACAGGCGCACGCCGCGACCGGCCCAGACACCATTGCGAAAATTCTGTTCACGTCGGGCTCAACGGGGCAACCCAAGGGCGTCATCAATACCCAGCGCATGCTATGCAGCAATCAGGCGATGCTGGCCGCGACGTTGCCGTATCTGAAAGAGGTCCCTCCGGTCATCGTCGACTGGCTGCCGTGGAACCACACCTTCGGCGGTAACCACAATATCGGGCTCGTCCTCCACAATGGCGGCACGCTCTACATCGACGACGGCAAGCCGCTGCCGGAGCAATTCGAGCGCACCGTGCGCAACCTGCGGGAAATCGCGCCTACCGTCTATTTCAACGTGCCGCGAGGATTCGAGGAACTGGTGCCTTATCTGAAGCGCGAGCCGGCTCTGCGGGAAAAATTCTTCAGCCGCGTCGGCATGCTGTTCTACGCCGGGGCTGGACTGTCCCAACCGGTGTGGGACGCATTCGACGAACTGGCGGTGCAGACCTGCGGCGAGCGCATCCTCTGGATAACCGGCCTGGGCTCGACCGAGACGGCGCCGTTCGCAACCTGCGCCAACTGGGAATCGGGACGCTCCGGGATGATCGGATTGCCGGCGGCGGGACAGGAGATGAAGCTCGCGCCCGTCGGCGAGAAGCTCGAGGCGTGCTTTCGCGGACACAATGTCAGCCCCGGCTACTGGCGGCAGCCCGAGCTCACCCGTGCGGTGTTCGACGAGGAAGGCTACTACCGGATGGGTGATGCCGTGCGTTTTGCCGACCCGGATCATCCCGAAAAAGGCCTCATGTTCGACGGCCGGCTGGCGGAAGACTTCAAGCTCTCCAGCGGCACCTGGGCCAGCGTCGGCCCATTGCGAACGCGGTTCATCGCAGCCGGCGGGCCTCTGGTTCAGGACGTCGTGGTCGCGGGTCACGACCGCGATTACATCGCCGTGATGGTGTTTGCGCGCCTGGATGAGTGCCGTGCCCTCTGCCCGCATTTGCCGAAACAGGCGTCGGCGTTCGAAGTGCTCGCCGATCCGGCGGTGCGCTTGCGCTTCCAGGCGTTGCTGGACCAACTGGCCAGGGAAGCCACCGGCAGCGCGACCCGCATCGAGCGCGCGCTTCTGCTGGACGTACCGGCCTCGATCGACGCCAACGAGATCACGGACAAGGGTTCGATCAACCAGCGCGCGGTGCTCGAACAACGCGCCGTGCTGGTGGAGGAACTTTACGCGCCGCACCCCTCGCCGCGCATCCTCTGCGCGTGCCGCAAAGGGTAAATAACAAAACGCTCAACACGGAGGACGCAGAGGACGCGGAGGAAAGGCAAGACCAAGAAAATAGGTTTGGGTGAAAACCTTTCATTGGTTCATGATCCATTGCAGCGAACGTTAGCGGCACAGGTTCGCCAACAGTTACCTCGCTTTTATCCCAAAGTTGCTTTTCCTCGTTTTTGTTTTTCCTCCGCGTCCTCTGCGTCCTCCGCGTTGAGAGCTTTCCTGTTATCCCATGGTCCGAGGTAGCCACAGCGAGATCGCGGGAAAGGCACACAGCACCACCAGCCGTATGAGGTCCGTTGCGATGAAAGGCATGGTGCCGGCATAGATGCGCGGCAGGCTGATGTCGCGCGCGATCGAGTTGAGCACGAACACGTTCATGCCCACCGGCGGGCAGACCAGGCCGAGCGTCACCGCCATTACAATGATCACGCCGAACCACACCGGGTCGAAACCCAGTTGCAGGATCACCGGAAACACGATCGGCACGGTGAGCAGGATCATCGCCAGCTCGTCCATGATCGCGCCGAGGATCAGATAACCGATCATGATCAGCGCGAGAACGCCGTAGGCGCCGAGCGGAAGGTTCACCATGAACTCGACGATTTGCTGCGTGGCCTGCGTGATGGTGAGGAAATAGCCGAAAAGGTAGGCACCGATCACGATCACCATGATCGAAGCCGACACGCGCACCGAACTGACCAGGCATTCCATGATGGCCCGGCGCGACAGCCGGCCGCGCGCCAGGCCTATGACCAGCGCCCCGATCGCGCCGACCGCTGCCGCCTCGTCCACCAGGAACAATCCGCCGTAGATGCCGCCGAGTACAAGCAGGAAAAGCACGACTGTCGCCCAGATTTCCTTCAGTGCGCTGAACCGCGCACGCCAACTATGGCGGGCGCCGCGCGGCATGTGCTGCGGGCGCAGCCGGCCGACGATCTGGATGATGATCGCGTACATCAGCATCGCCAGCAGACCCGGCAACACGCCCGCCGCGAACAATTGCGAGATGTCGGTCTCGGTCATGATTCCGTAGAGCACGAAAATCACCGAGGGCGGGATCATGATGCCGAGCGTGCCGCCGGCGGCGATCACGCCCGCCGCGAAACCGGGCTCATAGCCGGCGCGGCGCATCTCCGGCAGCGCGACGTTGGTCATCGTCGCCACGGTGGCCACCGACGAGCCGTTGATCGCGGCAAATCCCCCGCAGGCGGCGATCGAGCCCACCGCCAGACCGCCGCGCAAATGCCCGAACCACGCGCTGCCGGCGTTGAACAGCTCGCGGCTCATGCCGCCGGCGGCGGCAAACGAGCCCATCAGGATGAACATCGGGATCACCGCGAGCTTGTAGTCGGTGACGGTGGACAGCGGCACCTTGCCCAGCAGCGCGAGGGCCGGGCCCCACCCCGACACCATGCCGTAACCCAGCACGCCGGCAATCCCCATTGCCACGCCGATCGGCACGCGCAGCAGCATCAGCACGAACATCAGTGCGAAGCCGAGCACGGCAATGAGGTCCTTGTCGATCATCGCTCGCTCATTCACCGCGGCTGCAGAGCCGGACCAGCCTCACTGCGGTGAGGATCGTGCCGGCCAGGATGCCGGCACCCGCCAGCAGATGGAAGGGCCATACCGGCAGCCTCAACTCCATCGTCAGCACGTTGCCTGCGGCCGTATCGCGGATAGCGTCGGCGAGCATAAGCGTGAGCGCAGCCATGAACACCAGCAGGATCGAGGTCGCGATGATGTCCAGGATGCGGCGTCCGCGCGCGGACAAAAACTCCCAGACCAGATCCACCAGGATGTGGCCGTTGCGGTAACAGGCGGAGGCGATGCCCCAGAAGATGCTGATGCCCAGCACCAGTTGCGCCAGATCGAACCAGTCCGGCGGCGAGTAATTGAAGAGTTTGCGCAGGACCACTGTCGCGAAAGTGGCCAAGGCGACGGTGAGCAAAAGCAAGCCCGCCGTTCCCTCGACCAAGCGCACGAAACGATCCATTGCGGATCCCGCCGGCGCCGCTATTTTGTCTTCGCCCCGTACTTCAGGAGCGTCGCGTCGAAATCCGCCAGAAGTCTGGCCGGGTCGTAGCCCTGCTTGCGCACCTCGTCGCCCCAGATCCCGACCACCGGCTCAGCCGATTTCTTCCAGGCCGCCAGTTCTGACGGCGTGAGCGGCACGACTGTGTGCGCCGTGTCCGCTTTCGTCTTCTCCCGTCCGGCTGCTTCGAAATCGCCCCACTCCTTGCCGACCCGGTAGGCCCAGTCGGAATTGCAATGCTCGTCAATGACCTTGCGCTGCGCGGGCGACAATGAACTGTAGCGGTCTGGATTCAGAATCCATGCGAAGCCTGTGGTGTACATCCGCGCGTCGATATGGAATCGCGTGACCTTGTTGATGCCGAAAAGATAGATGGACCCCCAGGGAAACGTGATGGCGTCGGCAACGCCGCGCTCCAGCGCCTCGCGTGCCTCGGGGGCACTGACGTTGACCGTGGATGCGCCGAGCAGCTTCACCCAGTCGGCGACCACCGCCTGCGCCGGCCGCACCTTCAGGTTTTTGATCTGCTCCGGAGAACTGATCCGGATTTTCGAGTGGAAAGTGCCGGGATCGTGCACGAACATGAGGCACAGCCTCACGCCCGGCATGTCCTTCTGCGCGTACGGGCGGTACCAGACGTCGTAGGCGCGCGACCCGTTGTCGGCATTGTCCATCATGAACGGGAGTTGGGCCGCGTTCGCCACCAGCATGCGCCCGGCCTGGTAGCCGACGTTGATGTACGACACGTCGGCGATGCCCTTGACCGTCATGTCGTAATGGTCGATCGCCTTGCCGAGTTGCTGGGACGGATAGATCGCGATCTTGATCGTGCCGCCCGAGGTCTGCTCGATCGATTGCGCCCAGGCCTGCGCGGTCTTGTGCAGCGGGTGCGCTGGCGGCACCCAGTGGGAAAACTTCAACTCGACCGGCTTGTCCTCGGCAAGAGCGCTTCCGCAGGCTGCGGCAAGGCAGAGCGCCAGGGCGCCCAAGGTTCGTGCAGTCATGCTGCTCTCCTCCGGGTGGTTTGCTGCGCGGCGCAGTTGTTCTTTTTTGCCGCCAGCGCGAAGTGAAGTATAGCGGGCCGCTGTAGACGCCGGAATGAATCGCGATCTCCCAGCAGCCGACAGTGTGTTAAAGCCAGAAACAGATAGCGGCTTATTCGTTGTTTGGCTTTCTTGTTTTCATCTCCCTCTCCGCCTTTGAGCTTTTCTCCCTCTCCTCTCGCAGGAGAGGGCCGGGGAGAGGAGGGAGAGGGGAGGTGTACGGTGCCAGCGCATCGAGCAGCGCCTTCGGCACATCCACCGACCGGGCATTCTTGCGGTCGATCGAGACGATCACCAGGTACCCTTCCGCTGCCAGATCTCCGCCGGGCTTCTTGACCGCAAATTCGAGCCGGATCGAGCTGCGGCCGATGCGCCCAACCCAGATCTCGATGTCGAGCAATTCGTCCAGCCGCGCCGGATTACGGTAGTCGAGGTGGAACTGGACTCGCGGCAGCCAGATGTCCAGCCGGTCCCACAGCGTCGCATACGGAAAGCCCGCCGCGCGAAACAGCTCGGTTTCGGCCATCTCGACGAAACGCACGTAAGTGTCCCAGCGGATGATGCCGCTCACGTCGACGTCGCTCCAGCGCACGTATTCCTGCACGCGATGGCGCCGGGCGTTGCCTGGTGACTTGGTGGCGGATTCGTTCTGCATTCAGTTCTCGATCAAGCACCGGAAAAAAGCGCTCACCACGGAGCAACCGTGTTGTTAACTGATAACGAGATGCTCATTCCAACGACTGTGGGTTCTGACCATGGCATTGAGGATGATCAGGATCTTGCGCATACACGCTACGATGGCCACCTTGGCGGGTTTGCCAGCGGCACGC
>DASYUW010000305.1:0-12027 GCA_036000845.1 Burkholderiales bacterium
GCATGTCCGGCCTCCTCCGCTGTGGTTGGTCCTACAGCAGAGAAAAAACCGTTCATGCGCGCGCCGTTTCTGCACACCTTACACTCAACTTTTTGATCCGCAAAGAAAACTGGTAAACAAAACCGGGGAAACATCAGGGGACGGGGTGAGGTGGGTGTCTCTGTGGCTGAATTTTAATTAGTAGAACCAAAAGGAGAAGGAAGATGAATGACGAATTGTTCGAATCCGGGCTGAAGATCCGCAAGTCCGTACTCGGTGCCGAGTTCGTGGAAAAATCCATCGCCGCGGCGGACGATTTCAACATGCCGATGCAGAGACTGACGACCGAGTACTGCTGGGGCGCAGTGTGGGGACGGGAGGAACTACCGAAGAAGACCCGCAGCATGCTCAACCTGGCGATGCTGTCGGCGCTGAACCGTCCGCACGAACTCAAGATGCACATCGGCGGCGCGCTGCGCAACGGGGTTACCAAGGCCGAGATCCGCGAGGTGCTTCTGCAGGTCGCGATCTACTGCGGCATCCCGGCGGGGGTGGACGCGTTCAGGGTGGCCAGGGAAACCTTTGCCGAACTGGACAAGGCGGAAAAGAAGTGAGCGGCCACGAAGAGGTGGCGTGAGCAACGCAGGAGATCAGGTCGATGAATGACGATGTTTACGAAGTCTATGCGATCAAGTACGCGCGGTTGATGCGCCGCTCGCCGGAGAATTTCATCGGCGGCGATCCGCACGATACTGAGATGCCGCTCAACTATTACGTATGGGTGATCGCGGGGAAGAGCCGGACCATCGTGGTGGACACCGGATTCGGCGAGGCGATGGCCAAAAAGCGCGGCCGGCAGATCATCCGCCCGGTCGCCGAGGGCGTCGCGGCACTCGGCATCGCGCCGGAAAAAGTCGAGGACGTGGTCATCACCCACATGCATTACGACCACGCCGGAAATCTGCCGCTGTTTTCGCGGGCGCGCTATCACCTGCAAGACAAGGAGATGGACTTTGCCACCGGCCGCTGCATGTGCCACTCGATGCTCAGGCACGGCTACGAAGCCGACGACGTCGCGAACATGGTGCGCTGCGTGTTCGACGAACGTGTGCAGTTCCACGACGGCCCCGCCGAGATCGCCCCGGGAATCGAGCTGCATCACATTGGCGGGCACACCAAGGGCATGCAATCGGTGCGCGTGCGCACCCGCCGCGGCTGGGTGGTGC
Organism: Burkholderiales bacterium; assembly: GCA_036000845.1. GTDB lineage: Bacteria > Pseudomonadota > Gammaproteobacteria > Burkholderiales > JACQAP01 > JACQAP01. The sequence goes on from DASYUW010000305.1 coordinate 1,206, forward strand.
TGGCTTCAGACGCCAGCCACTTCTATGCGCACATGGAACAGAACCGCGCTTTCCCGATCCTCTACAACCTCGGCGACATCCTGGCCGGTTACGAGACGCTGCGCCGGCTCGCGACCTCGCGCAATCACATTGTGCCGGGACACGACCCTCTGGTGATGGACCGCTATCCCGTCGCCCGCCCCGGAATGGAAGACTGGATCGTGCGGCTCGACGCTGATCCCAAGACTTGAGAAGTCAAAACCAGATCAAGAGCGTTGACGCAAAGGACGCAAAGAAAAACAAACGCATTTCACGTAAGGAACTACACTTCTCTAGCCTCTAGCCTCACACGCCGGCAAGCGAGGTGGCCATGCGGCCTACCACCCAAATGGTGCCGATGCCGGCGGCAATCAAAAGCACTTGCTGGGTGGTCACAATCAAACCCGGCCGGCCACGCAGCACCGGGATAAGGTCGGCTATAGAGATGTAGAGCATACTCGCTGCCGCTATGCCAAGAAGCGGCGGAATGAGCCGGTGCACGGTTTGTAGCGCAAAGTAGGCGACGACCCCGCCGACCACCATGGCGCCGCTGGCGATAAGGTTGAAGCCCAGTGCCTGGCGTTTGCTGTAGCCGGAGTGAAGCAGCACCAGAAAATCACCGACTTCCTGCGGCACCTCGTGGGTGATGATCGCCAGCGCAGTGATGATCCCCAGTTCAATGCTCACGAGAAATGCGCCGGCGATAATTACTCCATCCACGCAGTTATGGAAGGTATCGCCGATGATCACCATCGCGGCGATGCGGCCGTGATCGTTTTGACCGTGCCGGCCGGTGTGCACTTCAAACTGCCCTTCATGGCTGTGCCGCCAAAGCACGAATTTCTCAAGCACGAAGAAAAGCAGAATGCCGATCAGCACGGTTACGGAAACGTGCCTCGCGCTCGGAGCGAGTTCGAAAGCATGGGGCAGGATCTCGAGGAACGCCGCGCCAAGCATTGTGCCGATGGCGTAGCTGACCAGCATCGGTATTTGCCTCGGCCCTGCACGCAGCGCGAGGATGGCGGCGGCAAATACGCTCAGAACGCCACCAAGCAGCGTCGCGGCAACAATCCAGGCAAGGATTGGCATGGCGCGGGTCGTCGGAAAAAGGGCTATTGATCCACTGTAGCAGACAAGACATAAACACGGTCATTGCACGCCGGGCTCGGCGTAATTGAAGACGCGAGCGTTGGGCGGCGCGACAACTTGCGCGTGTTGGGCGCCGCACTCAGCACGACGGCCGTCCGATCCGAAGCCCTGTAATCCGCATCGACTACGCCTGCCTCCCGGTTTTCGCTGCGGCGCAACACACACGCGATCGAGCACCACTTGTCAAGTCCATACATCGGCCGCAGACTGCGGCGATCAAACTCGAGTGCGGACGTCGTAATTTCTTCTGCGTAATGGCCGGGGGAGGTCATGGCGGGAGTCGATGGCAGTGGCAAGCAGTCGACCACACGACGGCGGATGCGTATTGCCGTCGCGCTGGGAGTCACCGGCATCATCGCCGCAATGGCGAAGCTATGCTGCTTTACGGTTGAAACCGGGGAATACGCGCTCGTCACCGAGTTCGGCAAGCCGGTGCAGGTCATCACTGTACCCGGCCTTGGCTTCAAGTACCCGTATCAAAGCGTCCGAACCTTCGACAGCCGCCTGTTTGCCTATACCCCGGCATCCACGGAATTCCTGACGCTCGAAAAAACGCCGGTCGTCGCCGCAAGCACAGTCCTTTGGCGTGTCAGCGACCCCAAGAAGTTCTTCCAAACCGTTTTCGACCGCGCCGGAGCCGAGTCGCGACTCGGCGACATCTTGTTCGCGGAACTCGGCGCGGCGGTCGGGCGAAGTCCTCTCGTTGCCTTTGTTTCAATCGAGCCCAAGGCCTTTCGGGCGGACGCGATTCTTGCCGAGGTGAGAGGCAAGTGTCGTGAAATCGCGCTGAGAGACTACGGAATCGAAGTGATCGACGTTCTGCTGAGAAGTTTCGACTTCCCGAAACAGAACAGGCCTCCTCTTTACTCCCGCATGAAATCCGAACGCGGACGTCTCAGCATGAAATTCCGCTCGGAAGGAGAAGAAGAAGGGCTCAAGATCCGGGCGGCGGCGGATCAGGAGAAAAGCCACATTCTTTCCGAAGCACTAAAGCTTGCCCAGCAGCACCGCGGGGAGGGCGAAGGCAAGGCGGCGCGAATCTACGCGGAGTCGCTCTCCAGAGGGCCGGAATTCTATGAATTCGTGCGCACCATGCAGGCTTCGCGCAACCTCATACCCAAGGGAACGACCCTGATGCTGCCGGCGGACTCGGAGCTGTTTGGCCTTCTTCAGGACAGCAGTCACTACGAGCGCGGCGGCGCAAACAGGAAGGCCAGCGCCAAACCAGGAAAGGAGGGGACGATGAAATGACAGGACGCAATCACGGTGTTGTCACCGAATGAATCAGCAACACTAATCATATTCGGGAGGTTGTCATGTTTTCAACGCACAGCAGGTTGGCATTATCGAGTTCGTGGTTGCTTGCTGCCGCATCCGTTGTTGCTTGGTGCGGATCGGCCGCCGCAGCCGAGATCAAGTACGATCCAGGAGACAACGTTCAGTTCACCTATTGTCATTCGCATCCACCGGTACTGCGGATCAAGCCTGGCGACAGCGTGGTTACGAGCACCCGGGATGCGTCCAACGACGTGTACTCAACGGGTGACAAGACGCTCTTTCCGAAGCTCGACCTGAGCAAGGTCAATCCTCAGACCGGGCCGTTCTTCATCGAGGGCGCGGAGCCTGGAGATACGCTTGTCGTTCACATCGACAAGATCGACTTCAACAGGGACTGGGGCTGGGGCGGATCGATACCCTACTTCGGCGCCTTGGCGCCGGAATACAAGACGATGATGATTACGGCACCGGTGCCTGACAAGCTGTTTATCTGGCGCATCGATAGGAACCGTCGCGTCGGCGCCCTCGATCTTCCCAACAGCAAGATCGGGCGCGTCGAGGTGCCGCTGCGGCCCTTCTTCGGCACCATCGGTACCGCGCCTTCGGGCAAGGAGTGCATCAGCTCGCTGGTGCCGGGCTCGCACGGCGCGAACATGGACTTCAACGAGGTGATTGAAGGCGTCACCATGTACTTCCCGGTGTACGAGAGGGGTGCGCTGTTCATGCTCGGCGACGGGCACGCGGCGCAAGGTGACGGAGAGATCGACGGCGCCGCCATCGAGACCTCGTTCAACACGCGTTTCACCGTGAACCTGATCAAGGGCAAGCGGATCGGCTGGCCGCGGCTGGTCAACGACAAAGTGATCATGTCGATCGGCAGCACCCGGCCTTTGATCGATGCTTTACGTCTTGCATGCTCCGACCTCATCAATTGGCTGGTCGAGGACTACGGCTACGACAAGCTCGAAGCGCTGCAGTTGCTGGGCCAGGCTGCGCAACTCGAGATAGCCAACGTAGTGGATCCACAGTATTCGGTGGCGTGCATCCTGGACAAGAAGTACCTGCCGAAATGAGGCAAGCACCTACGTAAAAATGTTGCCGGCCGGTGACCGCACACAGTCGGGGTCACGGGCCGGCACGTCGCTGAGACCTTCTAATGACTGATTTCCTCATACGGGTGCTGTGGGAAACCTGGAACATCTTCAGGCAGGCTTCTGTTTTCCTGCTTTTCGGCTTTCTCATCGCCGGGGTGCTTGCCGTAATCGTCCCGGAAAAAACCCTGGCCAGGCTGTTCAGGACGGGCAAGCTGAAGTCGGTGCTGTGGGCATCGACCATCGGTGCGCCGCTTCCATTGTGTTCATGCGGCGTTGTGCCGGCCGCTATAGGTCTGCGCCGGCAAGGTGCGAACCCGGGCGCGACCGTGGCATTCCTCATCGCCACACCGGAAACCGGGGCCGACTCTATCAGTCTCACCTACGCGCTGATGGACCCGATCACCACGGTGGCCCGCCCGGTTGCGGCGGTGACCACCGCCATCACCGCCGGTATTTGCACCAACTTGTTCGGCACGCCGAAGAATGGCGAGGCTCAAGTGCCGCCTTCCTCCGGCGAGATGCAATCGCAGGCAGCGCATTCCCATGATCTGAACTCCGGCGATCACCACGCGCACTATCACGCTGCCGATCCTGCCTCGGAACCGCAGGCAGGGCAGGGCCTCATCGCCGAAGGCGGGGCGGAGGTCTGGCACACCGTGAAGCGGATCTATCACTACGCATTTCGTCAGTTGCTTGACGAAACCGGTTACTGGATCGTGCTGGGGATCGTCCTCTCTGCTGTCATCGCGGCCGCAGTGCCGCCTACTTTCTTCGAGCGTTACCTCGACAACGAGCTGGCTTCCATGCTGGTGATGCTGCTCATCGGCATCCCGATCTACGTTTGCGCCTCCGAAGCCACCCCGCTGGCCGCCGCGCTGGTGTTGAAAGGCCTGAATCCCGGCGCCGCACTGGTGTTTCTGCTGGCGGGACCCGCCACCAACATCGGCAGCATCGTGTTGTTGCTGAAGTTTCTCGGGGCCAGGGTCATGGCGATCTATCTCGGGTCGATTGCCGTCGTCGCCCTGCTGGCAGGCTTTGCGCTCAACTGGATATACCGGGCCTGGGGAATCGATCCGCGCGCGACTTTCGGTACCGCTACCGCGTTTCTTCCCGAGTCCGTCAAGGTCGGAGCCGCGTTGTTGCTGATCATTCTGCTCGTGCTGAGCATGCGGCGCACCCCCGTACCCGCGGAATGGATATGGCTGAGGGACCGCTTTGCTTCGCGGTCCGGATTGCGGCTGACCACCGCTGGGCTCACGCGCGCGGCCGCCGTAGTCGCTGCCGTCCTGTATGTCGGCAGCGGCCTGTTTACGGTTCAGCCGGGCGAAGTCGGCGTGCAAATGCGATTCGGCAGGATCATCGAATCCGATCTCGAGCCGGGACTGCATTACCGGTTGCCGTGGCCATTCGAGGCGCAACGGGTCATTGCGAAGGATACGGTGCAGCGCATTGAATTCGGCTTTCCGGGCAAGAAGACCCAGATGGCGGCGCAACCCATCGGTCGCCCGCGCACGGCCGCAGGCTGGACCCCGACGCCGGACGTCACGACCGCAACCGGGTCGTGGTTCCAGAAGGAGGCGGACCCGGACGAGCCTTACCTTCTGACCGGCGACGGAAACCTGATCGACTTGCGCTGGGCCGTTCAGTTCCGGATTAAGGACGCCGTTGCCTACACGTTCAACGTCGCCGAGTCCGACAGGCTGGTGCGCGGCGCGAGCCTGGCGGCGCTGCGAAGCGTCGTCGCGCGTAGCGGAATCGATGCGATCTACACCTCTGAACGAAGCGGCGTGGAAAGCCAAGTCGAAGAAACGCTGCAGCGCGTCCTGGACGACACCCGAAGCGGCGTCGAAATCCTGTCTTTCCAGCTTCTGTATGTACATCCGCCTGGCGAGGTCCACGACGCATTTCGCGACGTCGCCAGTTCGCAGGAAGACAAGCTGCGTACCATCAACCGGGCCAACATCTTCGCGGTCGAGACCGTGAATCAGGCGAAGGCGGAGGCGGCTGCCATGATCGAGCAGGCGCTGGCTTTGAAGGACCAGCAAATATTGCACGCGCAGGGAGATGCGGGCGGTTTCGGGCTGAAGCTCCGCGCATACCAGCGCGCACCCGGGCTCACCAGGTTTCGTCTGCAGGTCGAGAGCATCGAAGAAACGCTACCGGGCCTGCAGAAATTCGTCATGCCGGGCGCTGGTGACGTCAAGGACCTGGACATGTGGTTGCTGCAGCCGCCCGGCATGAGCCGAGGCAAATAAATGGAACGCGCGACCACGCCAACCACTCCCGCACATGCCGCCTCACGGACGCGCATGGCGGTGACGCTGATCGCGATTGCTCTACTGGCGTGGGCGCTGCTCGCCTGCTTCTTCGCCGTCGATGTCACCCAATTCGGCTTGGTGACCAGGTTCGGAAGCGTGGTGCGAGTGGTGCACGAGCCCGGACTTCACATCAAGGCCCCGTTCGACACTGTCGTGAGCCTGGACAAGCGTCTGACCTTTTCGCGTCCCGGACAGGCCGAATATCTCACCGTGGACAAGAAGAATATCGTCGTCGAAAGCCTGGTGACCTGGCGCGTCGCCGATCCGCAGCGCTACCTGGTGACGCTGGCGGCGCGATCTGCGGCCGATCTGCGGCTCGCTGACGTCATGCTCGGCGAAGTCGGGTCCGTGCTCGGCACTCATCCCGCAGCATCGCTGATCGCACCGGACGGGAATACGCAGCGCTTCCGTGACATTGTCGGAGAAATCCGGGTGCGGGTCGCGGCCTACGCGCGGACCGCCTACGGCATCGATGTGATCGACGTGGAGCTGCTGCGGCTGAGCCTTCCCGAGCAGAACCGCATTCCTGTTTTCGAACGCATGAAAGCGGAGCGAGGCAAGATGGCCAAGGAGTACCGCACCGCCGGAGAGCTGCAAGGCAGAAAGATCATCGCACAGGCCGACCGGGAAAAAACCCACATCGAGGCGCTGGCCTATTCCCAGGCGCAACGTTTCAAGGCCGAGGGCGACGCGGAAGCCACACGAATCTACTCCGCGGCGTACAGCAGGAATCCCGCGTTCTACAAGTTCCTGCGCACCCTGCAGGCGTACGAAAAATTCATGGACGAGAACACGACGCTGTTTCTTCCGGCCGATTCGGAAGTGCTGCGCGTGCTCGGGCCGCTGCCGCGCCAGGGAGCAGCCAGCCCTTCGCGTCAGTACGCGACTGCGAAGCCGCATGAACCCGCGCAGACCGGGACCAAGGCGGAAGCCATGCCGCTCGCGCGTCGATTCCCAGAGCCGGACCGGAGGCCGCAATGAGCGTTCCTGGTCGGAAGGCGATGCGGAACGAGGCCGGGTCGCCGGGGAAAACTTCGTCGATGCCTGCGCGGCGTTACTGGATCGGCGTGCTCGGGTTCGTTCTGTTTGTGGGCTACTTCGCCTCCGGATTCTACGTGGTGAACGCCGACGAGCACGCGGTGGTGCGCCGGTTCGGAGCCATTGAGGCGCGCGTAGGGCCGGGAATGCATTACCGGATACCCTGGCCGGTGGATCGGGTCGACGTTGTCAAGACGACCAGTGTCATGAAGATCGGAGTCGGCTTCGAACTGCGCGACAACGATTCGGAGTCGCTCAAAGGCGTCGAGCTCCTGACGGGTGACACCAACATCCTCAATGTTGCCCTGGTGGTCCAATACGTCATCCGCAACCCCGCCGATTACCTGTTCCAGGTCGACGGACCGCAGATGCTGGTCGGAACGCTTGCCGAAAGCGTCCTGACGGAAACTGTGGTGGGCATGCCGATCGATGAGGTGTTGACCACCGGCCGGCTCGCTATCCAGGGGCGGGTCAAGCTGAAGACCCAGGAGGCGCTGGATCGCTACCAGAGCGGCGTCCAGATCTCCTCGGTGAACATCATGAACATCACGCTGGATCCATCCGTTGCACAAGCATTTCAGGACGTCGCCGACGCCATGGCAGACCGCGAGAAAACGCAAAACGAGGCGCGCGCTTATGCGAACGACCAGATTCCGAGAGCGCGGGGGGAAGCCAGCCGAACCGTGAGCGACGCGCAGAACTACAAGCAGCAGCGAGTCGCCGAAGCTATCGGCAATACCACCCGCTTCCGGGCGCTGCTGCAGGAGTATCAAAAGGCACCCGATGTGACACGCTCGCGGATCTATCTGGACTCGATGGAAAAGATTCTTCCTAAGGTGAAGCTTTACGTCATCGACTCCCAAGGCGGTCGTGTTCCGATCAATCTCCGGGTTACTGCTCCGGGAAACGAGAAATAGGATAGACAAACCCTTTTGCCACAGAGGACACAGAGAGCACGGAGGAGAACAGGATCAAGAGCGTTGACGCAAAGGACGCAAAGGGGAAAAGAAAGGGCGCAAAGGAAAAACAGAGGAGAGAGCAAGACGCACTAGACTTTACCAGTCACCAGTCACCAGTCACCAGTCACCAGTCACCAGTCACCAGTCACCAGTCACCAGTCACTAGTCACCAGTCACCAGTCACCAGTCACCAGTCACCGCATTAATAAATCGCGACGATGAATCCCGCGACCATCGCGGCCACCACGCACCAGCCCAGGAGCCGCAGTTCGGGGTCGTGCCAGAAACGCGTAAGGATATTCGGCGGCTCCGGCGCGCGGATCAGCTTGGCGTGATCTTTCGGGTCCGGTTCAGCGAGGCGCCTGATCGCAGCGGATGAATCGAAAATGTGCGACAGCGCGAGCCGCGTGTTCGAATCAACGATGATGCTCTGCAACCGCGTGGCACGCGTCTTTGTTCCGCCCTCGGCCACGGTCGAGTCGCCGTCTTCGGCGCCAATGCGAAGCGTACGCGTGCGTCCATCGTCTCCCTGCGCTGCGTCGTCCTTTGCCGCCTTGCCTATGCGCACGGTGGTTTCCGGTTCGGCGCGATGCCCGCCGAGTTCGCTCAGGCAAGCCTGCAGGTCCGCGGCGAACTGGTGGGCATCCTGGTAGCGCTCGTCGGCGTCCTTCTCCAGCGCCTTGGCCACCACCAGGTCGAGCACCGCGGGCACCTGGCGGTTGATGCGGCTTGGCGGCACCGGCCGCAGGTGGGAAACGTTGTACATGATCTCGGAAGGATCCGAGCCCGCGAACAGTTTGGTGCCGGTGAGCATCTCGTACAGCACCGTGCCGAGCGAGAAGATGTCCGAGCGGTGATCCACCGGGCGGCCGCTCACCTGTTCCGGGGACATGTAGCGGGGCGTGCCGAGCATCATGCCAGTTTCGGTTTTCAGGTCCGACTGGCGCATCCGCGCGATGCCGAAGTCCATGATCTTCACCCGGCCTCCGGCGACGATCATGATGTTGGGCGGCTTGATGTCGCGGTGAATCACCCCGCGATCGTGTGCGAAGGCCAGCGCCTCAGCGACCTGCTCGACGATGCGCACCGCCTCCGGCACCTTGAATCGCCGCTTCTCCGCCATGCCGGCCAGATCGGTGCCTTCGAGCAGTTCCATCGTCATGTACACCATCTCGCCTTCGTGGCCGACGTCGTAGATGGTCACGATGCTCGGATGCGCAAGCCGTCCCGCCGCCCGGGCTTCCTGGGTGAAGCGGGCCTCGTACTCCTTGCGGTCGGCATCGTCCGCCGGAATGACGATGGTCTTGATGGCGAGCGGCCGGTCCAGCACCGGGTCTTCTGCCTTATATACGACGCCCATCGCCCCCCGTCCGAGTTCGCCGAGGATCCGGTAGCGTCCTATCTCTTTCAACTTCTTCGTTGCCATGTTGTCGGAATGCGCGGCTCAGGGCTTGACCATTGGCGATTCCCACATGCGGCGGAAGAAGCCGCGCTCGTCGCCGGGGGTGAAGGCCAATTCGATGTTGGTCACCCTGCCGGGGCGGAGTTCCGCTTCGTATCGGTACGCCGGGTAGCCCTTCTTTCGCACTTCGACGATATGCCGGCCGGGGTCGAGGCGCAGTTCCGCAAGCGGCGGGCTCTTGCCCCGCGGCACGCTGTCCACGAATACATCGCCGTCCGGGTAGATGTCGAACGCTAGCACCCCGGGCCGGCCCGCGTACACTTCGCGGCGAATGTCCTCGCGGAACACCACCGCGGTGGCAGCAAAGCCGATCATCACGATTGCGCCGACGGCGGCGAGGACCTTGCGGCGGCGGCCCGGAACAGTCGGATCCGGGGACAGTACTTCGTGCGTGCGCACGTTGGCGTCGGTGAACACGCCTGCCGGCCGCAGGCACACCGCGCGGTGAGGCGCGGCCGCGGCAAGCGCGTCCCGGAACGTGCGCGATACGAATAGGCGTCCGGCGCCGGCATAGTGCGCGATTGCGGCAGCGGTACCAATCGCGTCGCCGATCAGACCCTGCAGACCTTCGTCGTCCGGCGCTGACCGCACCGCGCCGTGATTGATGGCGATCGCGACCGAGACGCCGGCCGCCGTTACGCGCGAGCAGCGCTGCGCGATTTCGAGGGCTCCGGCCGGATCGTCGAGGACCACGACCGCAACGCCGTCCGGCGCGTCCAGAACGATCCGGCTCTCGGTCGGGAATTCGTCGAGCGACACCGCCAGCGCGGCTTCGAGCTGCGCGCGCAGCCGCGCCTGCTCGGCCACCGGCCGGCGCACGAACTCGGTGATCCTGGCAAATATGACACTTGCCAGCGAAGGCAAAGTACTGGGTTGGTTCACGTCACAGGCAGGAATTTAAAAAGTACCGGAATTCTACACGTTGCGAAGGTCGTGACGATGTGACGAACGTGACGACGTGAAAACAGGACGATCGTTTGTCCTGTTTCAGTGCAGGCTAACGTCTGCGAAACTGACGTTATGCCGGAACTACAATTCCACTTGATGCGGACGAAGTCCGCATATGCGCGACGAGGTCCAACGGCTGCGCCGTAGCCGGCGTCAAGAGCGTTCAACGCGAAGGACGCAAAGGTACGCAAAGGAAACCGGAAACGAGGTTGTTCTTGCAACATCAGCTCCGGGGTAATGTTGACCTCGCAAACATTAGCTGTAGTAATTGAGATTTGATCTATCAAGGAACGTCAGATCAGACCGAACCGCTTTCCTGCATTCCCTCATCCCCAACCCTTCTCCCAAGGGGAGAAGGGAGTCGTCTTCCCTCTCAGCTTTACATAAGGCCCCTCTCCCCCCGGGAGACGGTAGGGTGAGGTACAAACCGGATACATTGGTAACACTTTAGACCGGGCACATGGGTTACAGCTGATTAAGGTATCGGCAAGGAGGATATGCCGATGCCTTGGGAGCAGACCTGTGCCATGGACGAGAAGATCGAATTCATTGCCAGCG
>DASYUW010000306.1:0-5017 GCA_036000845.1 Burkholderiales bacterium
CCCTGAGCGGGCGCTCAGCGTCGGCTCCTCCTGATGTGCGCTCCGGACTCGGCGAGCGTAGCTTCGGGGCGGGTAGGAGCGCATGGAGGCTGTGTCAATCAATGTAAACGGAGCGCTTATACGGCTGCTCCCGCAAACGGGTGTACCGCTAACGAGTCACAGCCGTCCGGCTACACGGCGTCCTCGCCGTCTTGCCCTCGACCCGAATCACCTCGGTCGCGCATGTGGAACTTGATCAGAGCTTCCCTAGGCACAGGTAATTGATAACCGGGGAGAATTCCGCATTCTGACGGCGAGACAGCTTATGCCATAATGGCCGCTTCGAAAAAAGAGGTGAAAAGCATGGACGAAAACAGAAGCAAGGCGCTGGCCGCCGCCTTGTCGCAAATCGAAAAACAGTTCGGCAAGGGCTCGATCATGCGCCTTGGCGAGAAGGAGGTGGCCAAGGACCTGGACGTGGTCTCTACCGGCTCGCTGGGGCTGGACCTGGCGCTGGGCATTGGCGGTCTGCCGCGCGGGCGCGTTGTCGAAATCTACGGCCCGGAATCCTCGGGCAAGACCACGCTGACGCTATCGGTGATCGCGCAGATGCAGAAGTTGGGCGGCACCGCCGCATTCATCGACGCCGAGCATGCGCTCGATCCGCAATACGCGCAGAAACTCGGCTGCATCGTTTCCGAACTGCTGATCTCGCAGCCCGACAACGGCGAGCAGGCGCTCGAGATCGCCGACATGCTGGTGCGCTCCGGCTCTGTGGACGTGGTGGTGGTGGACTCGGTGGCGGCGCTGACGCCGAAAGCCGAAATCGAAGGCGAGATGGGCGAACCGCAGATGGGGCTGCAGGCGCGGCTCATGTCGCAGGCGCTCAGAAAACTCACCGCCAACATCAAGCGGTCCAACACGCTGGTGATTTTCATCAACCAGATCCGCATGAAGATCGGCGTCATGTTCGGCAACCCGGAGACGACCACCGGCGGCAACGCGCTCAAGTTCTACGCTTCGGTGCGCATCGACATCCGCCGCACCGGCTCGATCAAGAAGGGCGAAGAGGTGATAGGCAACGAGACCCGTGCCAAAGTGGTGAAGAACAAGGTGGCGCCGCCGTTCCGCCAGGCTGAGTTCGACATCCTCTACGGCGAAGGCATTTCGCGCGAAGGCGAAATCATCGAGCTGGGCGTGCTCTATAAGCTGATCGAGAAATCCGGCGCCTGGTACAGCTACGGCAAGGACCGCATCGGCCAGGGGAAGGACAACACCCGCGACTTCCTCAAGAGCAATCCCGAGGTGGCGAAGGAGATCGAGGCCAAGATTCGCGCCCATGTCGCCGAGAAGCCGGCGGCCCAGGTGGCCGTCGCCGAGGAGTAACGCGCCAACTTGGCCACCGCTCCCAGCCTGCTTGCCCGGGCACTGAAGGCGCTGGGGCAGCGCGAACACTCGCGTAAGGAACTGCAGGCCAAGCTCCAACCCTTTGCTGAAGATCCCGACGAGCTGGACGCGTTGCTCGACGAGCTTGAAAGGCGCGGCTGGCTTTCGGAGGCACGTTTCGTCGAGCAGTTGACGACCACGCGGCGGCGCAAGTTCGGCGCTGCGCGCATCGTGCACGAGCTGCGCGAGAAGGGCGTGTCGGATTACGCGATCTCCACAGCGCAAGCGCAGTTGAAGGCGGGCGAGGTCGAAGCGGCGCGGGCGGTATGGAAGAAGAAGTTCGGCAAGCTGCCGCGGTCGCTCCAGGAGCGCGGCAAGCAGGCGCGCTTCCTGGCCAGCCGGGGATTCTCGGCGGAAGTGGTGCATGCGGTACTCAAGAAGTCGCGCGAAGATTGAGACCGGGTATCACCGAAAGGGGCACAATGGATGCATTGAGGAAACACTTAAAATCGTGAACCACGGAGGACACGGAGAACACGGAGGAAAGGCAAGAGCAAGAAGCGCTTGAGTTAAAACCTTTCATTGACTGATGATCCATCGCAGTGAAAGGGGGCCGCACAGGTTCGCGAACAGTCACCGAACTTTTAACTCCAATTTGCTTTTTCTCGTTTTTGGGTTTCCTCCGTGTTCTCCGTGTTCTCCGTGGTTCAAGAGAAGAATTTTTTCGGTTTAACAGCGAATGACAAGCAACGAAATTCGCAGTCGCTTTCTCGACTATTTCAAGCGTCAGGGGCACGCCATCGTCTCCTCCAGTCCGCTGGTCCCGGGCAACGATCCGACGCTGTTGTTCACCAATGCAGGGATGGTCCAGTTCAAGGATGTGTTCCTCGGCAAGGAGAAGCGGCCATACGTGCGCGCCACCACCTCGCAGCGCTGCGTTCGCGCCGGCGGCAAGCACAACGACTTGGAGAACGTCGGCTACACCGCGCGACACCATACCTTCTTCGAGATGCTGGGCAATTTCAGCTTCGGCGACTACTTCAAGCGCGACGCCATCCGTTTCGCCTGGGAACTGCTGACCAGGGAATTCGGGCTCGATCCTGCCCGCCTATGGGTCACGGTGTATCAGACCGACGACGAGGCCTACGACCTCTGGGCCAAGGACATCAAGGTGCCGAAGGAGCGCATTGCGCGCATCGGCGACAAGCCCGGCGGAAGCAAATTCCAGAGCGACAACTTCTGGCAGATGGGCGAGACCGGTCCCTGCGGCCCGTGCACCGAAGTCTTCTATGACCATGGCCCGGGAATTCCCGGCGGCCAGCCCGGTACCCGGGATGCCGATGGCGATCGCTACATCGAGATCTGGAACCTGGTGTTCATGCAGTTCAACCGTGACGAGTCGGGGACGCTGCACCCGCTGCCCAAGCCGTCGGTCGACACCGGCATGGGACTGGAACGCATCGCCGCGGTGCTGCAGGGCGTACACAGCAACTACGAGATCGACCTGTTCCGGGATCTGATCGCCGCGGCGGCCCGGGTCACCGGCACGAAGGATCTCTCTTCCAGTTCGCTAAACGTAATCGCCGACCATATCCGCGCCTGCGCCTTTCTGATCACCGACGGCGTGATCCCCGGCAACGAAGGCCGCGGCTACGTGCTGCGCCGGATCATCCGCCGCGCCATCCGTCACGGCTACAAGCTCGGCCAGATCAAGCCGTTCTTCCACAAGCTGGTCGGCGACCTGTCGCGGGTGATGGGCGAGGCCTATCCGGAACTGCCGGCCGCGCAGCACCGGGCGACCGACGTGCTGAAGCAGGAAGAGGAACGCTTCGCCGAGACGCTGGAGAACGGCATGAAGGTGCTCGAGAGCGCACTGCACCGCGAGGACCGGATGCTCGACGGTGAGACCGTGTTCCAGCTTTACGACACCTTCGGTTTTCCGGTCGATCTCACCGCCGACATCGCCCGCGAACGCGGCGTGATGATCGACCACGCCGGTTTCGAAGCGGCGATGGAAAGACAGCGTGAGCGCGCCCGCGCCGCGTCCAAGTTCACCAAGCAGGCGGGAATGGATTACAGCGGACAGGCCACCGAGTTTCACGGCTACGACACGTTGCGCCTGGACGGCAAGATCGTGGCGCTCTACAAGGGCGGCACGCCGGTACATAAGATCGAGGCCGGCGAAGAGGCGGTGGTCGTACTCGACCGCACGCCGTTTTACGCCGAGTCCGGCGGTCAGGTCGGGGACCAGGGCGAGATCACTTCGGGCAACGGCAGCTTCACGGTGAACGACACGCAGAAGATCCAGGCGGAGGTGTACGGCCACAAGGGCGTGCTCAGGGCTGGACGCTTCGCAGTCGGCGACGCGATCACCGCGCAGGTGAATCCGGTTACGCGCACGCGCGCCGCGTACAACCATTCGGCCACCCACCTGATGCACGCGGCGTTGCGCAAGGTACTCGGACCGCACGTGACGCAGAAAGGCTCGCTGGTGGACCCCAACCGCACTCGCTTCGACTTTTCCCACCATGCGCCGATGACGCCGGAGCAGATCGCCGAGGTCGAGGAGCTGGTGAATCGCGAGATCCGAAGCAACCACTCGGTGGAAACGCGGCGCATGACGTACGACGAGGCGATCAAGGCCGGTGCGATGGCGCTGTTCGGGGAGAAATACGGTGACGAAGTACGGGTGCTGCGCATGGGCGATTTTTCGACTGAATTGTGCGGCGGCACCCACGTGCGGCGCACCGGTGATATCGGTTTCTTCAAGATCGTTGCCGAATCCGGGGTCGCCGCGGGCATCCGCCGGGTGGAAGCGGTGACCGCGGATGGCGCGCTAGCATGGGTGAAGGAGCAGGAAGCCAGACTCGGCGAAGCGGCGCAGGTGCTGAAAGCCCAACCGCAGGAAATCCTGCACAAGCTCGCCCAGATTCTCGACAACGTCAAATCCCTGGAAAAGGAACTGGCGCGGCTAAAATCGAAGCTTGCCAGTTCGCAGGGTGATGACCTGGCGGAGCAAGCGGTGGCGATCGGTCCGGTGCGGGTGCTGGCGGCGAAGCTCGACGGGGCGGACGCGAAGACGCTGCGCGAAGCCATGGACAAGCTCAAGGACAAACTCAAGTCGGCGGCGATCGTGCTCGGGGCGGTCGAGGGCGACAAGGTGACGCTGATTGCCGGCGTGACCCCGGACCTGACCGCCAAAGTCAAGGCGGGCGAACTGGTGAACTTCGTGGCGCAGCAGGTCGGCGGCAAAGGCGGCGGCCGGGCGGACATGGCGCAGGCTGGCGGAACGCAACCGGCGAAGCTACCGGACGCGCTGGCCAGCGTAGCCGACTGGGTGAAGCAACAGTTGCGAAAAGAAGAAAGCCTGTTCAAGAAGTCCTGAAGGATTTTGAACTTTCTTGAGCCGCCGCTGGTCTGGGCGAGCTTGGCAAAAGTGCGCCTCACCCTATCCCGCTCCCGCGCGGCGCCTCCCTCACCCTAGCCTCTCCCGGAGGGAGAGGGACCGTACAGGGTACAAACCGGATACATTGGTAACACTTTAGACCGGGCACATGGGTTACAGCTGATTAAGGTATCGGCAAGGAGGATATGCCGATGCCTTGGGAGCAGACCTGTGCCATGGACGAGAAGATCGAATTCATTGCCAGCG
>DASYUW010000307.1:0-5123 GCA_036000845.1 Burkholderiales bacterium
GCTCTTGCTGTCGAGCGGGATGATTTCGAACCTGGTGCCGCCGAGCACTCCGCCGCGTGCATTGATGGCGTCGGCGGCAAGCTGTGTGTAGCGCACCATGGCCTCGCCGACGTTGGCAAACGGCCCCGACAGCGGATCGATGACCGCAATCTTGACACTGTCCGCCGCGAAAGATGGCGTTGCAGCGAGCGCCGTGGTGCCCGCTGCCAACAAGGTGAGCGCAAGTCGTTGCAGCTTCATGAAAGTCTCCTCTACAGTTTTATTTCTTTTCGCCGCCTACGGCCCGGGTTGGCAGGTCACAGAAAATTCAATATGTTGGGCCCGAAAACAGCGGTACGGAATCACCGGCACGACCGACGGCGGATGATAGCCTTGGGCGGCTGTAATATGCTGCTCGATAACGTGTAGTCATGCAAGGCTTCGGCAGGCGCCGACAAGGTGCGCGGCCGCGCTGCGGGGCCAGGCCTGCGTATTCGTACATTCTGAACGGAGGAGACATGCTCAGTTACGACGTAGTCGAATGGGGCAAGCCGCTGCAAAAAGCGGAAAAGCCCACGCCGAAGCCGACCGGCACCGAGGTGCTGCTGAAACTGAAGTATTGCGGCGTGTGCCACAGCGACGTGCACATCCGCGAGGGCTATTTCGATCTCGGCGGCGGCAAGCGCTTCAACATGAGCGATCGCGGGATGCATCCGCCGGTGACGCTGGGCCACGAACCCTACGGCACCGTGATCGCCGCCGGTCCGGACGCGAAGGATGCGCCGGTCGGCAAGGACCGACTGGTGTGCCCGTGGATCGGCTGCGGCCAGTGCGCGCGCTGCCTGGAAGGCATGGACAACCACTGCATGGCGCCGCGCTGGATCGGCATCCAGCGCCCGGGCGGTTACGCGGACCACCTGCTGGTTCCGCATCCGAAGTACCTGGTGGATGTGAGCGGCATCGATCCGGCGTGGGCGGCGACACTGTCGTGCTCCGGGCTCACGACGTATTCCGCGGTATCGCAGCTCAAGCCGATTCCCCGCAACGAATGGGTGATGCTGCTGGGGGCGGGCGGACTGGGACTGATGGCGATCGAGATGCTCAAGGCGCTCGGACACGAGAAGATCGTTTCGGTGGACATCGACGACGCGAAGTTGGCAGTGGCGAAGAAGGAAGGGGCCGCCGCGACGCTCAACAGCCGCGATCCCGATGCCGCGAAGAAGCTGCAGCAGATTGCCGGCGGACCTTTGTACGGTGCGGTGGATCTGGTCGGTGCGGCGGACACCGCGAGCCTGGCACTCGGGGCGCTGCGCAAGGGCGGCAAGCTGATTGTCGTCGGACTTTACGGTGGGGAAATCCCGGTATCCCTGGTGCTGGTGGTGCAACGCGCGTGGAGAATTCAGGGCTCCAGCGTCGGCAACGTCGCTGAACTGAAAGAGGTCATCGCGCTGGCGCGCGCCGGCAGGATCAAGCCGATCCCGATAGAGAAGCGGCCGCTGTCGGAAGTCAGCCGTACGCTCGACCAGCTCAAGGCGGGGCAGATCACCGGGCGCGTGGTCGCCGCGATCGAATGATTCAACAGAATTCGCATCAGGCCGGGTTCATTGTATGAACTTGCGCGAGGCGGACGTCACGTCCTTGCGGACGCGACCAGCACGCAGAGGCCTTTGCGTCTCGATCATCGTTCCCGCGCTGTTGATTCTGGTGATGGCCGGTTGTGCCGCTCCCCAGGCCAGGCCGCCTGCCGCGCCGCCGCCCGCTCCCCCGCCAGTTCCGTCGGCGCTACCGGAGGCGCCGCCAATGAAGCCTGTCGCATCCAGGATGTCGGCGCAGGACATCAAGGCGATCACCGGGTATCACAACAAGGTGCGTGCCGACATCGGCGTCGGTCCGCTGATTTGGTCGCCGACCCTGGCGAACTACGCACAGGAATGGGCCGACCATCTCGCTACCACGACCTGTGGGATGAAGCATCGCACCGAGGGTTTGTACGGTGAGAACCTGTTTCAGGCCACAGCGGGCGCGTACACTGCGGTGGATGGGGCAAAGACTTGGGAGAGCGAGAAGAAGGACTATCACGGCGGCGTGCTGACGCGATCCAACTGGCAAGCGGTCGGACACTACACGCAGATGGTGTGGCGGGGCACGCGGATGCTCGGCTGCGGCGAGGCGGTGTGCGACACCATGCTTATCGTGGCCTGCAACTACGACCCGCCCGGAAACGTACTCGGGCGCAAGCCTTTCTGATGCCGCTGGGACTTATCGTGATGGCTTTCGCGCCTTATGCCGGCGCCCGGCTGCGCGCGAAAGGAGAGATCGGGAAACGGAAATGAAGCGATCGGAGAAAGCATTGGTCATTCGGCGGCAGGTAATCGTGCGCATCCTGCTGACATGCGCGGCATTGCTGCCTTGTCCGGTTTCCGCCGCCAATGACGCCAAGGAAGAGGACCTGAAGGCGGAAATCGTTTACCGTTGCCACTACCAAATGGGCGAATTCGGAGCCGAAGGCGTGAGAGTTTGCGTGGACGGGGAACTGTCAGCCATGAAGGCTCTTTCAGCGTATCCGCAGCAGGCCGGTGAGATCATGCAACGCTGCACACGGCACGTGCAGATTATCGGCTGGGAGTTGGCCAAGTCTTGCGTTGACAAGGACATTGCCGCTGCACGGGAAATGAAAAAGGACTGATGCGCCGGGCCCACGTCGATTCAACGAGTCCGACTCACTTCTTGCGCGCGACCGGCTTCGGATACTGGATCAACTTTGCGGCGCGGCGCTCGAAGGGGTCGCGGCGTGACAGCAGGCGTACCTGCCTGGTGGAAATGATGGGGTAGTGGCGGACGTTGGCCAGGCGCTCGTGTGCCGCCCAGCATGATTTTTCGCTGGTGACCCAATGCTCCGGCTCGATGCGCCGCATGTCGAACGATCCGGAATAGCTGCGCAAAGTCTTGTTACCGCGCTTGTTGTAGTACTCGTGGAAGTACGATATGACCAGCTCGCGCAGGCTGCGGTAGATCGGGTCGCGGTAGCGCAGTGGCGTGCCGTTGGTCTTCGAAATCGCGCCCCAGTGGCCGCCACGGCGGAACAGTGCGACGACATGAGGGAAATCGCTCAGATCGCAGTCCAGGTGCATCACCAGCGGCGGGTCGCCGTGCACCCATAGCACGCAGGCGGCGAAAAAGGCGCCTTCGATGCAATGCGCGCGGCGCTGCCTCAGCACTTCGCGCACCGACAGGATCGTCTGTCCGCCGATCTCGTGATTGATCGGAATCGCGTTCAAGTAATCCTGAATTGCCCGGGGCGTGGACAAGCGCTTCAGGATCGAGAACTCGCGCTCGCTAAGCCCTAGATCCCGGCGGCGGGCGGAACGCTTGCGGAGTTTGGAAGTCATGCCCCGAGTAACGGAGAACCACGGGGAGTGGGGATCTGAGCCACGGACAGAATCCTTTGATCGAGCGACGGTGCGGAAATACTACCTAAGCAGTTGGCCGACGAACAGCAAACCAGAATAGGACTGGCATCGATGACGGATTTCGCGACGAAACGCCTGCCGCAAGTGCCTGATTTAGTGGCGCCCGACGGATCGGATGTCCGGGTGCTGACGAGAACGGAACGCGGCGGGATGGCTCACTTCGAGCTGGCGCCGGGGCGTACCTCGGACGCCATCCGACATCGCACGGTGGATGAAATCTGGTTCGTACTGTCGGGCCGCGGCGAGATCTGGCGAAAACAAGGCGACCGCGAGGAAATCTTTGCGCTGGAGCCGGGCGTCAGTCTGACGATCCCGGCTGGAACGCATTTCCAGTTCCGTGCGACCGGCGACAAGGCGTTGACCGCGGTGGGTGTCACCATGCCACCGTGGCCGGGCGATACCGAAGCCGTGCCGGTAACGGGAAAGTGGAAGACTTCGGAATCTTAGCAAGCGGAAACGCCTGACCCAGGAAACCCGGTCTTTGTGCCCTGGGTTCGCCGTCTATCAGCCCGCGATCGTGACTATTTTTTCTGCGGCTTGAATTCGATCACGATGCCGAGCAGCGGGGCGTCGCCGACGTTTTTCACCACGTGGATCACGGGCGGGCTGAAACTGGGTTGCTCGACAGGGATTTCGACAAACTTCTCCGGCTCGCCGTCAGGCCACTGCTGCAGTCGCGTCTTGTTGAGCTGGATCACCACGCGCTGGCTGTGGCTGTGCCGCGCGCGGGTGTCGCCGGGTGCAAGCTTTTCCTCGAACACGAAGAAATGCTCGCCCTCCCAAAGCATTGCGTTTTTCTCCGGCGGGATGATCTCCGGCGGCGAGAGCACCGGCGGGTGATCGGGTTTGATGACGACTTCGAAAAATTCCCCTACCGGGGGCGGGAAGGCCCTTTCCCTTTCGAACACGATGATTTCGCCGCGCGCGAGATTGCGTTTGGCGTAGCCGACGAAGATCTCCATGTCGTCCAATGCCACGATCACCCGTTCGCCGCAGCCGGGCATGCTGGCCTGCGGGCAGGTCACCGAATTGCGGGTCACACGCACATAATCGTTATCCAGTGCCAGCGCAGTGGCCGGGACAAGACAAGTCAGCAACAATAGCAATCGCATGAGATTTTCCCTTAATTCGGTTGTCCTATAAGGCCTCGCGCTGCTCCAGAGTCACGGCCAAAGCATGCGTGACTTTGTGGGCTGATCAAACCGGGTACGGTGGCCTGTCAGTAAGATAAACCAAAAATGAATCCCGGGCGAAAACGCCTCGGGTATCGGCAACTCGTGGTATCCGTGTCCGGTACCGACTCTCTTGGTTCTTCCGTCTTTCGCGTGGGTCACAATCACCATGAAGCCGGGTTTCAGTCGCGAGCGTCGCAGTTCTACCCTCGTCCCCAGCCCTTGTAGCTCCGGCGTAACCTGAAGGTTAGCCTACACTGCAACAAGCCGCGAAGCGGCGTGTTGCCCGGAGGGAGAAGGGTGCACACTGCCCTCTCAGGTATGCATATGGACCCTCTCCCTCCCGGGAGAGGGCAGGGTGAGGGTACAAACCGGATACATTGGTAACACTTTAGACCGGGCACATGGGTTACAGCTGATTAAGGTATCGGCAAGGAGGATATGCCGATGCCTTGGGAGCAGACCTGTGCCATGGACGAGAAGATCGAATTCATTGCCAGCG
>DASYUW010000308.1:0-40199 GCA_036000845.1 Burkholderiales bacterium
CAAAGACTGGAACATGCCGCAACGCACTTGGAGAGAAGCAGCCAATCAATTCGCCATCGTCTTTGGAGAACGCTTCACTCACCCGACGCCCTGAGACAGAATTCTGCAACCGACCTCACACACAAAAATTCGGATACGTCCGTCGTCAGGAAACAACGAGACGCTGCTCGTTGACGAAGGGCTTGCCCTGGTTCTGCTTCTGTTTTTACCTTTCACCTTTCACCTTTCACCTTTCACCTTTTACCTTTCACCTACTTCACCCATGCATCCAACACGGTGACTGCGGCATCCTGCCCCGCATCTGCGGCAATCTGCCGGGCGGTTTTGCCGCGATTGTCTTTCAGGTTCGGATCGGCGCCGTTTTCCAGCAGCAGCCTTACGGTATCGGCCTTGCCGTAGCCCGCGGCCCACATGAGCGCGGTGAGGTCGTTCTTGTACTGCCGGTTCACGTCCACTCCCGCGTCCAGCAGCACGCCGACGACTTCGCTGTGTCCCTGTCCGGCGGCGTAGACCACTGAGTTTTTCGAGAGCTGGTCCTCGGCGGCCACGTCGGCGCCACGGTCGAGCAGCGCACGGACGATGCCGGCGTGGCCGTGATAGGCCGCCGTCATCAGCGGCGACACCTTGTCGAGGTTGCGCAGGTTCACATCGGCGCCTTTGCCGAGCAACAGATCCACCATCGCAGCGTTGCCCTTGCGGATGAAGATCATCAACGCGGTGTCGCCGGCGCGGTTGCGGGAGTTCGGCGCCGCACCGGCGTCGAGGACTCGGCGCACGAGGGCTTCGTCGCCATTGCGCGCGCCGGTCAGGAGTTGGGCGTTCAGAGATAGCTCGACTGAGCTCGGCTGCGCAAATGCGATGCCGCCGAGCAGGGCCGAGGTACGAGGGCCGAGGCCCGAGGAACCACATACTTCAGAGTTCTCCCGACTCGCCAATTCAAATCGGTCGTGAGAGGCGACGTAAGAGCCAAGGGAAAAGGACTTCTCGGCCCTCGGCCCTCGTACCTCGAACCTCAGGTCGAAGACCCCAGGATCGGCGAAAAGCAGGGCAAGAAAGAAGCTGGGAACGGCAAAGCGCATGTTATTGAGCACCTTGATCTGTATCGAAAAATTGCAAGGGAGGGCTCCCCTTGTGCGGGCGGGAATTGTTCACTATAGTCGCACGGTCCGCAATCGTTACGGCAGTTGGAATCATGATGCCGCCGCGAAAGCGCCAACATCAATAACCACAACGGGAGGTTTTATGAAGTTACATACCCCATTGAAGTTGCTGGCCACGGGGGTTGTGTTTGCCGGCAGCTTTAACCTGGCCCTGGCAGCAGAAATTCAAGGCGGCGCGACGCAGATGACGAGGCCGATGTCGGCCAAGCTTGGCCCGGTCACGCAGCTGCGGCTTAACGGTGCTGCCGGCGACAAGAACAACTGGCTGCACCCGAACGGCGACTACGCGCAAACCCGCTACAACCCGGGCACCCAGATCAACACCGGCAACGTCAACAAGCTCAAGCCCGCATTCGTGTTCCAAACCGCGGTGATGGAATCGATGGAAACCGCGCCGCTGATCGTTGACGGCGTGATGTTCCTGACCACTTCGTACAACCATGTCTATGCAATCGACGCGGTGACCGGCGAGCAGTACTGGCACTACAAACACAACATGGGCCCGATCACGGTTTACTGCTGCGGCCCGAACAACCGCGGCGTGGCGGGCTACGGCGGCATGCTTTACATGGGCACCCTGGATGCCAAGCTGGTGGCGCTGGATGCCAAGACCGGCAACCTGATATGGGAAACCGAGATCGCTGATCCCGAGAAGGGCTACTCCGAAACCATGGCTCCGACCGTGGTGGACGGCAAGGTCCTGATTGGCACCAACGGCGGCGAGTACGGCATCCGCGGTTTCGTGAAGGCCTTCGACGCCAAGACCGGCAATCTGCTGTGGACGTTCCACTCGATTCCCGAGAAGGGCCATGAAGGCATGTGGGCCACGCACGATGCCACCGGCCGCAACATGCTGCGCGACATCGCCCAGGAGAAGCGCGACCTTCAGGAAAAAGGCGGCGACTTCTACCAGGTGCTGGGCGGCGGCGTGTGGATGACCCCGGCGGTGGACCTCGAGACCCGCACCGTGTTCTTCGTGGTCGGCAACCCTTCACCCGACTTGTACGGCGCGATCCGTCCCGGTGACAACCTCTACACCAACTCGATGGTGGCGGTGGACCTCGACACCGGTTCGTACAAGTGGCATTCGCAGTACATCGCGCACGACGTATGGGACCTGGACGCGGTCAGCCCGGTAATCCTGACGGAAGCCAAGGACAAGAGCGGCAAGACGCGCAAGGTCGCGATCCACGGCGGCAAGACCGGCCATGTGTACGTGCATGACCGCGCCACGGGCGAGCTGATCCGCTTCTCCGAGGCGATGGTGCCGCAGGAGAACATGTGGGTGCTGCCGACCAAGCAAGGCGCGCGCATGCTGCCCGGCGCGAACGGCGGGGTGGAATGGAATCCGATGGCCATCAACCCGAAATTGCGCATGAGCTATGCGGCCAACCTGCATCAGCCGATGACCTACCACGTCGAGGAAGCCGATTATCCCGGCGGCGACAAGTTGTGGCTGGGCGGTGCGTTCAAGGTGATCGCAGCCGAGAAGCAGTGGGGCCGCCTGGTCGCCGTGAACCTTGACACCGGCAAGGTGGTATGGGGCGAGAAAACCGATCAGCCGCTGATGGGCGGGGTGCTGGCTACCGCCGGCAACCTGGTGTTCACCGGCGAAGGCAACGGCTGGTTCAACGCCTACGATGCGCGCAACGGCAAGAAGCTGTGGTCGTTCCAGTGCGGCGCCGGCGTGAACTCGCCACCGGTTTCGTACGAAGTCGGCGGCAAGCAGTACATCGCGGTGGCGGCCGGCGGCAACACCCAGCTCGACTTCAAGCGCGGCAACAGCATTTTCGTGTTCGCGCTGCCGTAAACTTTTTGCCAGTATCAGCGCTCTAATGCTGGTCGAGAGGGGCCGCCGGAAGGCGGCCCTTTCGATTTCTCCTCCCCTTGGGGGATAAATCGAAAGGCGAGAGGAAGGAGAAAAGGTGAAAGAGGAAAGTAAAATCGTCGTGCTTCGCCCTATTGCTCTTACCTTTCCTCTTTCCTCTTTTCACTTTTATCTTTTCTCTTATCAATCGGACCACCTTCATGAAAATACTTCTCCCCTTGTTCGCCCTCTCCTTCCTCCTGCCCGCGGGCGCGATCGCGCAGGACGCCGCTGCGGGCAAGGAAAAGGCCGCAGTGTGCGGCGCTTGTCATGGCGTGGACGGTAATTCCACCATCCCGCTGAACCCGACTCTTGCGGGCCAGACTTCGCGCTACACCTACCTGCAGCTCAAGGATTTCAAGGAAGGCCGGCGCAAGGATCCGCTGATGTCGCCGATGGCCGCCAACCTGTCGAAGAAAGACATGTTCGACATCGCCGCGTACTACGCCGCACAGAAGCCCACCAACCAGAATTCGCGGGGCGATGCTTCCAAGGCGACCCGCGGCAAGCAGGTCGCCGACGCCGCGCTATGCACCATGTGCCACCTGGGCGGCTTTTCCGGACAGAACGAAGTGCCGCGCGCCGCGGGACAGCACTACGAGTACGTACTCAAGCAGCTCAAGGACTTCAAGTCCAAGACCCGCAGCAACGACGCCGGCAACATGACCGCCGTGCTGCGCACGATTCCGGATGAAGATCTCGAAGCGCTGGCGGCGTACATTGCATCGTTGAACTGACGACGCAATGGGTGGCTAGTGGCTGGTGGCTGTGTAGCTGGTGGTTAGTGGCGGGTAAGTATGACTGCTGGCGGTTGGCAAGTATCGAAAGAGGGCTTTTTGCCCCCTTTCTTTTTCTGTCAGGCCTTGGTCCGAAAGATCTTCGTAGAATATGACCGCGTTCAATCCAGTCAACCACCAACGAGGACGCCTTGACCATGAAATCGCCCACGATCTTACAGTTTGGCGTGCGGCCATCGCTCTGGCTAAGTCGACCTACGACCTCACGCGCAGCTTCCCAAGGGAAGAGATTTACGGCCTTACTGCGCAGATGCGACGCGCATCCGTCTCGATTGCAAGCAACATCGCGGAAGGATCCGCAAGGCAGGGGACGAAGGAATTGATTCAGTTTCTGTATATCGCAACTGGATCAGCGAATGAACTTGATACCCACGCCGAGATTGCCACGGCAGTCGGATTCATGTCGGACAGCGAGAAAGAGGTATTCCGGAATGATGTTGCGAAAGTACTTAAAATGCTCGGGGGCTCATCCGTTCGCCAAAAACAGGGTCCGGGGATTAGCTTTTCAGTAAGTATCCGCCGGCAAGACCGGGGGCCTCCTTTTGCAGGTTAGCCACCAGCCACTAGCCACCAGCCACTTCCATGCGCGAACGCGAACTTGCCGCCCTCGGTCCCCACGGCTTCCATCGCGTCAACTATTACGAATGGGGCGACGCGGACAATCCGAAGGTCCTGATCTGCGTACACGGCCTGACCCGCAACGGGCGTGACTTCGACGATCTCGCGAGGGCGCTGTCGTCGGAATACCGGGTGCTCTGCCCCGACGTGGCCGGCCGCGGCAAGAGCGAGTGGCTGACGCACAAGGAAGATTATGGCTACCCGCTCTATTGCTCCGACATGGCCGCGCTGATTGCCCGCAGCGGCGCGCAGCAGGTGGACTGGATCGGCACCTCGATGGGTGGGCTGATCGGCATGTTCCTCGCTGCGCAACCCCATTCGCCGATCCGCCGTCTGGTGATGAACGACGTCGGCGCCTTCATCCCCAAAGCGTCGCTCGAGCGACTTTCCGGTTACGTCGGCAAGGACCCGCGTTACGCTTCCTTCGACGAATTCGAGCAGTATATCCGCGCCGTGTCAGCGCCCTTCGGGCCGCTCACCGACGCGCAGTGGCGGCACCTGGCGCAGACCAATGGGCGCCAGTTCGAAGACAGCCGCTGGGGCCCAAACTACGATCCGGCGCTCGGGCTGGCCTTCCGCAATGCCCCGACCGACGTGGTGCTGTGGCCGTTCTGGGACCAGGTGAGCCGCCCGGCGCTGCTGCTGCGCGGCGCCGATTCCGACCTGCTGCTGGCGGAGACAGCGCAGGAAATGACCCGGCGCGGTCCGAAGGCGAAATTCGTCGAGTTCGCCGGCATAGGCCATGCGCCGATGCTGATGGCGGAGGATCAGATTCGCGTCGTCCGCGATTTTCTGATTAATAATTGAACCACGGAGGACGCAGAGGACACGGAGGCAAAACAAAAACGAGGAAAAGCAAATTGGGGATAAAAGCGAGATGGCTGTTCGCTGACCTTTGCCGCCAATTTTCGCTGTGATGGATCATGAGCCAATGACGGGTTCTTACCCGAACTTATTTTCTTGCTCTTGCCTTTCCTCCGTGTCCTCTGTGTCCTCCGTGGTTCCAGATCTTGTCCTGGAGGAGTAAACGATGAACCTGCGTGATTTCAAAAGACCGGAACCGAAACTTGTCGAGCAGTACCGCGAGGTGGCCAAGTGCTACAGCGCGTCGTGCGTGTTCGCCGACGTGCAGAAGCGCGGCGGGGTCATGGCGAGCACGATCAAGCCGATCTTCCGCGGCAAGATGGTCGGACCGGCGGTGACCGTTAAGCTTTCTCCCGGGGACCTGCAGGACCCGCTGGCGGCGCTGCACGTGGCGCAACCGGGCGACGTGATCGTGGTGGACGCAGGCGCGGAAACCGAGACCTCGGTGTTCGGCGGCCTGATGGGCAGCCTGTTCAGGAACCGCGGCGTCGCCGGCGCGATCATCGAGGGCGCCTGCCGCGATACCGATGAACTGCGTGACCTGCAATTCATCGTGTTCTCGCGTGCGGTTACGGCACGCGGCACGCACACGATGTTCTCCGGCCGCAAGGACGACGTTGAAC
Source organism: Burkholderiales bacterium (assembly GCA_036000845.1). Lineage (GTDB taxonomy): Bacteria > Pseudomonadota > Gammaproteobacteria > Burkholderiales > JACQAP01 > JACQAP01. Next base: position 5,930 of record DASYUW010000308.1, read on the forward strand.
TCAATGTGCCTGTAGCCTGCGGCGGCATCGTGGTCAACCCGGGCGACATGATCGTCGGCGACGAGATCGGCATCACGGTCGTGCCTTCGGCAAAAATGAAAGAGGTGCTCGAGGCCGCCCGCGCCCAGGCCGAACGCGAGGAAGCGACGAGACGCCGCATCGCGGAGGGACGGACGTTCGAGCAGTTGCTCGAAGAATTCGGACGGATCTGAACTGCCGAATTTCAAGGGCCGAGCAAGAGCAAATCTCAAAACCAATTATGGCCGCGAACCGTCCTTGCCCCACTCGCACTCATTGTGTCTTTGCGCCACGACTTTTGTATTTCACTCGGACCTCGGCCCTCGGACATCGGCCCTCGTTTCGATGATTGCCATCGACTGGGGCACCTCCTCCTTCCGTGCCTATCGTCTCGACGGTACCGGCCGCGTTCTGGAAATGCGCGCTTCACCGCGGGGAGTTCTTTCGGTCGACAACGGCAAGTTCTCCGCGGTGCTGGAAGCGCAGGCGGGAGACTGGATCGCGGCCGGCGACGGCCCGGTGGTGATGAGCGGAATGATCGGCAGCCGCCAAGGCTGGCTGGAAGTGCCCTACGCCGCCTGCCCTGCCGGATTCGAGGAAATCGCCGCCGGCATGCGCAAAGTGGCGTGGAACGGCGGAACAGCCTGGATCGCGCCGGGACTCACCTGCCGCGACGAGGCAGGCGTTCCGGACGTGATGCGTGGCGAAGAGGTGCAGATCCTCGGCGTGCTGGACCGGCTCGGGCCCGGTGCGCATACGGTCTGCCTGCCGGGCACACACAGCAAATGGGTCGAGGTGTTGGACCGCAGGATCGCGCGCTTTACGACGCACATGACCGGCGAGGCGTTCGCCGTTTTCAAGGTGCACAGCATCCTCGGCAGAATGATGAAGGACGGCGCAACCGACGCTGCTGCATTCGATGACGGCGTGCGCCGCTCGGCCGACGCACGCGGGCTGCTCCATCACCTGTTCGGCGTCCGCGCGCGCGGCCTGTTCGGCGAGCTCACTGAAGCCGCCTCGGCCTCGTATCTCTCCGGTATGCTTATCGGCCATGAGATCCGGTCGGCGCACGGCAGACGCAGCCGCGTACACGTGCTGGGCAGCGCACAACTCGCGGAAATCTACGGCCGTGCCTTCACCGTGCTGGGGATCAACGCGAATGCCCTCGACCCGGATTCGGTGACCAAGGGACTTTTACGTCTGTCGGCTTATCTATGAAAATCGAAGCATTCGGCGACTGGCTCAAACGCTGGCCGTTGGTGGCGATTCTGCGCGGGATCAGGCCCGGCGAAGCGCCGGACATCGGCACGATGCTGGTCGAGACCGGCTTCACCATCATCGAAGTCCCGCTCAATTCGCCGGAGCCGTACGCGAGCATTGTGCGCCTGGCCAAACGACTGGGCGACCGGGCGCTGGTCGGCGCGGGCACGGTGACCGACTGGGAGCAGGTGACGAAAATCGCAGATGCCGGCGGCAAGGTCATCGTCATGCCGCACGCGGACGAGCGCGTCATCGAAGCGGCCAAGCGCCGCAACCTCTTCGTGGTGCCCGGCTTCGCCACGCCGACCGAAGCGTTCCGGATGATCAACGCGGGCGCGGATGCAATCAAGCTCTTTCCCGCGGAAGCAAATCCGCCGAAAGTGCTGAAGTCGCTGCGCGCGGTCCTGCCGAAGGAAACGCCGATACTGCCGGTGGGAGGCATCACACCGCAAAACATGAATGACTATTGGGCCGCCGGTGCCGATGGGTTCGGGCTCGGTTCGGCGCTCTACAAACCAGGCATGACCATCGAGCAGGTGACGCAATCGGCGGCGGACTTTCGCTCGGCATTGAGCGCATTGCCCAAGAGGCGGTGAGCGCGGCGAAAGTCGTTACCCCGAGCTGGAATTTGGCGCGATACTCGCGTCCGGCGTTTTCCAAGGAGAGGAAGAGAATGAAAAAACTGCCGAATGTAAAATGGGTAAAATGGGGTCAGACTCGATTTATAAGCCGTCCCATCCCGGCCGAAACTTCGAACCTGCCGCACTTCTCACATGGCTCGCCTGCCCCGCTTCTTCACAGAAGGTGAAGCGCAACACGCAATCCAGCGGGGCAATAATCGCGAGCCCACGTTCACCTCGGAACGAGATCTCGCTTTCTACCTGGACTGCCTGAGACGGGCCAGCACCGAACACGGCCTTGCCATCCACGCCTATGTGTTGATGACGAATCATGTGCACTTGCTGGCAACACCGGCGCACGAAGACAGCCTCCCCAAGACGCTCCAGTCCGTGGGCCGCCGCTATGTCCAGTACTTCAACTACACCCATAGGCGGTCCGGCACTCTCTGGGAAGGACGCTATCGGGCAACGCTGGTAGAAGCCGAACGCTACTTGCTCACCTGCATGCGCTACATCGAGATGAATCCGGTCCGTGCCGCCATGGTGGAGCATCCAGCGGACTATCCGTGGTCAAGCTATCGGACCAATGCCCAAGGTCATCCCGATCCGCTGGTCACCCCACACGAACTCTACCGCCGGCTCGACCGATCGGATGAGCAACGCCAATCCGCATATAGGCAACTGTTCCGCTCACAGATCCCGAAAGGCGACCTTGAGGCCATCCGGCAGTCCACGCACAAGGCCTGGGTATTGGGCAATGACCGCTTCCGCGCCAAGATCGAGCGTCTCTCTGGCCGGCGGGCCTCACCGCTCCCCAGGGGGCGTCCGGTCAATCGGTGAAATAAATCGAGTCTGACCCCATTTAAAGACCTTTAAGGGTCTAGGTGTCGTTGGCCAGCGCCTTCGATAGCGCCGGGTTTTCTCCCGCGATCATGTCCACGCCGTTCTGCGCGAAGCGTGCAGCCGCGGCGAACGGGCGTTGATCTTTCTCGTGGTCGAGCGACCACTGCGCGTGGCGGCAAAGCAGCAGCAACGCGAAGGCGCGGCCGATCGTCATGGCAAATCGCCGTGCCCCCGCTTCCAATGCATCGCCGGAACTCTGCGATATCCAGCTCTGGGCATGTGAAAGCGCGGCCTGGGCCGCTTTGACACAGGCAAGCAGCCGCGTATCGCGCACCGCGGAGGCCAGTGTTTCCACTTCGACCTGCAGCGCGTCGAGCGCGCTACCGCCTTGCAGCGCGCGCAGTGCGTCCAGCGCCAGCACGTTGGTGGTCCCTTCCCAGATCGAGAATACCTGCGCATCGCGCAGCAGCACCGGAATCCCGGTGTCCTCGACATAGCCGGCCCCGCCGAAGCTCTCGACGATTTCCGGCAGCAACGCCACCGCCTGCCTGCCGGTGGTGAGTTTCGCGATCGGCGTGAGCAACCGCAGCAGATCCCTGCCGCCGGCATCGAGGCCGTCGGTCTCGTCGCGGCCGAGCAACTCGACCGCGTAGAACGTCAGCTGAAATCCGGCCTCGTACTCCGCCTGCAGGCCGGCCAGTGTATCCACGTGCAGTGGTTTCTCCGCGAGCGGCGCGCCGAACGCGATGCGCTTCTTCGCGTAGTCGCGCGCCAGCGCCAGCCCGCGGCGCATGTAGGACACTGCGCTGACGGCGTTCCAGGTGCGGGTGACGTTGAGCATCGGCGCAATGTTGCGCACGCCTTCGGCTTCCCCCGCCACCGCCCAGGCGGGGGTGCCGTCGAGCGTAAGTTCGGCAGTGGGCACCTTGCGCGTGCCGAGCTTGTCCTTGAGACGGTGCACCAGGATGTTGGCAAGCCGCCCGTTCACGTCGCAAGTCTCGAGGAAAAAAAGCGCCAGACCTTTGCCGCCGCCGGGATTGCCCTCCGGCCGGGCGAGTGTCAGCGCCATCTGCGACGTGACCGCCGAGGTGAACCACTTGCGGCCATAGAGCCGCCAGTGGTCGCCGTCCTTGCGTGCGATCGTCTCGGAGCGGCCGACGTCGGAACCGCCGGTGCTCTCGGTCATCCACTGGCCGCTGGTCCAGAATTGCGCCGGGTCGCGCGAGGTCAGGTGCGGCACGGCGCGTTCGATCAGAGCCCGGTTGCCCGCCGCTAACAGCGCCCGCGCCGCGCCGTCGGTCATCGCCAGCGGGCAGCTATAGACATCGGTGGCCGGCGTGAACAGATGCACCAGCGCGAACTGGTGGATGCGCGAAAAACGCCCGTGCTTGCGTTCGTAGGCGGTAGCGACCAGCCCCCTTTCGGCCGCGATGCGCTCGGCAAGTATCCACAGGGGCGAGACCTCGACGAGATCGACGCGGTTTCCCCACGCATCCCAGGGAGTGTGCCTCGGCTCGTTGAGCCGGTCGGCGATCTGCATGCGGTACAGCTCGCCGCCCGCGAGTGCGCCCAGTTCACTCAGCTCGGACGCGATCGCCGCCAGCACCTCGGCAGGAAGTGCGCGCGCGAGGTAGGAGCGCAGCACTCTATCGTCCGAGTATTGATTGCCGAGTTCGGGCGATGGCTGATTGAATGGTACGGGAGTCGTTGGCATCTCACAAACGCGAGAATCTTCACCGAAAAGTCAAAACCACACTTCTTACCACGAAGGCACGAAGGTCACGAAGAAACACGAAGAAAAACCATACGGTGATTTGCGAGAATTCAGCATCCCGGATGGTTTCCTCGAAGCACTGTTCATTTCTGCGATGCATTGAGGATGCTGGTTATGCTTGAGCAACACCCCTGGATTGCATCAACCGGTCCGATGCAGATCTCGATTCATTTTTTCGCCCTTCTTCGTGTGTCTTCGCGACCTTCGTGCCTTCGTGGTGAGATTTTCGTGTTGAGATTCCGGATCCGCGACTAAAGGCCGCCGATACACAGATACTTCACTTCCAAATACTCCTCGATGCCGTACTTCGATCCCTCCCTGCCTATGCCGGATTGCTTGACCCCGCCGAAGGGCGCGACTTCATTGGAAATGAGTCCGGTGTTGACGCCGACCATCCCGGATTCGATGCCTTCGCCCACGCGCCAGATGCGGCCGATGTCGCGGGCGTAGAAATAGGAAGCCAACCCGAACTCGGTGTCGTTGGCCATGGCCACTCCTTCTTCCTCAGTCTTGAAACGAAACAGCGGCGCCACCGGCCCGAAGGTTTCCTCCCTGGTCACCTTCATGGTCGTGTTCACGCCGGTGAGCACGGTGGGTTCGAAGAACAGGCCGCCGAGCGCGTGCTTCTTGCCGCCGACCACGATTTTCGCGCCCTTGGAAACCGCGTCCTGAATGTGCTCCTCGACTTTCGCCACAGCGTTCTCGTCGATCAGCGGGCCGATGTTGACGCCTGCTTCGGTGCCGCGGCCGACCTTGAGCGCCCTCACCTTCTCGGCGAGTTTGGCGGCGAACCCATCGTACACGCCATCCTGCACCAGGATGCGGTTGGCGCAAACGCAGGTCTGGCCGTTGTTGCGGTACTTGGAAATCATCGCGCCTTCGACCGCTGCGTCGATGTCCGCGTCGTCGAACACCAGGAACGGCGCGTTGCCGCCGAGTTCGAGCGAGACTTTCTTGATCGTTTCCGCGCTCTGCTTCATCAGCACCGCACCGACTTCGGTGGAACCGGTGAAGCTGATCTTGCGCACTGTGGTGTTCGAAGTCAGCTCACCGCCGATATCCTTCGCGCTTCCGCTGACGACGTTGATGACGCCTTTCGGAATGCCGGCACGCTCGGCCAGTTCGGCCAGCGCAAGCGCGGAGTAAGGCGTCTGGGTGGCCGGCTTGATCACCACCGTGCAGCCCGCGGCGAGCGCCGGCGCCGCCTTGCGGGTGATCATCGCCGCCGGGAAGTTCCACGGCGTGATCAGGCCGCATACGCCGACCGGCTGCTTGATGACCACCAGCCGCTTGTCGGACTGGTGCTGCGGGATCACGTCCCCGTAAACGCGCTTGGCTTCCTCGGCGAACCATTCGATGAAGGAGGCGGCGTAGGCGATCTCGCCCTTGGCTTCGGCGAGCGGCTTGCCCTGCTCGGTTGTCATGATCAGCGCCAGATCGTCGGTGTTGGCGATCATCAGCTCGAACCACTTGCGCAGGATATTGGCGCGCTCCTTGGCGAGCTTCGCGCGCCACGCCGGCAACGCGGCGTTCGCCGCTTCGATGGCACGGCGTGTTTCCACCGCTCCCATCTTCGGAATGGTGCCGATCACCGAGCCGTCGGCGGGATTGGTGACGTTGATCGTCGCCTTCGAGTCGGCATCCCGCCATTCACTGTTGATGTAACCGTGCCGGCGAAAAAGTTTCTGGTCTTTGAGCGATAGCGTGAAAGTGTTGTCCCTAGGTGCGTTCATTGGGAGTCTCCAAAAATTCAGTGCTGAGTGCTGGGTGCTGTGTGCTGAGAGAAAACCAAACCCCATCCCAGCAGCGTGGTCCTAGTCCAAGTATAAAACCGGAGCCGCGCGCCGGCGTGCTTCTTCGCAGCACTTAGCACGCAGCACTCTGCACCTGCTTTCTGATCGACCTCCGGTCGATCAGAACGTGCCCGGGTAAGCTCCGCCATCGATAAGGAAATTCTGCCCGCTGATGTAAGAAGCGTGGGCGCTGCAGATGTAGGCGCACAGCGCGCCGAACTCGTCCGGATTGCCGAAGCGCCCGGCGGGAACGGTCTTCATACGTGCCTGGTGGATTTCCTCCATGGTCTTGCCCTGCATCTTGGCTGCCGCCTCGCTGCGCTTGCGCAGGGTTTCGGTCTCGAACATGCCCGGCAGGATATTGTTGATGGTGACGTTGTGCGCCACGGTCTTGCGGGCAACGCCGGCGACAAATCCGGTGAGCCCGGACCGCGCGCCGTTGGAGAGCGCCAGGATGTCGATCGGCGCCTTGACCGCGGCGGAGGTGATGTTGACGATGCGCCCGAACTTGCGCGCGATCATGCCGTCCACGGTCGCCTTGATCAGCTCGATCGGGGTCAGCATGTTGGCGTTGATCGCCTTGATCCAGTCGTCCCTGGAAAAGTCACGGAAATCGCCCGCGGGCGGCCCGCCGGCATTGTTCACCAGGATGTCGGGATTCGGACAGGCGGCGAGCGCTTCCTTGCGGCCGGCTTCGGTAGCGATATCGGTGGCGACGATGCTGACCTTGACGCCGGTGGCCTTGCGGATCTCGCTCGCGGTCGCCTCCAGCGCTTCGCGGCCGCGTGCGACGATAGTCACGTTGACGCCTTCACGCGCCAGCGCAAAGGCACAACCCTTGCCGAGTCCTTTGCTGCCAGCGCACACCAGGGCAGATTTTCCTTTGATGCCGAGATCCATGGAGTTCGATCCTTTATTGTCCGTGTCTTGTTCGAATGACGGCTAGAGCGGCCGGCGGCGAATATCGTGACGCAAGCAGACCGGTTTTGCAAACCGCAATAATGTTCTAATTGAGCCGCCGCGCGTCGCGCTATAATCGCCGCCGCCCGCCATAACGCAAGGCATCATGAACCTGCGCCCCTTACTCCCGTTCGTCCTTGCCAGCGCATGTCTTCTAGCGGGTTGCGCGACCGGCCCAAATCCCCGCGATCCGTACGAAGGGTTCAATCGCAAGGTATTTGCGTTCAACGAAAGCGTGGACAAGGCCGTGCTCAAGCCGGTAGCGAAGGGTTACGAGAAAGTTCTGCCGCAATTCGCGCGTAGCAGCGTGACCCACTTCTTCGACAATCTGGGCATGGTGGTCACGACGTTCAACGATGCGGTCCAGCTCAAAGGCCAGAAGGTGCCAGTGGACATCGCCCGCTTCCTCACCAATCTGACCTTCGGCATATTCGGTCTGATCGACGTGGCAACCGAACTCCAGATCGAGAAACGCAACGAGGATTTCGGCCAGTCCCTGGGTTACTGGGGTGTGGGCAGCGGGCCTTACATCGTGCTGCCATTCTTCGGGCCGAGCACCGTGCGCGATGGCCCGGGGCTGGCGGTGGATTTCTTTGTCAGCCCGTACTACTACTGGGAAGACGAGTCGGGCGTCAGCTGGGGACTGGTGGCAGTCAACACCGTGAACACGCGTGCCAATCTGCTCAAGGCGGAGAAGATCCTGGATGTGACAGGCGTCGAGCGTTACGCGTTCCTGCGCGACGCCTACCTTCAGCGGCGCGAAGTCCTGATCCACGACGGCAACCCGCCGGTCTCGAACACCGGCCCGCGCCCGAAGACCCTCCTGGAACTGGAGGAGGAAGACATGCAGGACGAACCGCCGAAATAACAGAGGAAAGAGAAAAGATAAAAGAGAAAAGAGAAAAGGTTGGAGTCCACCCCTGCTCTTTCCTCTTTCCTCTTTATATCTTTTATCTCTCGGCTTCGCCGTCCTCGAACCGTCGCTGCAGCACAAAATCCAGCGGACTGGACATGAGCCGCCGCAGCAGTCGCATGCCCAGCACCGCCAATTCCCGCCGTTCCAGCTCGTAGGCGCGCGCGGCCGTGTAGAGCGACAGGAAGAAACTCACCGAAAGGTTGAGCACGAACATCGTCGCCACGCCTGCAATCGCCCAGAAAAACCAGCCGGTGGTAAACCAGCCGTCGAGGCTGGCGCAGGCGAACGCGAGCGTTCCCGACGACAGCGTCACATGGCGCACGTCGAGCGGCAATCCCAGGAACATGCCGAATACCGGCGTGAGGCCGAGCAGGAAGCCAAGCGAAATGCTGGTCCCCCACCCCGCCATGTTGCGCGAAACGATGCCGGCAAGACGCGCCATGCGCTTGCGTCCGAGACGCTGCCCCAGGCGGTGATCGGCGATCGCCTGCGGCAGGCGGTGGTACACCGCCCAGTTGTCGAACCAGCCACCGATCATCGCCGCCAGCCAAAGAATCACGCCGGTGAGCGCCGCGTAGAACACGGTGCCGCTGTTGACCGGACTCAGCGTCTGGAAAACGTCCTGGGCTGCCTTGACGCCGAGATAGTCGCGACCCAGCGCCAGTTGCCAGAGATAACTGAAGACAAACGCGCCCAGGAACACAAAAATCACGTTGGCCACCGCGGCCGCAAACTGAGAACTGCAGATGCGCACCGTGAACTCGACCACATGGTCGAGTCGCTCGGTGCGATTACGGCTGCGCAGCAAGGTCGCCAGCGTAGCCGCTGTCATCGCCGGTTGCTTGGTCGCGAGCATCAGATGAAAGTGTTGTAACAGCATGAAGCTGACCGCGTAGTTCAATCCCGCGAACATGCCTTCGACGAACAGCGGCAGCCCTGCATGCGTCACCTTGAGCTTGACCGCGGCGGTGAGGACCGTGAGCAATCCACCGCCGGCGGCGGCAAACCAGATATGGCGGTACTCGCGCAGGCTGTGCGCCACGTAGTGCTCACCGGTCTTGCCGGAGCGGTCCACGATCTTGCGCTGGAGCAGATGCAGGTCGGTGCGGATCAAGTGGCGGACGCTGCGGTCCTCATGCGCCGCGACGATAAGTCCGACCAGCAGCCGGTGAAGCGCCGCGCTGTGCGCCGGCCCTGGCGGCGACTCGATGAATTCGAGCATCGCTTCCATTCGCGTGAGGCAGCGTTCCAGCACCTCGATCCCGTAAACAATGTCCACGCTCACCCCTTCGCCCTCAAGGCGGCGGGTGATTTCGGCGATTTCTTCGCGACACTCGACGCGCTGCCCGCGCCAGGACTGCGACAGCGCGGCAACATCCTCTCCGACCTTCCACGCATCCATGAGGGCATGGCTGGTGCGGGCAATCCGGTGAAACGGGGAATTCGCCACCGTGGTCGGATGGCTGCGCGCGCGCAGCTTGACGGACAAACCCTGCGCCTCGACCCGGATCGCCAGCAGCCGGAAGCCGTCGGTAAACGCAGTCCGCAGCGGGGCCCACATTTCCGGCCTCTCCGGCGGCGCCAGGGGTTCGACAAGACGATGGAAGGACTCGGGCGCCAGCGTGCGCAATCGCTCCACGGCGTCCCGGCCCGAATACAGGCGGGCCACGAGCCGTGACAGGTCGTGCTCGTCGCTCGGCTGCGGCAGCAATCGCCGCATGACGCGATCGGCAAACTCGGCGAGGAATCCGCGATCACTGGGAATTCCGGTTTCACCGAAGAGGTTGACGCCCTCGGTTTCGGAAAGAATCTCGGCAAAAGTGTCCTGCATGCTACGGCGTGCCGCCGGTACCGACTCGATTACCTGCACGAACTTGAGCAGGTGGGGGCGGACTGGCGGAACGTCCTTGCCGGCATCCACATCGGCCACGCGCGTCCACTCGATCAGCCTCACGAGCGCATCGAGCCGGTCCGGCAAATTGCCAGCGGCGGCGATGGCCGCAAAGCGGTCCGCCAGCTCGACGGCGTCGTGATCCGACCCGGCTTCGCTCTGAAAGAACGCGATCACCTGCTCGCGCAGGTTTGCTGGAATATCGGATTGGTCAGCCATGTGGGTAAATTAACATTGGCGACGGGAATGCAGAACAGGAGTTTGGCTGGTGGCTGGTGACTGGTGACCGGAAAGGCAAGGATAAAGGCGACAACACGCCCAGAGGGCTTGTTGCGGCGTAGGCTAACCTTTAGCCGCGCGAAGCTCGGATCAAGGTTACGCCGGAGGCAAAGGATGAAGGATGAAGAACGGCGAGTGCGTAAGAGCAAGGCCGAGCAAAAGCGGTGACTGATGGTTAGTGTTGGTACGTCTAATAAGATTCCGGTTCCAAGCCTTTCTCGCAGCATACAACACCAAGCATCGTTGTCAGGTGCTTCATCTGTCGCCTTTTGCAGACACCAGCCACTGTCTATTTCGCCCGCGGCGAAATCCGCCAGCACTTGTGAACCTTCCTGTTGCGGAAATCAGGCGGCACCGTTTGCGCCGAGATGTCTGTGACGTTTAATCCTGCGAGCGCGGCGCGATCGAGGCGGAAGCTACGCAAGTTGGTCGAGAACAGCAGCTCGCCTGCCGGGGCGAGAATTTCGACGCAGCCGCAGATCAACGCTACATGGTCACGCTGAACGTCCAGCACGCCCTGCATGCGCTTCGAGTTCGAGAAACTGGGCGGATCGAGTACGATCAGGTCGTAGCGCTGCCCGGCGGCGGCCTCGCCTTCGAGGAAGCGGCGCGCGTCCGCTTGGACCAGCCGATGGCGAGCGGCGTCCATGCCGTTGAGCTCGAAATTGCGCCTGGCCCAGTCCAGATAGGTGTTCGACAGATCGACGCTGGTGCTGGTTTTCGCGCCGCCCGCCGCCGCATAGACCGAAAAACTTCCCGTATAGCAGAACAGATTGAGAAAGTGCGTGTCCGCCGCGAGGCTTTGGACCCGTGTCCGGGTCTGGCGGTGGTCGAGGAACAACCCGGTGTCCAGATAGTCAGTGAGGTTGACGATGAAGCGGTGTCCGCCCTCACCAACAATAAAATCCTCCCCGCGCGGCCCCAGCTTGCGGTACTGCGCATCGGGGCGCTGGCCGTGGCGTTGTTTCAGCACGACTTGCTGGAGCGGCAAATCGATCGCCTGCGCCGCGGCCGCATGCATTGCCGACCGCCATTCGCGCTGCGTCCTTACGTCTGTAACAGGCGCGCTGTACTCCTGCAATTGGGCGCGCGGGCCGTAGACGTCCAGGGCGAACGCTAGTTCCGGAATATCACGGTCGTACACCCGGAAGCACTCGATCCCCTCTCGTCGCGCCCATTTGCGCAAATGCCGATAATTCTTGGCTACGCGGTTGAGGAGCATCTGCGCCTGGGTCGCGGTATGTGACATGGATTGCGGATTCCGGAACCGGGTTTCGGACAGTGGGCGGGGCAAATACGTGGCAGAAAAATCCCGGAAATGCGTTTAGAATTGCGTCGGGAACTTCTTGAAAACATGATGCCAACCTTCCATGCCCTGCTCAAGGCAATCATACTGGCCGCGCTGATCGCGGCCGGTGGGCCGCTGTTCGCACAGAAAGAGGACAACTGGTACGGCGGCTACAGCAGCGGTTTCTGGGGCCTGGACAGTTCGGTCGGGTTCCAGGGCTCGCTGCCCGGGGTGTTCGGATTGCCGGGCAGCAGCCCGGAGGGCCTGTCCGCATCGAGGTATTACAGCGGTTACCGCATGTCCGATTTGTTTGCCATCGAGGGGGCGCAGACCAGCTTCGGTGTGAGCGGGTCCGCCTGCGGCGGCGATCCCCTGACTGGTGATTCGTACCGGTCGTGCTACGGCTCGGCGTGGAGCGTTTCGGGTGTGGCCACCATTCCCTTCCAATCGATTGGATTGGCGCTGTACGGCAGGATGGGAATGCATTATTGGCAGAATGGCTCACAGGACGAAGGCGCCAGCCGCCGCGCCCTGGACGACCTCGGCACGGTGTATGGAATCGGCCTGAGCTACGAGTTTTCCAAGGCCGTGACTTTCCGCGCCGAATCGGAACGCTACACCGACCTCTCGGGCAACAACGGCAACGGTGCCGGGTCCAGCATCGGACTCGACGCCAGCGTTCATTCGATCGGACTTTCCATCAAATTCTGAGCGGTTGCTCGGAATTTGATGGCGTGACTGGTGACCGGTGATTGGTAACTGGTGATCGGTGAGAACTAAAGTGTTTTGAAAATTGCGAACCGTCATTTGCTTGCCCGGTTTCCATCCTCAGCGCGCGATCCTGGCTTTTACCAGTCATTTGTCACCAGTTACCAGTCACCGGCTGACTACGCGCCGGGACGGCGCGTAGTCAGCCAGATTCCCCCGAAAATAAGCACCGCCCCCGCGAAATGGTAGGCGTAGAGCCGCTCGCCGAGGAAAATTACCGACAGCAGCGCGCCGAACACCGGCATCAGATGCACGAACAGTCCCGCCTTGTTCGGACCGATCTGCGCAACGCCACGATTCCAGAACAGGTAGGCCACGACGGAAGGCAAGGTGGCGTAGTAAGCAAGCGCCGCGACGGCGGGGATGGAAACCGCAAAACCCCCGCGCGTAAGCAGCTCCCACAGGTAAAACGGCAACAACACCGGCAGGCCGAGCAGCAGCATGGCCGACAGGAATCCAATCGCGCTCAACCCGGTCGGCCGCTGGCGCAACACGATGGTATAGATCGCCCACAGGAACATCGTCGAGATCAACCACAGGTCGCCGCGGTTGAATTTCAGTGCCGCGAGTATCTGCGGCTCACCACGCGCAACAATCACAGCGACGCCCGCCAGCGACAGCAACACCCCGGCCGTCTGCCAGGCCCCGAACCGCTCGCGATACGCCAGCCAGGACATCACGATGATGAGGATGGGCGTGATCGAGTTGAACAACACGCCGTTGGTCGCCGCGGTGTACTGCAACCCGACGTAGATCATGGTGTTGAACAGTGTCGCCCCCAGGCTGCCCAGCAGCGCGAGAGTGAACCAGTTGGCGCGCACGACGTGCCAGTTGCGCTTGAGTTCCGGGGCGGCAAACGGCAGGAGGATGAGCAATGCAACGGCCCAGCGCCAGAAGCCCATCGCCACCGGCGGAATGTCGTTGCGCATCGCCCGTCCGACCACCCAGTTCCCGGCCCAGAACAGCGAGGTCAGAGTCAGCAGCAGGTAGGGAGATGGGTGACGAAACAATTCAAGAACCCGTGACGAACGTGACGGCGTGACGGTCGTGACGGGTGGAGCAATTCTTTCCTGCGGCGACGTTTTGGCTGACATCGGTCTTTTTCTTCTTGCCGCGTTTGATTTGATCAGGACTTATGTCGTAGGTTTTACCTCGTCACGATCGTCACGCCATCACGGAATTTCTAGTTCAATCGCGCCGATTGGCGCTGCAGTTCGACGATGCGGCTGCGGATTTCGTCGCGGTCGTCGCAGCCGGGGGAGAGTTCAAGATAGCGCTCGAAATCAGCGAGTGCGGCGCGGGAGCACTCGAGTTCCTGGTAGATCATTCCCCGGTCGCGCAGCTCGGGGGGCTGATCGGGCACTGTGGCGATGATCCAGTCCAGGATCGGCAGCGCGCGATCGAACTGCTGGCTGCGCAGATAGATCGACTTGAGGTTGCGCAGCAGGCGCAGGATGATCTCCTTCTTGCCGGCCGCTCCGAGCATGCCGGCGACGATGGCGCGTGAAACCTCGCCGCCGGGCACTTCGCGCAGACGCTTCTGCAGGTCCGCGATTCCGAGGGTAATGCCGCCGGCGTAAGGATCGAGCACTAGTGTGCCTTCGGGAAGTACGCACTTCACCAGGAAGTGCCCCGGAAAACTCACACCCTGCAGCGGCAGGCCAATGCGGCCGCCGACCTCCATGTACAGCAGGCTGAGCGTGATCGGAATGCCGACGCGGCGGTCCAGCACCTCGTTGAGGCAACTGTTGCGCGGGTCGTAGTAGTCCTCCTCGTTGGGGGCGAAACCGAGTTCCGCGAACAGGTACTGATTGATCGCCAGGATGCGTTGCGAGGGAACCGAATCAGGCTGGATGCGCGACTCCAGGATCTTGGCCAATTCTTCGATGCGCGCCAGTTGGTGCGAGACGTCAAGATCGGGATAGGCGTGGGTGGCAATCAGCAGCGCGGCTTCGGCGAGATCGATTGCTTCTTCCGGGCCGGAAACCACCTGTCGCAGGCGCTCGCTCGTCAAGCCTGCGGGCGGGACTTCCGTTGGTGACGGATAGCGCGCACTCAACTCGATATGTCCTGCTTCTCCGCGACCGGTGGGAGGAAAAGAGCGGCAACCTGTTTCTTCGACGCCTGCGGCCGCGACGCGGCGTCCGCGACGTCGGCCAGAGTCGATACAGGCGGGTTATACGGCCTGGAAAACAGGGGGTCCGCGGGTTGCGCGCTGCGCGGCGGATTGCGGCCGGAATCGGGACGGCGATCCTCGCGATGCCGGTTCTCTTCGCGATGGCTCTGCTCGCGCCGGCCCTCAGGACGGCGGCCTTCCCGATGGCGCGATTCTCCGCGCAGCGTGGGGGTGCGCTTGAAGTCCTCGGCCTCGGCGACCGGCAGCTTGATCTTGAGCAGTTTTTCGATTGCGCCCAGCTTCTCGCGTTCGTCGTCGGCCATCAGAGAAATAGCCTCGCCGGTCAGGCCGGCGCGGGCGGTGCGGCCGATGCGGTGCACGTAATCTTCGGGCGAACCGGGCAGGTCGAAGTTGATCACAAACGGCAGTTGTTCGATGTCCAGTCCGCGGGCGGCGACATCGGTGCCAACCAGCACCTGGGTGCGGCCTTCCTTGAATTCGGCCAGCGCCTGCGTGCGCTCGCCCTGGGTGCGGTCGCTATGGATCGCGGCGGCGGCAACGCCGTCCTTGGCCAGCTTGTAGGCGAGCCGGTTGGCGCCGATCTTGGTGTTGCAGAACACCAGCACCTGGCGCATGTCGCGCGAGCGGATCAGGTGGGCGAGCAGATCGCGCTTGGCATTGGCTTCGACGTGGTACACCAGGTGCGTCACGGTCTCGACCGTCGAATTGCGGCGGGCGACCTCGACGTTCACCGGTGTCTTGAGCAACTGCTTGGCCAGCCCGCGAATGTCGTCGGAGTACGTGGCGGAAAACATGACACTTTGGCGCTGCGCCGGGAGCACCGACAGGATGCGCTTGATGTCCGGCAGGAAGCCCATGTCGAGCATGCGGTCGGCCTCGTCCAGCACCAGGAACTGCACTTGCGAAAGGCTGACGGTCTTCTGCTGCAGGTGATCGAGCAGGCGTCCGGGTGTGGCTACCAGGATTTCCACCCCGGCCCGCAGTTCCTTGATCTGAGGATCGATGTTGATTCCGCCGTAGACCACCGCGGAACGCAACGCGATGTGCTTGCCGTAGGTCTTGACGCTTTCCTGCACCTGGGCGGCCAGTTCGCGGGTCGGCGTCAGGATCAGCGCACGCACCTGGTGACGGGCGGGCGAGACGCTGTTGTTGGCGAACTCCTTCAGCCGCTGCAGCATCGGCAGCGTGAAACTCGCGGTCTTGCCGGTGCCGGTTTGCGCGGCGGCCATGACGTCCTGGCCAAGGAGGATGGGGGGAATCGCCTTTGCCTGGACCGGCGTAGGCTCGGTGTAACCCTGATCAGCGATGGCTTGCAGCAACTCCGGGGCGAGCCCCAGATCCGAAAACGACATTAAGTTGAACTCCTGCATCGTTCGATTCGACGATGCGATTGACGCCGGATCCGGCGGCCTGTAATCCCGGGATCCGAACTGAGCGCGCATGGTACAGGATAAGCTGTGATTCCGAAAGGCTTTTTTGGTTCCGACATTCACGGCACCTGTTGCTCTTGGGGCTTTGCGCGCCGCATCCACTCGTTCAATACCTGGTAGCCCACGGCGAGCAGCGTCGGCCCGAGAAACACGCCTATGAATCCGAACGTGAGCACGCCGCCGAGCACTCCGAGGAAAACCAGGATGAACGGCAGATGACTACCGCGGCTGATAATGATCGGCTTGAGGAAGTTGTCCACCAGGCTGATGACCAGCAGGCCCCACAGGCCCATGAAAATCGCCGAGCCGACCGACCCCTGATAGAAAAGCCACACGGTCGCCGAACCCCAGATCAGCGGCGGTCCGACCGGCACCACCGAAAGGAAAAAAGTCGCCAGTCCGAGCAAGGTCGCGCCCGGCACACCGGCGATCAGGAAGCCGATGCCGGCCAGGACTCCTTGCGCGAGCGCCGTGCCGAGGATGCCATACACGACGCTGTTCACGGTCTTGCCGGCGACATCCAGCAAATGCCGGGCATCTGGGCCTGCCACCCGGGACGCGGCGTCGCGCACGCGCGCAGCGGCGGCGTCGCCATCGCGGAACAGGAAGAACACGACCAGCACGCTCAATGCCAACTGCAGCACGCCCGCGACAAGGTAGCCGCCCGCTTTGACGAACGCTTCTCTGGCAGGCGGAAGCAGACTCTTCATTTCCTCGATCAACTGGCTGTCATCATGCGCAAGGCCGCGCCAGTAGACATCCATGCGCTCGCCCACCAGGGGCACCCTCTTCAGCCATGCCGGCGAATCCGGCAGCCCCGCCTCGAACAACCTGCGCAACGTCTCCATCAACTCGGCTGCGTTGTCGGCCAGACCGACCGCGACAATCACGAACGGCGCAAGCAGAAACAGCGAGGCCGCCAACGTCATCAGCGCAGCAGCCACGGCGTTCCTGCCACCGACGGCATTCCTGAGGCGCACATACAGCGGCCAGGTGGAGAACGTGAGGATCACCGCCAGCAGCAGCGCGGTGACAAAGGGGAACAGGACAAGCAGGCAACCGGCGATCAGCACGGCGAGCGCGCCGAGGCCCAGCACCCTGTCGGTAATCTGAAAATCTGCCATTGGTCCCCGTGAGCTTACTCGAATGGCGCGCCCGTTGCGGTGTCAACCGGCGCGCGCCCGGGCCGCTTCCAGTTCCTCCCAGCGCGTCAGGACGGAACTGAGTTCGCGCTCGATTGCCGCGTAGCGTTGGTTCAGGCGCCGCGCTTCCTGCGGCTGGTCCCGGTAGAGCGCCGGGTCGGCAAGCCGCCTGCCGATGTCCGCCTGTTCCCGCTCCAGCGCCTCCATGTGCGCCGGCAGGCCCTCGAGTTCTTTCGCTTCAGCGAAGCTGAGCTTGCGCGGGCGAACGGAACTGGCACGTTCACGCACCGGCGACGGAGCCCGCTGCATGTTCTGCGCCCGCGCGGCCGAGATTCGTTCATCGGCAATGCGCTTCCAATCCGCATACCCGCCGGGATTCTTGCTCCAGCGCCCCGCTCCCTCGGCGGCGATGTAGTCGGTGATGACGTTGTCCAGAAAAACGCGATCGTGACTCACCAGCAACACGGTACCGGGGTAGTCTTGCAACAGGTCCTCCAGCAGTTCCAGCGTATCGATGTCGAGATCGTTGGTCGGCTCGTCCAGCACCAGCAGGTTCGCCGGCTGGCTGAACAGGCGCGCCAGCAGCAGGCGGTTGCGCTCGCCGCCGGAGAGCGCCTTCACCGGGGCGCGAGCGCGTTCCGGGGGAAACAGGAAATCGCCGAGATAGGTCATCACGTGCCGGCGCGCGCCGCCGATTTCGACGTAGTCCGATCCGGGTGCGATGGCCTGCGCCACGGTGGCCTCCTCGTCGAGCCGGGTGCGGAACTGGTCGTAGTAGGCGATGCTCAAACGCCCGCCGCGGCGGATACGGCCCGCGTCCGGCGCGAGCTCGCCCAGGATCAGTTTTATCAGCGTCGACTTGCCGATGCCGTTCGGACCGATCAGGCCGACCTTGTCGCCACGCAGGATGCGGCAGGAAAAATCCTCGACCACGGAACGCCCGTCGTAACGCTTGGTGACTTGCTCGAGTTCGGCCACAAGTTGACCGGAGCGGTCTCCCTCGGCGACCGCCATCGTCACCTGGCCTTGGCGATTGCGGCGCGCCGCGCGCTCCTCGCGAAGCCGTTCGAGACGGCGCACGCGGCCCTCGTTGCGGGTGCGGCGCGCCTCGATGCCTTTGCGGATCCACACTTCTTCCTGCGCCAGCAGCTTGTCGAATTTCGCATTGCTCACCGCCTCGGCCGCCAGTTGCCCGGCCTTGCGCCGCTCGTAATCGGCGAAACCGCCGGGATAGGCCGCGAGCCGGCCGCGGTCGAGTTCGATGATGCCGGTGACCACGCGGTCCAGGAATGCACGATCGTGGGTCACCACCAGCACCGCACCCGCGAGCGCGATCAGCGTGTCTTCCAGCCACGCGATCGAATCAAGATCGAGCTGGTTGGTGGGCTCGTCGAGCACCAGCAGTTCCGGATCGGCGACCAGCGCACGTGCCAGCGCCACACGCTTGCGGGTGCCGCCGGAAAGCGTTTCGACCTGGGCATCCGCCGGCAGGCCGAGACGCGACAGCACTGCCTCCACCTTACTTTGCATGTTCCAGCCGTCGCGCCGCTCGAGCGCCTCATGCGCCGATTGCATGGCGGCCATGACCGCTTCGTCGTGGGGCCAGCGTTCTAGTGCGTGCGCCGCGGAGTGATACGAAGCGAGCAGGTCGGCGAGTTCGCCCGATCCCGCGACCGTGGCTTCGAACACGGAGTGGCCGGGCTCGAGCACCGGCTCCTGCGGGACGAAGCCGATGCGCAGCCCCGGCCGCCGCCATACCCGGCCGTCGTCGGGCGCGGCCAATCCCGCGAGGATTTTCAACAGGCTCGATTTGCCGGCACCGTTGCGGCCGATCAGACCGGTGCGGCTGCCCGGTTCGATCACCAGATCGGCGTGATCCAGCAGCGGCACGTGGCCATAGGCGAGCGAGACGTTTTCGAACGTTGCTATCGGCATGTTAAGTCTATGATTAGCGGTCACTACGAAAAGAACGTCTCACCACGAAGACACGAAGAACACGAAGACACACGAAGAAAATCAGAAGATGGGATGATCCGATTGTTTCGACCATTGCCTCGATCCCACGCACGAATCATGCGGATGCCACCGATCCGGCGGCGGTCGCCAGAACGCTGATAGCAGAAATTCAAGCAGAAAACCGACAGTAAATTTCACGCCTTCGCATTTCTTCGTGTTCCTTCGCGTTCTTCGTGTCTTCGTGGTGAGATTTTCAGTCTGCGGCTTCTTGTCGAATCGGCCAGGCCCAGCCGCGCAACAACAGCACCGCGACCGCGGCAACAGCAGCGGCGAGGAAGAACGCCATCGCTGCGCTCTGGAACTGCCAGACGGCGCCAAACAGCAGGCCAGCCGGGATCGCGGCAAGCCCGAGTATCAGGTAATACCAGCCGAACGCGGTACCCTGCTCCGCAGGCACGGCAAAGTCGCTGATCAGCGCCTTCTCCGCGCCCTCGCCCAGTCCGAAGAACAGACCGTAGGCAATCGTCACCGTCCACAGCCCGATGCCGGAATTCACTTTGCCGAACAGCAGAAAGCATGCCGCGAACGCAGTCCACGAGAGCAACATAAGCGGCCCTCTTCCCAGGCTGTCCGCGAGCCTGCCACCCGCCGTCGAAGTCAACGCCTTGGCGAGGTTGAGCGCGGCCCAGAGCAACAGCAGTTCGACCGTGCCGGTCCCCATCTGGTAACCGAGCAGAACGATGAACGTCTCCGAGGCGCGCGCGAACGTGAACAACGCCAACACCAGCAGATAGCGCCGCATGCCGTGAGACAGCGCACCCCAGCGCAGCGGCGCCAGCGTGCGTGGCACGGCCGCCGGCGCAGCCGATGGTTCGTGAACGCCGACCGCGATCAAGGCGACAGCGAGAAATCCCGGTATCGCAGAGAGCAGGATCACCTGCGCAATCGGCAACCCGGACCATGCCAGCACCGCGGCGGCAACAAGGCCGCCACCCACCGCGCCGGAATTGTCGAGCGCGCGATGGAAACCGTAGGCATAGCCCTTGATGTGCGCGGGCGTGGCGTCGGCCACCAGCGCATCGCGCGGCGCGCTGCGCAGTCCCTTGCCGACCCGATCCACGCTGCGCAACAGCAGCACCGACGCCCACGAGCCGGCGAACGCAAGCAGCGGCCGGGCGATGTTCGACAACGCATAACCCGCCAGCGTCAACGCTTTGCGCCGTCCTCCGAGGCGGTCGGAGTGACGCCCGGACCAGAGCTTGAGAAAGCTCGCCACCGCATCGGCAACCCCCTCGATCAGTCCCAATGCGATCGGGCCGGCGCCCAGAACGCCGGCGATCAGGATCGGTATCAGCGGCACGATCATTTCGGACGCGAGATCGTTGAACAGGCTGACGAAGCCGAGCACGATCACCGTGCGGGGAAGGCGGGATTTCAAAGTTAAGGGGCGAGGAACGAATGAACCGGGATTGTGCCCTAGATCACTCGGACCTCGTACCCCGGCCCTCGGCCCTGGTTACCTAATCGGTTAAAATTCCGCCGTCGCCCCGGTAGCTCAGTGGATAGAGCAACCCCCTCCTAAGGGGTAGGTCGCACGTTCGATTCGTGTTCGGGGCGCCATATTTAATAGGTAAATTAATGGGTTACGAAACCCATCCCAAACCAGCCTACAGCACTTAAGTGCATGGTAAGTGCAGATCGGCGGCGGCGGGATGGGTGTCCCGTGGTAAGTGCAGATTGGAGGCGGTGAGCGCGTGGTCCGTGCGTCCGGGCGGCCGTGATCCGCGGCGCGATGCCGGCGGGGCCGCTGAAGGAAGAGGCGAAGAAACGGCAGGTTGCCGGACTCAAGCGAGGCAACGAATTCCCCGTTCCACCAGTTCCGGCGGAACGGGAACAGATCACCGGCGAAGCCATCATCCAGGCAGCGGAGCTGGTCGGTGGGGGGGGTGGTTCGAGGTTCAAATCAGCTCACCGGAAAGGACCGCGCGGGACCAGTTTTTTCGCGCGTGCAGGATGGGAATCCGGGCGTAGACTTGACGCCATGCCAGGCCCAGCCAAATCACCGCGCACCCTCCGTCTACTTAAAGGCACGCTCCAACGTTGCCGTGACGATGCGCCGGAAATGGGTTTGCCGATGATCGACGGCGTGCCGACTCCGCCTAGCTGGATGACCAACCTCGATGCCGTGAAAGAATTTCAGCGCCTGGCGCCGATCCTGGCGGCCAATCGCCTATTGACTCAAGGTAACGTGCCGATCCTTGGCCAGTATTGCGCCATGCACGGCCGTCTCGTGGAAATGTGGGCCGCGAAGATGACGCCGACTGCATCGTTCCTGAATGCCTTCCGTGCTTTTGCGAATGGGCTCGGCCTGACTTCGATGCGATTACCCGCGGTGCCGACGACCAAGCCCAACATTTTTGCCGAGAACGCGAAGCGGCGGCACCGATGACTCCCGCCGAGCGCTATCGGCTCGCTGACCTGCGGCTTCGTGTCGCGCGCGCGCAGCTCCTGCTCGAAGTGGCCGCCGCGGATCGCGATCCACCTCTGGCGGATTTGCTGACTTTCGCGAAGCAACTGGGCGATGGGGATGAGTTTGCAGTGGACTCGGTGGCCGCGTTTCGGGCGGCAATTACATCGGAATTGCAGACGGCGGAAGCGGAACTGCTACTTTTCGGCTGATCCGACGCGCCAGGATGCGCCGGGTTCGACGCAGCAGATCCGGGTGGCACTCCGGTATCCCCGTTATTGGGCGTCCAGTGCATGCAGTCCCGCGCGTGCTGCGATCAATCTTCCGCGGTGGAACTGGAAATGCGGAACGCGCGAACGTCGCTGCTTGGGCTGCCGTGAACACTGGCCAACTCGACGCGCGCCGCTTCGATTTCCCGGAGGGCCCTGCTGCACATCGACGCGGCGTTAGGCCGGCGCTGAAGCACAGCGATCGCGGCATCCGAGAATTGCTTCTTAGCCCGATCGAATCTTAATTGTGCGCGGCCAAGCTGACTGGTTTCGATCACGCGATCACGACCCGACCGCCGTCCCTGGTGTTCTCAGTGATTTTCTCGAGCAGTTGCTTGACCTGCTTGCGGCTGAACATCTCGCCGTTCAGATTGATGACGGTCGTGATCCCGCCCGTGCTTGCGGCTGCAGTCCCGGCGCCGAGTCCGGGCGTGACGTTAATCGGATTCGCGGGAGAGCCAGGTTCCGCGCCGCCAGCTCCGACGTTGGCGGCCTCGATCAAACCGGTTGCGGCGATCAGGCCGATCTGTATCTTGCCCAGCAGCGCCACGCGCGCGGCCATGATGCCGGTCGGATCGATTTTCATTGCAGCCATGACGGCGGCCGCGGTATTTTGAATCGTCAGCGCGATCGACAGCGCTTTGTTGATCGCAATGACCGCGATCGCTGCGGCCCTGGATTCGCCGGCGAACTGCTGCAGCAAGCCGGCCGCCAATGACCAGGTCGTCGCCTGCATGCTGCGGATCACCTGGTTCTTCTCCCGCTCGATGGTGATCTGCTCTCTTTCGTTCTTGCGCACCAGCCGGCCATAGAGCGTGTAGTACGTTTCCTGGCTTACCAGCTTGTCGTCGAGCGCCTTGTTGAGCATGGTGACGTCGTTCTCATACGAGAACTTTCTCAATTCATCTTCGGTCATCAAACTTGTTTTGAGCGTCTCGAATTGCAGCGCTGCCGCCTTTGCCAGCTCTTCTTGCTTGATGATCGTGGCGGCGCGATCCGCATCGTTCAGTGCAGCGGACTCAGCGACCATGTCCTGCAGCTCCAGCGAGATTCTCTTGGCGTCCTCGATCTGCGCCGCCGCCGCTTCTGCAGACGCGATCATCGCCTGGCTGTAGCTTTCCCGGTATACTTGATCGGCTTCGTTGGCGGACTTGACTTGCGCATCGCGCAATTCCTTCGCAGCCTTGAGTTCCTTGGCCGCCTTTTCAGCCCTGTCAGCGGCTGCAGCCGCGCGGGCTGCGTCTTCCGCCTCGCGCTGCGCGATGTTCGCCCGTGCCGCGGCCGCCACTTCCTGGACCGTCATGTTGGGGATCGTGAGCGACCCAGGCCTCTGGGCCCGGCCGCCCTGGGCCGGCGTCAGCGGCTGCAGCCGGCCCTGCGCCTGCGCGATGCTGCGCGCCGCTTCTTTGTTCATCGCCTCCATGGCGTCCGTCATCGCCCCGAGGAGGTTGGCCAACACGCCCAAACTGTTTTCGACCACCAGCTTCACCGGACCGGTCTTCCCCATCGCCTCCAACAGCTCGCCCCAGGCCTTCGTTGTGGCGGTGGTGGCGCCGAAAAGCCCCGTGTTCATGGCGCCGGCGGTGCCGCCGATGGAGCGTTCCAGCTTCTTGAAAATAACGTCTTGAGCATCCGCGACCCGACCTTGCTCCGTGAACTTTTTCACCGATGCTTCCTGCTCCGCCGTCAGCGTGCCGAGAGCCTTGCCAAGCTGCGTCACGCCTCGGATCGGATCCGCCAACGCTTTGCCGACGAGCTGTGTTGCGGAAACCATTTCCGTGCTGGTGAATGCGGCGTAGTCGGCCGAGAGTTTCAGCGCCCGCTCGAACGCCTGCCCGTGCAGGGCGCCGAATTTCATCAGGTTTGCCTGCGCGTTGCGTATGCCCTCGTCGTCGAACGTGGTGGCCCGAGCGAGCGCGTCGGCCATGTCGTCCAGGTGGCGGCGCGTGAATCCCGACGTGTCGCCGGTCGCCTTCATGACGGCGTTCAGCCGGTTGCTGGACTGCTCGGCCTTGGAGGCGGCGTCGGTAATGGTCTTCAGGAAAGCGATCGCGCCGGCCGCGCTGAGTCCCACCCCGAGCCCGCCAAGGATTTTGTTCGCCGCGCTCACCGCAGACGTCATGCCACTGGTGATGACGTTTTTGGCTTCTCGGACGTCTTTCGTAAGGCGCGCGATCTCCGCGAAGATCCTGATCTCGAGTTCGCCCGCAATCATGACGCCCCCTCTAGACTCGCCTGTAAGGCCAAAATCGACGATGTAATCGTCACCCGCGACTCAGCTGCAGCCTTGGCAGCAGCGACCAGCGTCGATTCCCAGACGTCGAGCGCTTCCAAGGCGCGGGCTCTGGCTTTCGCGTTGCCCGTTTTTTTCTGCACTTCGAGCCGCGCTACCCGAATCCTTGCCATTTGGATCGCGCAGACGGCCTCGACGCCGCCAAAATCGGCGATCTTGGCGCGGGCCTCCGCGACGAGTTTTTCTGCTTCGGTGCGCGGGGCGAGCCGATCGGCGCTGGTCACGCGAGACACAGTTCCGCCCGTTCTGGTTTGGTCAGCCGCTCGGCGACTTCCATCAATAACGGCATGAGCGCGACGTCGCGGTCATACATCGCTTCGGCCCAGAGTTTCATCGCCTGCAGAAATCTCACCGGCACGACCTCGGCGCCTTCCTGCGGACTGCCGGTGCGATCGGCGAAGCCGGCGCGAAAGGTCACGCGAAGCGGACCGGTCCACGTCGCGCCGTTGATGCCGTAGAGCCGCGGCCATTTCGAATCTTTCTCGCGCAGTTCGTAAGTCGTCGGGTCGACCACTGTCTCGATGCCGGCGCCGTCCACTGTGGCGAACGATTCGATGGCGAGGATTGGAGACCTGTGCAATTGAATCCCGCCGTCACTACTGGGCGACCACGGTCCGCTATAGACACCGCGCACGGGGTCGCTGTCGACGTTCGCGAATGAATTGACGCTACCAAGCGACAGTCGCCACGTCTGATCGATCAGCGCGCGCCCGGTGTACTCTTCCACCCATTCACGCGCGCCTTGAATCAGCCCCTCGATCAGCGCGTCCTCGTCGGTGTTGCTGGCGAATGTCCTGAGATGTTTGCGCATTTCCGAAAGCGAAATGCATTCGACCTCTGGGTTCGTTACGCGCTCAAGCACGAAGTTCATCGACCGGCCGCGTCAGTGCTGCGGAGCGCCGGCCTGCAGCTCGAGCATGGCCATGACCTGCTCTGAAGCCTCGCGGGCAATGCGCTCGGTCTCGGCCTTGTGCCACCGGTGCCACTCGGCGCGCGTGCCGCCTGGAAATTTCCCGGCCCTGACGTCCGCGAGTACCTTCGGGCCTTTGTCTTTTTCTCTCATCGCAGGCGGATCGTCATTTGCGTTGAAGCGCCTGCACTTTCGTTTCGAGGGCGGCGAGGTGTTCGCCTTGACGGCTTAACCGCCTCTCCAAACTTGCGACCATCGCCGCGCTCTTGTCGAGCCGAGCTTGCCATTCGGAATTGTTCGCGGCGATCGCGCGCTGCGTGTACGACCGGACCGCCGCGATCATCCTGGCGCTCATAGCGTTGACGTCAATTGGTTCCGTCGGCATTTGAAATTTTCTCAGTTGTTCGAGCGTTGCCGGACTCACCGCCGGCGCCGCGGGTGCTGCCGGCTTTGGGCGCGGCGGGTCGGACTCTTGAGCCTGCGCCTGGATCGCCGCGTGCCATTCTTCAAAGCGTCCCTCGCGATAGAGAGCGCCGATGGCCTCATCGGTCACCAGATCAGAACCCCACCCCGTTCAACTGCGCTACTGCAGTCGAGTCGGCTTTCCAGTTCATATTTCGCACGCCTTTCAGCGCGATCGAATCCGTCTGATACATGCTGGTCAGCGTTGTCGGCGTCGGCAGCACCGCATCGACCGTCGGCACGTCGCTTTGCTGAATTGACGCGACCTTGGACGCATCGAGCTGCATGACGCCATCGTCGGCGAGCCACACGCGGTCACAATCTACAAGCGTTATCGACGAACTTTGCGGCGAACCGACATTGAATTGGGAGGCGGTGATGAGAGCAGGCAGGCCCCAGATTTCGCCGCCTTTCATGTTGAGGTTCGGATAAATCGCAACGCCGCCCGTTCCGCGGAGCCGGCACAGAAAGCTGCACGCAAACGGGTCCAAAATCCACCAGGCGTTGACCAGTGTCGAGCCGCGAGCGGTGAGCGAATCGACCAGTTTGCCCAGATCGGCATCGACCGCCGCGACCGTGACGCCGGTTCCGGAAAAACTCGGTGCGGCGTTCGTGATCGACGCCGGCGTGGCGTTCGCTACGCCGCTGTTCGATGGATCCAGAAAGAGTCGATCCGCGCGCTCGATGCACGCGCCCGTGAAAGCTTTGGAGAGCGTGGACTCAGCGTTCAGCGCACTGGACTTGACTAGCTCGCTCGTGACGACCGCGATTGTGGTCACTTTGAGAATCGGCAACGATGACAGCACCGTCGAATATGTCGGCCTGCCGGCGGGAACGGACTTGCCCTCGCCGGCGAACGCTGCGGACACGCCGACAGTTTCCGAAATGCATCGAACGCCGAATGGCACTCGTTGTAGAGGCAATCGGCCGATCAAGGTGTTCGGCCGCACAAGCTCCAAAATGGAAACACCGGTCACGCCGACCAGCGAGCCGTCGCCGACTACGCTCTGGCCGCCGACGGCCGCCGCGTGAATCCGATCGGCGATGCTCGGGTCCCAGCGCTGCGCCCTGCAGTACGCTTCTTGATTACCAGTCTGGCCGGGGTAATTCGCCATCGCCTTGAGCAGTCGGATATCGTTCTGGCCTGGGTTCAGATTCATCGTTCGCCTTTCGCTTTCGAGGGTGTAGGCGGGCATGGTAATGCCGCGTTTTCGGGCTGTCGTTCATCCTCGATGAGGATTCGGTACAGGCGCTGCACAGTGACATGGCTTTTCGGCAGCGTGACCTGTAAGTGGTCCCGAGCAAGGTCGGTGTTGTCCTCGCTGCTCAGCCAGGCCATCAACGCCTGTCCTACGAAGGTGCCTGCGATCGTTTTCGAGGCGATCAACTGATTGGCCGCCGCCGTGATCAGCCGAATCCGGCCGGCGCGATCGTACGAAACCGCCGGACGCCCGGTGCCGATAGCAGCCTGCAACTCAGTCGCGTCGAATGCCGGCTTCGCGCTCATCGGCTACGATCGCGTGCCACCATCGAGCGCTTCTGCATCTGCACGCGGGCAGCGCGATACCTTCGCAATTCCAATGGCGTCAACCTGTCGTCTGGATAATCCGGAGTCCACTCAACCGACACGACGCCGCCAGCAATCGTGACCTCGCACGACAGCCGCGCGGACAATTTGAAAGTCGCGCGCGTGGTGGATCGCGACGTTGCCTTGCTCACACCGCAGCCTCGCCTGCTGTGTTGTTCCCTTGCCGCCTGGCTGCTAGAACTTTCTCGACCGCGAGCTTGAGGTCTGCCGCGGTCCAGTCGGGCCGGATCTCGATCTGCAGTTCAACGGCCCAATGTGCGTGCGTTTTCCCCTCGATCAACTCCCGCTCGGGTTTTTCCTGCCGAACGCTTTTCTTGCCGGCAAGCTGCTGATCGATCAAGTGGGCGTTGACGGGTTTGCCCTGGTCGTTGGTTTTTCCGTCGGGTTTGCCCTCGGGATATCTATCCCGCCTTTGACCTGCATCAGCGTCGGCCGTGTTCTCTGACTTATCCACAGCCGCCTTAAGATCGAGATGAGATGAGATAGAATCGAGATCAAGATCAGGCCGCCTTCCGCCGCGGAGTGGCGCCGGTCCGCCGCCTTCCGGCGCCAGCTTTTTGAATTGCGCTCTGAATTTCTTGAAGTTTTCCAGCGCATGTTGATCGTCCGCGTAGATGTGCTCGGGTGGTAGTGGGCACTTCGATCGAAAACTTTTCATTCGCTGCCCAAAACGTGGCACGAACAGGTAACGGACGGCCTCCGAGCCCTCGCCATCGACATATACCCGCACCAGATCGACGGCTGCCAGCTGCTCGACCAGGTGATCGACTTTTCTGGGATTGGGCGGCTTGTTGAATAATCGCCGGACCCGGAGTGGCGCCAAGCTGAGAAGTCCGAAGTCGTCTGCGCTGTACATGACGTGATTGAAAAATACTTTCTCTTCGTCACTGCGCTCCATATATCTGGGCGACTCCAAGAGATCGTCGCCGCGGATAACGCGACTCGGCATCATGAACACCATCGCTCGCTGCCCGCTGGCTAGGAACGCATCGACGTCGATTCCGAGGTCGCTCGCTTTGCTCAGTTCGTCCTGGAACGAATAAGCGCCATGGTCCATCCGGTCCGCCGCCGCGCGAAGTTCCGCGGCGCTGCCGGACGCTATCGAGGGGCGATCCAGCGCTTGGCGCAACAGTACAACTTTGCCGGGAAACGCTGAGGCGAAGGCGCGGGCTATCGGTCGAAGTTTCACCGGCTCGGTCGAAGCGGGAGGCGGGCTATCGGCCGCGATGAATTCGACAAGGTCCTGGCGCCCGGCGCTGACGAGTTGGTCCAGCGAGAACGTGATCCTGGGCAAATCTTTTCGCATGGCAATGACGCTAGGGTTAAACTAGCGACCTCTGTCGTGTTGTTTGTGAATTCGCGCCGCCCGGGCTGGTACCTCGGCGGCGCAGCTTTTTGACGCACGGTCTCATCGACGGCCCTCGATTTCCCAGCCGTACATTTCGCCCGCGTAGCAGCGCACCATGAAGTCAATGCGCCATATGTCGATGGGCTTGCCAGGGTTGATGTCTTCGCAGAGTTTGACCGCCAATCGCTTGGCGGCTGCGAGGTCGTGATTCTGAATCGCCAGATCAAACTGCTTGAACTTGTCGCTGCTCATGCCGCCACCAGCTCGATGGTGGTGATGCTGGAGATGATGCTGGTGGTGCTAAACTTGCTGCTCACCATGCAGTGCCAGCGGCCGCCGTCGGTCCCTCCCCCGACCCGGCCGCTTCCTTTTCTGTCCGGCGGTTCCTCTTCGCGCCGGAAGCCGGACTGGCCGACTACAAGGCGCG
This sequence comes from Burkholderiales bacterium, assembly GCA_036000845.1. Taxonomy (GTDB): domain Bacteria; phylum Pseudomonadota; class Gammaproteobacteria; order Burkholderiales; family JACQAP01; genus JACQAP01. The sequence goes on from DASYUW010000308.1 coordinate 34,769, forward strand.
CCCGTCGTACGCTCGGCCGCGGCGCAGTGGCGGGTTGTCGATTCCACAACAATTCCAACTGACGCAACGCGACGCGGACCTTCGACTGCGATGGCCTGCCGTTTTGCGATCCGCGTCGGCGCCCCATGACGTCAGGCGGCGGCGGGTTCGCGTGGTCTGCCTGGATCTTCTTCTCGCGCTCGGCGCTCCCTTCGTCGCACGTACTCTCTGAGGGATTCGGCGCTGATCATCCGAGAGCGGCCGTCTTTCCAACTGACGACGTCGCCGCGGGTGATGGCGTCGTAGAGCTTATTGCGGGTGGGAAAGGCGCCTGTGCCGAGTGTCTGGTTCACCGTATAGGCGAGCCGCTCGGGCTGCACGACTGGTTTCGGGGATTTCATGACGGGGTCTCTTCGCATTGAAGGTGCGAAAAGTGTTTCATAGTGCTTTCACGGGTTCGCTAACCCGTGAAATTTACCGCTTGTGTTTGCGCCTCTCTTCCCAGGCAATGTTGCGGAATCGCGGCAAATCCATGCCTTCGCCGGCAGTCGGTCCCTCGATATATTTGCCTACACGGTTCTCCTGGAATGTCCATCCACGCGGAGGATTGCCGGCGAGCGCATTCCATAGATCCGAGTTTTTCATCCCGGGATTTTTCGTCAACAGACGTGCCATTGCCTGGCGGATCGGTCCGTAGCTGCCCGGCTCGCGACCGGGTGTAAACTTTTCGCCACGCACCGCATCGTCGAATAACTGGTAATCCTTCGCGCGCGCCACTGCTTCCAACATCCACCACGTTTGCTTGGCTTCGGTTGCCGCCTCACGCGCCTCCGCTATGCAGCGCAGAGCGTCGATCGCGCTCGGATGCTCGCTGCCGGCCGGAATGAAGCGCTCGATTCCGGCAGCCGTGCATTCGTTCGCCCAATTCATGCCGCCAACCTCGCGACCGCTTCAGCTTTCTGCTTCGGCTCGAGATGCGCGTATCGCAACGTCAGCGAAAAATCGGCATGGCCCAACAGGTCGCGCACAACGACAAGATCGACGCCGCGCTGAACGAGTTTCGAGGCGAATGTGTGACGCATGTCGTGCCAACGGAACTCGCTGATCTTCGCGTCGTCCAGAAGCTTCAACCATCCAGTTTTCACGCTGGCGATGAGCGAGCCGTCCGTATTCGAGAACACGAGCCCGGTGTCCTTCGTCTGCTCTTGCCAGCGCTGCAGCACGTCGAGGGCTTCGCTGTTCAAGGGGACGTGCCGCTTTTTCGCACCCTTCGAGGTCCGGGCGATGACGGTCAAGACATTGGCCCGCAAGTCGATCGCCGGCCACTCGATCGCGGCGACCTCGCCGTAGCGCAGCCCGGTGTTGAGGGATAGCAGCACCATCGGCGTCAGATGGTCGCTGTAGCCATCCTTGCCGATCTCTGGGAGTGATGGGTACCCGCGCGCCAGTCTCCACTTGTTGCCGCGGATCCGGCCGCGCCGAGCCGCGTCATCGCGCTTCCTCAGCGCGGCGCGCAGGCGCTTCTCTTCGTCAGGGCTGAGGTATCGGGTGACGCCGTTGTCCTCGACCTTGGGCTTCTCCCAGCCCTTGAACGGACTGGTGCGAAGGTAACCGCCATCAATGGCGCGCCGAATGACCGAGCGCAGGTTGTTCATGTCCCGAACGATGGTCGCGGCCGTGCTGCCCTCGTCGCGCCTTGAGGCAACGTAGCGGTCGAGGTCGGCGCGGGTGATGTCGATCAAGCGCTTGCTGTAGAGGGTGCCGAAGCAGCGCTTCAGGTCCTTGACGGTCTTGTCCGGCCGGCGCCGGTTGGCCTGCAGCCAGGGCGCATAGACCGTCTCTATGAATCCGCCGAGCGTGGACTTCTTGACGTCGCGCCTGAGCGGGTTCTCGAAGTCGTTCGCCTCATTGAGAATCTCCCTGGCACGGTACTCGGCGCGTAGGACCGTCATGACTTCCGCGTCGCCGATCCGCATTCGCTTGCCGCGGGCGAACTGGCAGTAGAACGTTTTCTTGCCAGACGGTTGAACGCGCAAGATCAATCCGTGCGCGCCCCTGATTTCGTACGGCTTCGCTTTTTTCCCTGCCCGTTCGATGGTACTTCTGGTGATCTTCGTGGCCATTTGGTTCCGTCCCGTAAGTGCCCGGTAAGTGCAAAATGTACCACGGAAGGGGATGGAACGGAACGGAGTGAAACAGTAAGGCGTTGATTATTTTAGTAAGTGATTGAGGGTGCAAGGCAATTTCCGGCGTCTGTTTGCCCTCCTAAGGGGTAGGTCGCACGTTCGATTCGTGTTCGGGGCGCCATTCTTATGGATCGCCCGCGACCTTCCCGGGCTCCCGTCAACCCGCGACCGCTCGAACTACGTTTATTCCCCCCGGTCTGCGCAGCCTCGACAACCGGTGGCGCGTCGTCCGCAGCGACTGCTCGATCGTGCCGGAAAACACCTGATGCCCGATCAGTGATTTACCTGATTGCCGCCGACTACCGACACTCATTAATGTGGCTTGTCAGCAAACCTCCTCCAGCTCGGCATTCCCGCCCATGAAAAGACCCATCTTCCGCGACACCCGGCACGCAACGGAGAATACCGATACAGCGGGCGGTCCCACGCGATCACCTCAGCACAAAGACGGCAGTCAACAACGGTTCCAAGCCGACGTATCTGCGGCTTCATGGAATCGACGTGGCGCCCGCATCATGCCGGCGAACGAAACCCAGCGTATGCGCGCAATCCGGCGCTATGAGATTCTTGATACAGAACCGGAGCGCGCATTCGATCGCATAACCGCACTCGCTGCGCGTCTTCTGCAAACCCCGATCGCAATCATCAGCATCGTCGATTCCGATCGCATCTGGTTCAAGTCGCATTACGGCACACACCTATCGCAAACCGGACGCGACCCGGGCCTTTGCGCTTCCGCGATCTTCCAGTCCACTCCGTGGGTCGTTACCGACGCCCGCAGTGATCCGCGAACGTCCGCCCACCCGTTGGTCTCCGGGGATTTCGGCTTGCGCTTCTACGCGGCCGCACCGCTCACCACCAACGACTGCCACAACCTCGGAACTCTCTGTGTCATCGACAAACGTCCTCGCGAGATCGGCAACGCGGAACTTGCGACGTTGCGCGATCTTGCGGCAATAGTCATGGATCAGCTTGAACTGCGCCTGGCCGCCGAGTGCATGTCGGAACTGGACCGGATGCTTCTGCAACGCGCGTTGGCGGATAAGGAGCGCGCAGAGGACGCTGCCAAGCATGACTCGCTGACCGGTCTTGGGAACCGCCGCAAGCTGGAGGAGGCTTTCGCAGCGGAAATAGACCGCATACGGCGCTACGGCGGCAGTTTGTGCGCGCTCATGGCCGATATCGACCGTTTCAAGCAAATCAATGATTTCCATGGACACGACGTCGGCGATGAGATCATCACCGGATTCGCGGAACTATTGCGATTGCACGTGCGACCGACCGACATCGTGATCCGCCTCGGCGGCGACGAATTCCTCGTGCTCATGCCGCACACGCATCTGCCCGAGGCGTACGCGACGGCCGCGCGACTCGGAAACGCGCTGGCAGGCGGACAACATGATGTGCTGCCAATACCCATCAGCGCCAGCTTCGGCGTGGCGGAACTGCAGAACGGAGAGCGCCGCGAGTCCCTGTTGCGCCGTGCCGACCAGGCGCTGTACCGCGCCAAGCGCCGCGGATGCAACGAGGTGGCCGCGGCCGACCAGGGCGATGCCCTGGTCTCATTTAGCATCCAGTGACGGAACGCTTCTGAAGTAATCACCCAAAACTGCCCGTACGTTGCCCGCCCGACATGTGTCGCGCGACGGCATGTCGCGCGCGAGCGTGGCAACGAGCGCCGGGAGAACCGCTCTCGAAGACCCATTCTAACGTGGCATTCGCAACAGGATGCGGGCAGTTCGGTGCCGCATCAACCGGCGGTCAATCTTGAAAAAAAAGCTGGCGCGACGAAGGGAGGTACGCCGCGCCAGTAAAACCTACGGCACATTCACCGCAGGAGAGGGAGTTCACGCGAGGAGAAAGTCCAACCGGATCCCCGCCGTCCGCGTACGTTTCCCGCGTCCGCCCGGATGGTAGCGTCTCGCGACACCACGCACCGGCGTGAATCCGGTTGCCGCCTTCGATCGAACTGTAAGTAAGTTTAGGTAATTCGTATAAACGTGGATATCGGGTGGAACATTGATTTCACGAGAGCATAATCACTACCCGTGGACGACCCGAGCAAGCCCGGCCCGCTCACGGCCGGAGCGCTTCAGTCTGGCTCCTGCGTGCGTGCGCACGCCCTGCGATCCGCACCGCCGTGTGTGAGCGTATAGCGAACGCGGGCGGACTGGGACCTGCGCAGTGCCAGGCGCAGGCAGTCTTCGAAGTAATCGCGGCCCTTGTAGGCGGCGTCCACTTCCTGCCCGCCCCGATCGCGCACGAACATCAACATGCTGAACAGATCCGGCGGCACCCAGGGAAGCGGATCCTTCCGTCTGTTGCACCATAACCATCCCAACGCCAGCTCCACCCGGCAGTCCCTGACGACATCGGCCGCCATACCGGTCAGCTTGTGCAAAAGTTCCTCGCGACCCATCGAATTGCTCCATCTGCTCGAGTCCGGATCCTCATGCGGAACCGGATTCCTGCTGCCAGGGGAAAAGGAACGACTAACGAGCCAGCGCTTCCGGAACGTGTCCGGACGATTTCATGTTCGCGATCAACCCGGGAACCAATTGGTCCACGATTCTCGCGAAGGCATCGCCGCCGGAGGTCCCGCTTCTCTCGATGAATTCGAGCGGGATACCCGTTTCCCGAACCGAGATGGCGTGATCCAGCGTTGAAATTTGCAACACGTATGTGACCTTTCCATCGAGAACGCGTCCGGCGTGAATTGCCACGTCAAATTCAAACGGATCCAGATCGTTTTTAAGCAGGAGTCGATACGCGTTGCGCTCCGCTCTAGACAAAATCGGCGTTAATTCGTCTTCGGTATCTGGCATTTGTCAGGTCCTCGGTGTTTAGTAGGCATTTTCCCAGCACTGCGTATTACTTTTGCCGAACGTTCCCGGGTCATTTGGCGTCCGTTCGGACCATGCCCCGGTCTGGGCAAAAAGGAAGATAGGAAGAGAGGAAGGGGTCAGCAAGAGGAAGCAAAGGAAGAAAGAGCAAGGAAGCAAGGAAGGGGTCAAAGGAACAAAAGGAAGAGGGAAGGGGTCAAGGGAAGGGGTCCAAGGGAAGGGGTCAGGCCTTGCCTTTTGCCTGCTCTGCCCAAAACAGGAGGGGGTCAGGCCTTGCCTTTTGCCTGCTCTGCCCGGGCGATCAGCCGGCTCACGCGGGAAACCGAAAGCCCCAGTTCCCGGGCCATCGCACTCATGCTGATGGCACTTTCCGTGTGTGCCCGATAGAGCGCCTCCTCGCGGGTGGCGCAAGCCTTGAGCCAC
>DASYUW010000309.1:0-5291 GCA_036000845.1 Burkholderiales bacterium
AAACATCGACGTGGTGCGCTCGATCTGCCGCATCCTCGATGAGCTGAAGCCGGGTCCTCGGGGGCGGCGCTACGAATCGCTGATTACCCATGTCTCGGATCGTCCGGGGCATGACCGCCGCTACGGAATCGACTCGTCCAAGATCGGTGCGGAACTGGGCTGGAAGCCAGCGGAAACGTTCGAGTCCGGCCTTCGCAAGACCGTGCAGTGGTACCTGCAGAACGGCGACTGGGTCGCAGACGTGAGCAGCGGGGAGTATCTCCGCTGGCTCGACAAGAACTATTCTCGAAGGGGAATAGGGAATAGGGAATAGGGAATAGGGAATAGGGAATAGGATATGGCCCGGCCGCACGAAAGTCTCCAAGCCTGGAAGGAGGCGATGCGACTTGTCAGAACTATTTATGATCTGACGAAAACCTTTCCAAGGGAAGAGGTTTACGGGCTGGTCGCACAAATGCGGCGCGCGGCAGTTTCAGTGCCGAGCAATCTTGCGGAAGGAGCTGCGCGATCGAGCAGGAAGGAATTCTCACAGTTTCTCAGTGTGGCAAAGGGTTCTCTAAGTGAACTGGAGACACAGTTGCTAATATCCGTAGATCTTGGGTACCTCGATAGAGGCAATAGAGTTTTCAATTTGGCCGAACAGGTGGCGAAGTTACTTGCCGGGCTCCATCGAAAGGCGTTGGACAGCAAAGATGCAAGAGAATGAGCCGATTTCCTAATTCCCTTTCACTTTTTCCTAATATGCAATGAAAGGCATCATTCTCGCCGGCGGCTCGGGGACTCGGCTCTACCCGGTGACCCAGGTCGTGTCCAAACAGTTACTGCCGGTTTACGACAAGCCGATGGTGTATTACCCGCTGACGACGCTGATGCTGTCGGGCATCCGCGATGTGCTGGTGATCTCCACGCCGCAGGACACCCCGCGGTTCCGGCAGCTTCTCGGGGATGGTGCGCGCTGGGGAATGAACCTCTCGTACGCAGTGCAACCCTCTCCGGACGGGATTGCCCAGGCGTTCCTGATCGGCAGGGAATTCATCGGCCGGGAGTCCTGCGCGTTGGTCCTCGGCGACAACATTTTCTACGGCCACGACCTGTCGGCAACCCTGCAGCGCGCGGCAGGCGGCAAGTCCGGCGCGACGGTGTTCGCCTATCCGGTGAACGATCCGCAGCGCTACGGAGTAATCGAGTTCGATCGGGCTGGGCGAGCGATGAGCATCGAGGAGAAGCCGCGGCAGCCGAAATCCCGCTATGCCTTGACCGGGCTGTACTTCTACGACAACGAAGTTGTGGAAATTGCCGCGTCGCTGAAACCGTCGGCACGCGGCGAACTGGAGATTACAGACGTCAACCGGCGTTATCTCGAACGCGGCCGGCTCGAGGTGATCGTGATGGGCCGCGGCCATGCCTGGCTCGACACCGGCACGCACGAGAGCTTGCTGGAGGCTGCGCGTTTCATTGAGACCATCGAGCGCAGGCAGGGGCTGAAGATCGCGTGTCCGGAGGAGGTTGCGTATCGCATGGGTTTCATCGGCGCCGACGCACTCCGGAAACTGGCCGAATCGATGGGGGAGAGCGCATACGGTCGTTATCTGCTTCAAGTACTCGAGGATCGGGTGTTCTGATGCGGGTGACGGCGAGCGCGATTGCCGAGGTGCTCGTCATCGAACCTAAGGTATTCGGCGACGAACGCGGATTCTTCTTCGAGAGCTACAACCAGCGCGACTTCAGCCGGGAGACCGGCATCGAGGCCGCTTTCGTCCAGGAAAATCACTCGCGTTCCTCCAGGAACGTGCTGCGTGGTCTGCACTACCAGATCCGACGGGCCCAGGGGAAGCTGGTCAGGGCGGTGGTGGGGGAGGTCTTCGATGTCGCGGTAGACCTGCGCAAGTCCTCGAAGACTTTCGGACGCTGGGTGAGCCAGGTCCTGTCGGCCGATAACAAGCAGATTCTTTGGATTCCGCCGGGATTTGCTCACGGCTTCCTGACGCTGTCGGACCGCGCCGAAGTGCTGTACATGTGCACCGACTTTTACGCGCCGGAGCATGAACGCTGCATCGTCTGGAATGACGCCGATGTCGGGATCACCTGGCCGCTGGCGGGAGCGCCGGTGCTGTCCGAGAAGGACAAGCGCGGCGTCGCGCTGCGTTCTGCGGCGACTTTTCCCTGATGCGCATCCTGATCACCGGCGGCGCGGGACAGGTGGGGTGGGACCTTTGCCGCACGCTTGCCGTTCACGGCGAAATTTTCGCGCCCGCGAGGAGCGAGCTGGATCTGGCGTCGGCGGATTCGATCGTTTCCGCGGTGCGGGCCTTCGGTCCGGAACTGATCGTCAATGCCGCGGCCTACACCGCGGTCGACAAGGCCGAGTCGGAGGCCGAACTGGCGGCGAAAGTGAACGGCGATGCGCCGCGCATTCTGGCGGAGGAAGCGGCCCGGCTTGGCGCCGGCTTGGTTCACTACTCGACCGACTACGTTTTCGACGGCACCAAGAACGACGCTTATGTCGAAGACGATGAAACCGCGCCGATCAGCGTCTATGGCAGAACCAAGCTTGCCGGCGAGCGAGGCGTGGCAGGGGCGAATCCCGCGCATCTCATATTGCGGACCAGCTGGGTGTATGGCCCCCGGGGGCGGAATTTCCTGCTGACGGTGTTACGGCTGGCGCGCGAACGCAAGGAGCTCAAAGTGGTCCACGACCAGTATGGCGCGCCCACACCGGCGCGGCTGATCGCCGAGGCGACGGCGTGCATCGTTACCCGCCTGTCCCGGCATGCACACCTGGACGCCGAGCGTCTCGAGGACATCGGCGGGGTGTATCACCTGAGCTCGGCTGGACGTACGACCTGGTACGATTTTGCGCAGGAAATTCTGCGTGGAAGCCAGGCTGCGCCCAGGGTCATGCCGATCACGACAGCGGAATATCCCTCCCCGGCACGGCGCCCGCGCAACTCCGTGCTCGACAACGGCAAACTCAGGCAGGCATTCGGGATCGAACTTCCCGACTGGAAAACCGGGCTGAAGCTCTGCCTGGAAGAGCAAGTATGAAGGATGAAGGCGGAAGGATGAAGGGTGAAAGGCAAGGATGAAGGCGGAAGGATGAAGGGCAAGGATGAAGGATGAGGGATGAAGGCGGAAGGAAAAGCCATGGGCAAAACGCCCAGAGATTCCGCCGAACTGCTTGCTCGGACGAAGCGATTTGCCCTAGACGTAGTCCATTTCTACTCGAAATTGCCGAGCAACACGGTTTGTCAGGTGCTTGGCAGGCAGTTACTCAGGTCCGCAACCTCTGTCGGGGCGCACTACCGGGAAGCGCAACGTGCAAAATCAACCCCGGATTTTATAAGCAAAATCGAAGGCGGTCTTCAGGAGCTTGACGAATCGCTCTATTGGCTGGAACTCCTGGAAGAATCCGGAATGGCCGATCGCGCATCAGTTATCCCATTGAAGTCTGAGACCGGGGAATTACTTGCAATCTTTGTAACCATCGCGAAATCTGCAAGAAGAACTTCAACGAAGAAGAAATAGGGATGGTTCTATTCATTCCTCATCCCTCATCCTTCCGCCTTCATCCTTCATCCTTCATCCTTGCCTGTTGTAGTCGTCCTCGAAGCGCACGATGTCGTCTTCGCCGAGGTAGCTTCCCGACTGCACTTCGATAAGGTGCAGCGGTACCTTGCCCACGTTCTCCAGCCGGTGTTTCGTGCCCAGCGGAATGTAGGTCGATTCGTTCTCGGACAGCAGCAGCGTTTCTTCGCCGCGCACCACTTTCGCGGTTCCCGATACCACCACCCAATGCTCGGCGCGATGATGGTGCATCTGCAGCGATAGTTTCGATCCGGGCTTGACCATGATGCGCTTGACCTGGAAGCGCTCGCCGTTATCCAGGCCTTCGTAATAGCCCCACGGCCGGTAGACGCGCTTGTGCACCAGGTACTCGTCGCGCTGCTTGGATTTCAGCGATTCGACAACTTTTTTCACGTCCTGCGAGCAGTCCTTGTGGGTGACCAGCACCGCGTCCGCGGTCTCGACGATAATCAGGTCTTCGACCCCGACCGCCGCCACCAGCCGGTCTTCCGCCCGCACGTAGCAATTGCGTGCATTGTCGGTGTGAACGTCGCCGAGCGTGACGTTGCCCGCCGCATCCGGCGATCCCGCCTGCCACAGCGCGGTCCACGAGCCGATATCGTTCCAGCCGATGTCGGCCTCGACCACGGCGGCGTCCCGGGTCTTCTCCATCACTGCGTAATCGATCGATTCCGCAGGCGAGGCGAGAAAAGCGGTCTCGTCCAGGCGGATGAAGTCGAGGTCGCGGGTGCTGCTGCTCCACGCCTGCGTCGCGGCCTTCAGGATGTCCGGACGGTACTTGCCGAGCTCCTCGAGGTAGCGCGTCGCGGTAAAAACGAACATGCCGCTGTTCCAGTAGAAGCGGCCCGAGGCGATGAATTCGCGCGCATGCGTTTCGTCCGGTTTTTCCACGAACCGCGCAACCCGGTAGGCGCTTTTTGTGCCAGGGATCACATCGCCACGCTCGATGTAGCCATAACCGGTTTCCGGTTCGCGCGCGACGATGCCGAAGGTGACCAGGCGGCCCGCGCCGGCGAGCGTCGCCGCCTTGCCGGCGGCCTCGTGGAACCCGCCGACGTCGCGGATCAGGTGGTCGGCCGGCAACACCAGCATGACCCCCTGCGGGTCCGAATCGGCGACGCACAGCGCGGCAACCGCCACTGCCGGCGCGGTGTTGCGGCCCGCCGGCTCGAGGATCTGCGCCATCGAAGTCACGCCGATCTCGCGTAACTGCTCGGCGGCGAGGAAGCGATGGTCGTTGCTGCACACCACCAGCGGCGCCTGCAGCTGGGCCATTCCGCCCAGGCGCAAAAGCGTTTCCTGCAACATCGTTTTGCGCGTTACCAGGGGCAGGAACTGCTTGGGCAGCAGTGTTCGTGAAAGCGGCCACAGTCGCGTACCGGAACCGCCGCAGAGGACGACAGGAAAAATCATGCTCATGTCAGGTTGTAAGGGTTAAGGGCCCCGGGGTTTTCTTTCCGGCGAGGTGCAAATCGCTTAGAATCGCTGCCGTGATCGGAACCATTTCCGCTTCAATCTTTCGCTATACGCCGATTCGATTCATCGTCGCCGAAGACCGGCTCTATTGGCCCACATGAGTATACAGATGTGCCCGTCACCGCAGAATGAGTAAAGTCGCGCTCGTCACCGGCATTACCGGCCAGGATGGTGCATACCTCGCCGAATTCCTGCTTGCCAAGGGCTACGAGGTGCACGGCATCAAGCGC